>CAYFKL010000076.1:0-7017 GCA_964343565.1 uncultured Actinomycetes bacterium
CCCGTGTTACCGCCGTGAAAGGGCGATGTCCTAGGCCCCTAGACGATGGGGACGTCATTACCGAGGAGGAGCATACGCGTAAGGCCTGAGCCCGGCCAAAAAAGTGCGCGCCTACCGCTTGCGTGAGCGAAAGATATAGGCAGAGGCGCCGAGCAGTGCTAATCCCGCTGCAAGTAATCCAATTGAGACTCCAAGTGCTCCATTCAAAGTCTCCGCGACGAGTTGACCAACTCCAAAAGTGAGCGCTGCAACTCCAGCGACTAATGCTGGCCAGTGTCGTGCTTTTGAATAGAGCAAGAAGCCCATAACAGCAGTGAAGAACAAAATGAGATATCCATACCAACGATGGGAGGAATTAGCGAAACCAATCTCACCACTAATAAAAGTAGTGGCGCTAGCTAATGCATAACCTAAAACTTTCTCGCCGATCCATCCACGCGATGAAAGCCAATACCAAGCCGCTGCAAAAAGTACGAAGACAAAGATTGCTTGTGAATCAACAAGCACTTTCATCGCATCAAGCAGTGCCGCTAGTAATGCCAGAGAGAAGCCATAGAAACCAATATGGCCAACGCTCGTGCGATTGCGAAGATAGGCAATGGCAGCCGCAATCAAACCGACAGTAAATGCAATAGGTGCCTTATAACTTGGAACAGAGACTCCAACACAACCGGTGATTGCAATGGCTCCAAAGAGAGCGAGTGTGGCAACTAATCGAGATCGAGTTGTACTTCGTCCACCTTGATGAATGAGATAGCCAACAACAAAAAATATGAGAGCCAGAATTCCTAGAGTAAGCGCGCGTCCAAAATCAGTGAGGTTTCTCCACGACTCACCAAGAATGAGTAAGACCGCAACTAAGGTGAAACCGCCGCCAATATAACCGCCGATCTCCCCTAATACTGCTCGTTTAGTTTTCTCAGTTGGTTTGGCATCAGCAATATCAACCAACGTTAAATTGGCGTGGAATCTATCGCGAAGTCTGGCGCCTTGCTCAGGAGATATTTCCCCAGTTCCAATTAATTCAGCGAGCGCGCGATCTAATGCATCTGCACTCACTTGAGAGTCCAGCGCACTTCCACATTAACTGAAACATCTTGCTGACCGACATCTATTGAAGTTGGTGCACTATCCGCTTTAGCCATCGCGCCGTAAACAATTGGCATTGGAGTGTAATTAGAGGTGGATTCGTTGAGATATTGCACCGCACCTAATTTTGCTCCGAGCAGTTTTGCATATGCGGCTGCTTTTGCTTTGGCATTATTAACTGCCTTCACTCGAGCAGCATTCATCGCCTTCTCGGTATCGAGCAAGAACGGTGTGGCGCTATCAACAGTTGCATTATCTCCAGCTGATTCAACAATTTGATCAATGATGGTTCCTGCGATAGCAGTTTTTCGAACCACAATTGTGAAGTTTTGCGATGCACGATAACCAGAGATCGTTGGTGCTTTGCCATCCGCGTAGACATACTCTGGGTACGTATTAATTCGTGCTGTGGTTATATCTTTGCTAGCAATGGCATTTGCCGTTAAGACTTTTCGAATAGCAGCAGCAACCCCAGATGATTGACCGAGCGCATCCTTGGTGGTGCTGGCAACCACATTGGTGGTTACTGAGATACGGACTGCATCCGGAACCATTTTCACGGTGCCACTACCTTGCACGGTGATGCCACGAGTTGTGGTGTCGGCGGCCATAGCGCTCGCACTGCCACCAACGACAAAGAGCAGGGCTAGGGCGAGTGCGCGAATCTTGGTCTGATGAGTCATATCGGCAGAGTACCCAACGGATCTGAATCTGGGCATCAGGGTTCTTGTGAGAAGTAGGGGAGAATAAGCAGATGCGCACCACATCCGTTGCCGCCGCCGTTAACGCCCTCCAGCAGGGGCGCCTCGTGGCAATCCCCACCGAGACGGTCTACGGATTAGCAGCCAACGCTCGGAATCAGGCTGCGGTAGCGCGAATCTATGAAGTTAAAGGCCGACCCAGTGATCACCCAGTCATCGTGCACCTGGCCGATTCCAACCAGATCAGCGAATGGGCCACTGCCATCCCAGAGTGGGCCAATCGGTTAGCAGAGACTTTTTGGCCCGGACCCCTGACATTGATCCTGCCTAAATTGCCCGAGGTAGGCAGTTGGATCACCGGAGGTCAGCAGAGCATTGGTCTTCGCGTGCCTGATCATCCATTAACTCTGGAAGTGCTTCGAACATCCGGATTAGGTCTAGCAGCACCGAGCGCTAATCGATTTGGTTCACTCTCGCCAACCGATGCTGCAGCAGTTGAAATTGAACTTGGAAGTTATCTTGCTGATGAAGATTTAATTTTAGATGGCGGTGCTTGCACGGTTGGAGTGGAGTCAACCATTGTTGATTGCACGGCAAGTGCACCAAGTATTTTGCGGCTAGGAGCAATAACGGCAGAAGAGATCGCAATTGTTACCGGTTTAGATTTGATTGCAGCAAATTCACAACAACGTGCACCTGGAACTCTTGCTAACCACTACGCGCCACATGCAAAAGTGTGCACCACTCTTTCTCGAGAGTGTCAGGGATTGATTGCGCTCGCTGACGTTCCTACACCTGAAGGAGTTCGTCGACTCGCTTCACCCACCACCATGAAAGAGTATGCACAACAACTCTATGCAGCGATGCGCACTGCAGATCAAACAGGACTCACGTGCATCGCAGTTATTCCACCAGAGGGAAATGGTTTAGCTGCAGCAATTACAGATCGAATTAACCGAGCATCTGCTTAGCGATACTGCTTTAACTCTCTCCGCGCTAGAGATGCTAAATGAACTTCGTCGGGACCATCAGCAATTTGCAAACTACGCGCTCCGGCGTAGAGATGCGCTAGCGGTGTTGCTTGGCTAACGCCAGCGCCACCAAAAGCCTGAATTGCTCGATCAATAACTCGCACTGCCATTGTTGGTGCTGCAATTTTGATTGCTTGAATTTCAGTATGTGCCGCTTTACTCCCTGCAGTATCCATAAGCCAGGCAGCTTTCAACGTTAATAATCGCGCCATCTCAATATCAACTCGTGCCTGGCCAATCCATTGTTGAATCACACCTTGCTCCGCCAATGGTTTACCCCACGCACTTCGACTTATTACACGCTGACACATCAACTCAAGCGCTCGCTCCGCCATTCCAATTGCGCGCATGCAGTGGTGTATTCGCCCCGGACCTAATCGGGCTTGTGCAATTGCAAATCCACTTCCCGGCTCACCGATTAGATTGCTGACGGGAACTCGCACATTTGTGAAGGTCAGTTGACCGTGGCCGCCATGTGCACCATCGTCATAACCAAAGACGGTTAAGGCTGGTGCAAAAGTTATACCGGGTGTATCCCGTGGCACTAACACCATGCTCTGCTGCTGATGTTTCTCACCTTGTGGATTGGTCTTTCCCATCACAATAAAAATTGCACACTTGGGATTGAGTGCACCGGTTGACCACCACTTATTACCGTTAATGACAAACTCATCGCCATCGCGTTCGATCGACATTTCAATATTGTTCGCATCAGAGGAAGCCACATCAGGTTCTGTCATAACAAATGCGGATCGAATCTGACCATCAAGAAGTGGCTTGAGCCATTGATCTTTTTGTGCTTGGTTTCCAAAGAGATGAAGCACTTCCATATTTCCAGTATCTGGTGCGCTGCAATTCATCGCCTCTGGTGCCAACATTGGAGAGCGCCCGGTTAATTCAGCAACATGGGCATATTGAAGATTTGATAAACCACTCACCTCTGGCAAGAAGAGATTCCACAAACCTCGAGCTTTAGCTGCCGACTTTAAATCTTCCATGATCGCCGGTCGCTCAAAATTTCCAACTGGATGAGCGGCTAATTCGGGTTCTGCTGGATAGATGAACTCATCCATGAAATTTTGGGTTCGTTCGATCAGTTCTCTGCTCTGTGCGTCGAGTTCGAAATCCATAACTCCTCCATTACCTCAACTGATCGAGTCCGGCAGCGATCAATGGCTCCACCAATGAGCCAACCACATTAAAGTCATTACCAACAGTCTTACCCGCTATATAGCGATAGTGAATTCCCTCAGCAATCACTGCAAGTTTGAAGTATCCGAATGCGATATACCAATTTATCTGCGATAGATCTTTACCGGTTTTAGCTGAGTAATACTCTAATAACTCGTGTGCGCTTGGGAATCCACCTGCTCGAGTTATGCCATTTGCCAGCGGAGAGTTCGCCATCTCTTGCACTCCATCCCAGTAGACCACGAAGAGTCCGAGATCGGCATAGGTATCTCCCAACGTTGACATCTCCCAATCAATAACTGCTCGCACTCGATTTCCAGCAGTTTGCATTGGATCAATGATGCAATTATCGAGACGGTAATCGCCGTGCACGATTGAAAAGTATTTGCTCTCCGGCAGTTTTGCGTGAAGTCCTGCAATCAATTCTGCGACGCCATTCAAATCACGAGAGTGGGATTTCTCAAGTTGTGTGCTCCAACGGTCAACTTGTCGGGCCATAAATCCTTCAGTTCGACCAAAATCTCTCAACCCAACTTCATCAACATTGACGTCATGCAATTTGATCAACACATCCATGACTTCGTGCGAAATCTCTTTAGCAAGTGTTGGAGAAATTTTTGCTGTCTCCTTGGGAGAACGCAGCGTTAGACCTTCGACAAGTTCCATGAGGTAGAACGGAGCACCGATGATGGCGTCGTCTTGGCAGAGATGAATTGGCTTGGGAACTGGAACATCAGTTGGTGCCAATGCGGAGAGGATTCGAAACTCTCTCGCCATATCGTGTGCGGTTGAGAGCACGTGTCCAAGAGGTGGTCGTCGCAAGACCGCCCGCTCACTCCCACTTTGCAGTAGATAGGTCAGATTAGAGAAGCCTCCCCGAGCCAACTCAGCGCTTAACTCACCTGGCATGAGTTCCAGCTCGTCTAAATAGTTTCGCAGTGGGATCAGGGGTAGACCGGGCAGATCAGGCACGCTTCCCAGCGTAGCCCCCACAGAAAGTTCTAAAGAAGGCCACAGAAAAACGGCTTTGGATTCTTTCTATGGGGTCATACTTTTCTTCTAGTTCTGTATCACTCGGTCCGGGGGGATTGGGTTAGGGAGTTGGAGGAGGCTGCAGATGGTGCGCAATCGAGGAATGCTCTTAGCGCTGGTGTTGGTGCTGATGGGCGGTTCCATTGAGGCAGCATCTGCAGCCGATTCCACTCCAAAACCGAAGAAGAGCGCTAAGCCCTCAATTCAAGGCGGTCAAAATTTTGGTGATGATGACAATGAGGGTGAAGAGGGTGGCGAGAACGAAGGCGCTGAGCATCAAGGTCGCAAAAAGGGCCACGATAAAGGTGCTGGTAATAATGGAAATAACGGGGGACTAGTCAATAAGGCAGCCGGCAAGAGTTCAGCACCAACAAGTAAGAGTGCTCCAACTATTGCTCCTAATAATGCAACTACCAAAAAGAGTGCGCCTACAACCAAACCAACTACCAAGAACGCGAAACCAAATACTCAATCAGTCAGTAAAACTTCTTCTAACAAAAAGAAGTCAGTCTCTATTTAAATTCCGGAGACATGTGCAATGCGGGTTATTACCGCAGTTACCAGCATTCCGGCAGTTCCACCAATCATCACTCTGATTGCAGGTCGCATAAACCGCGTTCCTGCGACCTTTCCACCCACCGCACCAGAAACTGCTAATCCAATAATCGTGACTAACACAATCGCCATCGTGCGAATAGAACTTCCAGCAACTAACGCGGTTACCAGTGGAACCACACCGCCAGCAGTAAAGGAAATCCCTGAAGCCACAGCAGCTTGAAGTGGATTTGCTTTGGTGTGTTCAAATTGTCCTAACTCATCACGCATATGCGCTTCGAGAGCATCTTTTTGATGCATATGTTGAGCAACTTGCATTGCTAACTCAGCAGGTAATCCCCGCTCAACATAGAGATGGGCTAACTCCTCTAATTCACCAGTTGGGTTTTCAGCATGTTGTCTCTTCTCCACAGCCATATCTGCATTTTCAATATCAGTCTGCGAACTAACCGAGACATACTCTCCAACTGCCATCGACATCGCGCCTGCAGCAATGCCAGCAACTCCTGCAGTGATTAAGGATGCGAAGGAACCACCAGCAGCGGCAACTCCGACCATGAGGGAGGAGTTAGAGACCAACCCATCATTTGCTCCCAGCACTGCAGCTCGAAGCCAGCCAGATCGGTGCGCTCGGTGGTCCTTATTACCTTCATGGGCTCGCTGTAAGGCATCAGTCCAGAGATTGTTGGAGTGCGGCATAAAGAAAAGGTACCGATTTTTCTGCGGTAAATCAGCGAAGGTAAACCTAAGTAGACTCATCTGAGTCGACTGAACGAAAAGAGATTTGTGATTTCACTGGCTAAAGATCCGGTACTGCGCTCGCGCACATTCCGAAGACTCTTTTTGGCTCGACTAGTTTCCAATATTGGCAATGGCATTGCACTGGTGGGGCTTCCATTTGCCATTCTGGAATTGGATAACGGAACCTCATCGACCTTGGGATGGTTGCTGGCGGCGCAGGGTGTGGGAATCGTGCTCTTTCTGCCGATCGGTGGGATTGTGGCCGATCGAGTCAGGCGACCGATGGTTATCGCGACAACAGATTTCATTCTCGGCTTGTTATTAATTTATATTGCTTATCTATTTTCAACTCATCATGTTGAGTTGTTATGGATGATCATTCTTCAATTTGGTTGCGGTGTATTAAATGCATTTTGGTGGCCAGCATTTCCAGGTTTAACTCCTTTAACGGTTTCTGAAACTGATCTCACGCATGCCAATAGTTTCATCAGTATGGCTAGTAATGTCGGAATGGTCTCTGGCTCTGCGCTCGCCGGCTGGGTTGTGGCGCAATATGGTGGGTATGCCGCGATTTATGTTGATGCTGCAACTTTTCTCCTCGCAGCACTCTTAGTTTTTCCATTACGTCATTTACACCAACCCGCACCATCCGATCATGAAAGTTTTTTCGATTCACT
>CAYFKL010000077.1:0-7011 GCA_964343565.1 uncultured Actinomycetes bacterium
GTTCGACTTACCCCCAAATACTTAGCAATGGCATCCATTGTTCGTTCCATTACATAAACACCTTGTGGACGTCCTGCTCCACGATAAGGAGTGACTAGAACAGTATTTGTGTAAAGTGAAGTTGCATCAACTCGATAATTTTTAGGTTTATACGGACCAAGTAACTGGGTACTGGTGATAATTGGAATGATAATCCCATAAGGAGTGTATGCGCCATTGTCGTGGAAGAAAGTGACGTCTAATCCCAAGATTCGTCCATTTTCATCAAAGCCTACTTCGACATGATGTTCCTGGCTTCTTTCGTGTGATGATGAAATGAAATGCTCTCGGCGATCTTCCGTCCACTTAATTGGATGATTGAGGCGAATGGCAGCCCATGGAATCAGTATCTCCTCAGGCCAGGGATGCATAATCTTCACCCCGAAACCACCACCCACATCCGGCGCAGTACATTCAACTTTCTGAAGTGGTAAGCCAAGTTTGGCTGCCACAGCGGCTCGGACGCCAGTTGAGGTTTGAGTTGAACTCCAAAGTCTTAATTCAGCTGAATCCGAATCCCAAATGGCTAAAACGCCTTTTCCTTCAAGAGGCATGCAAGCACTTCTTTCGACGAACAGATCCAATTCAAGTTTGTGAGGCGCTGATCTGATGGCCGACCGAGCATCACCAACCTCTTGGACCAAATTCGCACTTACATTTGAGCTCAATTCCTCATGAACCTTTACGACTCCAGATTTTGATTTAGAAATACCGACGACTGGTTCCTGTATCTCGTATTCAACATTTATCAAATCGACGATATCTTCAGCGATATATCTATCAGTCGCTACGACCATCGCAATAGCTTCTCCAACGTGCTTCACACAATCCTTGGCTAGCGGAAAACCAGTTTTTGGAGCAGTTAAGTTTGGATGAGGAATCAAGAGAGGTAATGGTTCTGCCAAATTTCCATCGAGATCCTCATACGTATAGAGAGCGACCAGACCTGGTACCTCAAGCGCTTGCGTTGCATCAATGCTCAGAATTTTTGCTGCCGCGTGAGGGCTTCTGAGAAAAGCTACCGAATACGAACCTTTGCCAAGATCGTCAAGATACTTTCCTTGTCCCGTTAGTAAACGGTCGTCTTCTTTTCGAAGAATTGGCTCGCCAAACAATTTAGTTGTCATGAATTCTTCAACATCTCTGCAGCTCTCAGAACGCTCTTGATGATATTTTGATAACCGGTGCATCGACACAAATTCCCGGCAATTGCTTCACGCGCTTCTTCCGCAGTTGGATTTGGGTGTTCTAAGAGATATGCGTGAATAGTCGTTAAGAAACCTGGGGTGCAGAAGCCGCACTGAAGGCCATGGCTTTCATGGAAAGCTTTCTGTACCACTCCCATCGTTCCATCGCTTTTCGTCAGACCCTCAACTGTCGTAATTTCTTGACCATTTACGCTCACGGCAAAAATTAGACAGGAACGCACGGGTTTTCCATCTAGCAGAATCGTACAAGCCCCACAAACTCCGTGTTCGCAACCCACATGCGTTCCTGTTGCACCTAGGTCGTGTCTGAGAAAATCAGATAATAAACGGCGAGCCGGAACTCGAGCACTGCACAATTTTCCGTTCAACTGGATGGATACATCAAATAGATTCTCTGGTTCGTAGGCGTTCAACGGATTTCTCCTAACGCCCGAAGTAGTAAAACTTCAACCAAATTCCTTCTGTACTCAGCAGTTGCATGGATATCGGCTTCTGGGTCTATTTGATCGAGTATGCGGCCAACCACTTCTGAAGGAGCAGCATCCAATTCGAAATTGTAAATACTGGGAACGGCATTGACCGCGAAGAGCGAAAATGCCATCCCCTCCTTATTCGAAATTGCTGAAACACCTGCGAGGGCATAATCACCGTGGCGCCGCGAAACCTCCACGCAAGAGTACTTATCGGTCGATTCCATGATGTGAAAATCAACAGATTCGATCATCTCGCCTTCACGTAATGATGACTCCAGCGGTCCAACATAGAATTCTTCAGCAGAAATGACTCTGCTTCCCTTCAAACTTTTTACATTCATTTTCGCATTAAGAAGTAAGCTGATGGATGGGATTTCGCTAGCTGGGTCTGCGTGTGCAATGGATCCAACCGTGGTTCCTCGATTGCGGATTACCGTATGAGCGACAAGTTCAAGTGCTTTAGCAAGCAATGGAATATGACGTTTCACTAGAGGATGCGTTCTGACAGTTTCATGTCGGGCTGTTGCTCCGATACGCACCACATTCCCTAAAAGTTCAATCTTTGATAAATCTGCAATGTGGTTTATATCAACTAAACGATCTGGAGCCGCCAATCGCATGGATAACAATGGAGTTAGGGATTGTCCCCCAGCCAGAATTTTTGAGTTGGTAACTGAAAGAGCTCTCAACGCTTCTTCTACGTTTGTTGCCTGGATATAGTCAAAACGCGAGGGTTTCACGGTCTTAGCCTTCTCGATTCCGTGCAACGTCCATATGTTAATTATCGCCTAAAAGATGACTTTTGTATGTAAATTAACTCTAAGAAAAGCAAATGGGGGCGTTTGCACGCCCCCATTCACCTTCTAATTTAGTTCTTCTGCTTCAAATTTGCCGGAGCAAATGCGTTACAGATGTGCCAGCCCAAGACTGCAATAACAGTTCCTGAAGCGATACCGACCAAGACGAAATCCTTGGTGAAGGTCTGTGTGAGACCACCGATAGCCGCGATAATGCCAGCAGAGATTGGGAACAAGTTGATTGGATTGCCAAAGTCGACCTTGTGCTCGATCCAAATCTTTGCTCCAAGTAGACCAATCATTCCGTAAAGAATGAGTGTGATACCACCGAGAACCGCTCCTGGCACTGCATTCACGAGGGCTCCGAATTTAGGTGAGAGCCCAAAGAGAATGGCTGCAAGTCCTGCTACATAGTACGCAGCAGTTGAGTAAACCCGAGTTGCCGCCATGACGCCGATATTCTCAGCGTAAGTGGTGGTTGGGCTTCCTCCGGCAGCACTAGCGATAATCGTTCCAACACCATCACCAATGATCGCGTCGCCAAGGACGTCATCGAGATTGGTGCCCGTCATTTGCGCTACCGCTTTGACGTGACCGGTGTTTTCTGCAATCAAAGCAATAACTGCAGGAAGCACGATCAAGATGTAGGAACCGCTAAACGATGGACCATGGAAGTTGGGAAGACCGAAGAGATCGGCATTCTTGAAACCATCCCAGTTAACTCGAGCCGTGGCTGGGTCAAGTACTTTGCCCGTTGCCGCATCGAATCTGTCGTAACCATTAATTCCGATCGCGTCAAAAAGCATCGCAACGATCGTTCCAACAATGAGACCAAGAAAGACCGTGATGCGAGCTAAGAATCCTCGGAAGACTACCGACATGATTAATGTGGCCAGCAAGGTAACAAATGCCACCCATTGATCCTGGTGCCAGTAAACGTTGGTAGCAACTCCAGCTAGATTGAAGCCGATCAACATAACAACCGCACCGGTTACTGCAGGTGGGAATATTTTGTTGACAAATCCTGCTCCGAGAACTTTAACGAGAACACCTACTAGAGCGAGGATTACGCCAGCTATCAGAATCGCTCCTGTAACCGCAGCGTTGTCTCCGCCGCCAGCTCGAATCGCGGCAACTGCGCCGACAAATGATGCTGAGGTGCCCAGATACGAAGGTACTCGGTTTCTTACGATCAATAGGAAGATGATGGTCGCAACGCCAGACATCATCACACCAACGTTTGCGTCCAATCCCATGATCAACGGGAAGACGAATGTTGCACCGAACATAGCAAACACATGCTGAATGCCAAGTCCGATGGTCTTTCCCCAACCCAGTCTCTGGTTTGGAGCTACAACCTCGCCAGGTTGTACATCTACTTTTGTCCACATTGCCATATGCTCGCCCCCTCCTGAAGGGCGTGAACCCGGGAGTTTTGCCCGGGCACTCGGACGCGATCAGGGTCGCACCCGCTTAAGGCTGTAACTAAAGTAAGACGAGATAGAAGAAACACTCGGCATAAATGTCTCTAATCAGAGGCGTAAATTTTGTTCGAAAAAATGGCGTGGTGATTTGACTTTACAGTCCTCTCATGTTCTTAATTTTCAGCGCTAGCTCAACCGCAAGCCTGGTTTGAGGTTCTACCGTGAACGGTCCCAGGATCTTCTCAAGTTTTAAAATCCGATAACGTAAAGTGTTGTAGTGGAAATGCAGAATTCTTGATGCCTCGGCCACGTTCAGGTTTTGATCCAGCAGCACGTCTAAGGTCTGGAGGAGATCAGATGCCTCTTCATCATCTCGTATTGCCAGTTCTCCGAGTGTTTCACTGAGAAATTTGGTGAGATTTGTTGTATCTGGAACTTGACTGAGCAAGCGATATACACCTAGAGATTCAAAATCGGCTCTGCTTGAAAGTCCATATAGTTTTCTTCCAACCACAAGGGCTTGAGTCGCTTGTAGATAACCTTCAGGCAACCCTTCTACGTCCAGGACGGGGGCACTTATGCCGGCGTTAAATGCGTGCCTGCCGCCTCCCCCATCACCAACCACATCTGCACAAAGTTGATGTAATAGATCCTTGGCTGTTGCATTTTGCGAGTGTATTACCACCACTACTTCTTGAGTGAAAGCAACAATTGCGGCACTCGAATCAGTTGGCCTGACAACACTTTGCCAAGCGTTGGTGAATCGCTCAAGAGCCAACCTGAATTTTTCAGTGGAAGGTTCTTCGCTAAATTCAAATCTGCTTGCTATGACGAACAAGGGGCTACGTTCAAAATCCCAACTCAAAGAACGTGCATACGATTTAACTTGCTCTGCTGCGCCTGCCCTGCCATCTAGAACTTCCCGCAGGAAATCGCCCTGATATTTACTCTCAATCGCAGATACTGCCGCCAGTTTTGTTAGAGCCAATCCTGCGGCGGTCGAAACACGTTCAAAGATTAGGACGTCACCGGGTTCAAAGGATTGATCTGTTCGAGCTACCAATTTCCCCAATTCATGAGAACCTCCCGATGGAATTCCAACAATTATCAACTTCTGATTTTGCGATAATCCAGGCACGAAACGCTCAACGTAAAAACGACCTGAGGGATCGAAAAGTTCTTCCGGGTAATCCCCTGCGAAACCACATTCGGCCAGGATTCTTCCGTCTGTTGACACAAAAGCTAGATCGGAGAGCATGAGTTCGGCCGTCTTTTGGGCCAAATCCATGAGTCCACCACCGCGTAATAGGACCTGAGCTAAGAATTGAGAAACTTGTTCACTTCTTAACAGCGCGGCTATTTCTTGGTTTTTATCGAGCCCAATAGGCAGAAATTGCGCTAGATCATCTGGTTGGTTGTCAATCAATGACATGACTTCACCCTACTCTTCTGGCTACTCTTGCACCATGCTGACGGCACAATCCGCAATCTTGGAATTGTTGCCTATCGGGTTGGAAGCTCGATGTTTAGGGCTAAGCAAACACTTTGGTTGGTGGATAGATGAGAAGCAGGAATTTGCCCTTACAACGGAACCATCCTCAGATCTCAAATTACCGACTTCAATACACATTGATAGGGAGTTATCGGTGGGTATGAAGATTGTTCGAATTTCTTCCACTGATTTTGAAATAGACGGCAGTCGGGCACGAATTTCGAAAATTGTAGATACACCTTGTTTGGAGAAGTCAAAGCGGATTGGTTTAGGAAAGAAAGTTACTGCCTTATCACAGAAGATCGGACAAGGAGCAGGCTTGACGCCATTTTATGATGACGTTTTGGCAGGATATTTGTTGATGACAAATCCCAATCAAATCCCAAATCCAAGGATTTGGAGCGGTTATCGAACCACAACATTTTCTAAAACTCTTTTAGATCTAGCCGCCAGAGGATACGGAGTCGATGCAGCAGTCTCGTATGCTGAAAATCAGACTATTGAAGCAGCCAATCAATTAAGAGATTGGGGTTCCACTTCGGGGCTCGGTATTTTGACAGGAATCGATTTAGTTGCCGGAGAAGAAGCCGCGTGAAGAAGACCATCATTCGCCAGGGTTTCTACCGCGATTCAGTATCACTTATGCAGGTAAGTAAGGAAGTTTCTGAATCTTGCATCTCAGCATTGATCGCAATGGCTACGGAGTTGAATTGTGATCTTGCGATCCAAATGGGTTTTGAACTACCCACGGTGTCTCCAAATGATTTGTTGATTTGCCTAGAAACTCAATCAGAAAGCAATATTGAAGATCTGCTTGAACAGATTGATCAAATTTTTACTAGAAAAGATATGGAAGCGAAGAAATCAAAATCGGATACAGGCGCGGAACCTACTCGATCGGTTGGCAAATCATTTGATACATCTCTCGCTTTAATCTCAGTACCGGGAAATTATGCATTTGTAGAGGCTATGTCCGCTCTTCACGCAGGAAAGAATGTCATGATCTTCTCTGACAACGTTCCAATTGAAGAAGAGAAAATCTTGAAAGATTTCGCCCAACGAAACCGATTAATCGTAATGGGTCCAGATTGTGGTACCAGCATTATCGGTGGTTACGGATTAGGATTTGCAAACAAGGTTAATAGAGGACGCGTTGGCATCATCGCAGCATCGGGGACTGGAGCTCAACAAGTTTCCACGTTATTAGATAGATCAGGAATCGGAATATCACACTGCTTTGGTTTAGGGGGTCGAGATCTTTCGAAGCAAATTCAGGGAATCTCAGCGCTCACGGCTTTCGATTTTCTTGAATCAGATCAAGAAACAGAAATTATCGTGCTTATATCCAAACCCGTTGATCCATCAGTTCTCCCCCTCATTCAGAACAAGATAGCCTCAAGTAAGAAATCTGTAATCGAAATCTTGCTTGGTAGTAGCGATTCAAACATTACCGATGCTCTTCACCCACTTATAAAGCGTGCCGCAATAACACTGCCAAAGCCGAAAGAATATTCAAAGAAGTTAAAAGGAATGTTTGCCGGAGGAACGCTTTGTGATGAGTCCATGCTTATGTCTCGT
>CAYFKL010000078.1:0-1057 GCA_964343565.1 uncultured Actinomycetes bacterium
TTTGCCAAGATCCCTAACTTGGAAAAGGGACATGTCCACTTCCCTGCAAATGACTGGACGGATCCGAAGTCAGCAAGTGGTCTTACGGATTATCCAGAAACTCCACTTATGAAATTGATTTCCAAGAAGTTAAATGATTCAAAATCACCATTTGCTTCATTGGTTAAGAATTTCAAGTGGACAAATGATGATCAAAACTCTGTTGCAGCTGATATCGAAGGCGGCGCAAAGCCTGAGGAAGCAGCACAGAAGTGGATCGATGCTCATCCGGATATTGTGAAATCCTGGTTAGCCTAATTTGAGATTGAGCACCCGACTAAATTTTTTAGTCGGGTGCTCAATCATTTATAGGCCGACTAAAATATCTCCTCTATGATCAGGTGATGATGTTTGACCATCCGTTAGATCCGTTAAGCCACATTGAATTGGAACAGGTGGTTCAGCACGCTAGAAGAGTTTGGAAACTTGACGCCGAACACTTCTTCTCATTTGTGCAATTACAAGAACCGACAAAGTCAGAATTGAAATCTCCGGAAAATCTTCCTCGCAAAGCACGGGTCACTATCTGGGATCGCAAGCGCGCATTGGTCATGGAAGGAGTCATTGATACTCAGGGAAGAGCATACGAATTACGCGAAGTTCCCGGGGTGAAATCTCCAGTCACAGTTGTTGAATCTGCCATCGCGCTAAAGGTTGTCAAAGAGAGCGAAGAAGTAAAGCAAGCTTTGAAAGATCGAGGGATAGAGGATATTCACTCGGTGCATATGGAGACTTGGCCAATCGGTGCTCAAATTCCTGAATTTCTAAACGATGGCCGAAGACTGATTTGGACTCCGATGTGGCATCAGCCTGCTCCTGAAGCCAATTTCTATGCCCATCCAATTCATGGTCTTCATGCCATCGTGGATTTGGATAGAGAAGAAGTTGTCCATATTGAAAATGTGTTGGATGTTCCTATACCGGCCACTGAAGGTCCGTACCGCAGCAATCAGACAGGCAACCGAATAACTTTGAAAGATTTACAAATTCATCAACCTGATGGTGCTTCGTGCAAAGT
>CAYFKL010000078.1:1157-6989 GCA_964343565.1 uncultured Actinomycetes bacterium
TGCCTTGGTGAAATTATTTATTTAGACGTGGCTGTTACTGAAGCAGATGGAAAAGTGCGTACTATCGAGAACGCAATCTGCATGCATGAAGAAGATTTCGGCATCCTTTGGAAGCACGTAGATGTAGATGGCCATACTGAAGTTAGGCGCGGTAGAAGGTTCGTAGTCTCATCAATTGTGACAATTAATAATTATGAATATGGATATTTCTGGTACTTCTATCAAGATGGTTCAATTGAATTCGAAGCTAAATTAACTGGAATTGTGCTGACGCTTGCTGATCATCCACATGCTGACCATCCATCTGCAACCGAAATTGAACCAGGGTTATGGGCGCCTTATCACCAACATATTTTGTGCGCTCGAATGGACTTAGAGGTCGACGGTGAAGGAAATAGTGTTGTCGAAGTTGAGAGTTTTAACCTGCCACAAGGAGAGCGCAATCCATACGGCAGTGCATACCAAACTAGAGAAACCGTCTTGGAATCAGAATCTGCCGCAAAACGACTTATTGATCCTCTACAAGGTCGCTTCTGGAAAATCATTAATCCAAATAAGAAGAACCATGTTGGAAAAAGTGTGGGATATAAATTGATTCCCGGAAGTACCACCTATCCATTGGCTCTTCCCGACTCTGTGATCGGAAGAAGAGCGGAGTTTATGTACCACCATCTCTGGGTAACTCAATTTCACGAGAACGAGCGATATCCGGCAGGCGATTATCCATTTCAACACGAAGGCGGTGCCGGTTTGCCGGAGTGGACAAAAGATGATCGTAATCTCGTGAATTCAGATCTTGTACTTTGGTACGTCTTTGGAACAAACCACATTCCTCGGACTGAGGATTGGCCGGTCATGCCGGTAGAGCGCACTGGTTTTCACCTCAAACCGACCGGTTTTTTCAAACGAAGTCCAGGAATCGATGTGGCTGCCTCCACGCCTGCTCATACAGAATGCGACTGCTAAGTGGCGCTAATCCCTGACTAGAATGGCGCTATGAAGACGATTTTGGATGCCATTGGGAATACCCCACTTATCAATATTGAAGGCATCTGGGTCAAGATGGAATACCTCAATCCTTCTGGTTCGATTAAAGCTCGCATCGCTAAGTACATGATTGAACGCGCTGAAAGCGAGGGATTACTCAAACCTGGAGACACCATTGTTGAAGCCTCTTCGGGTAATACCGGAAATGCGATGTCAATGGTGGCAGCGGTTAAGGGCTACAAGATGTTGGTGGTCATGCCTAACGGTATGAGTCCGGAGCGAACTGCAATTTCTCAAGCTTTTGGTGCAGAAGTGCACCGAATGGGGGATTTTCACGTCAATGATGCTTTGGCAGAAGCGCGCCGACTTGGCGAGCAGCCCGGATTCTTTGCGCCTCAACAATTTGATAATGAGTGGAACGTTGATGAAAATCGAGAATGGTTAGGTCAAGAGATTTTGGACCAACTTCCTCGCGGCGTGCTTCCCGACTTGGTCATTGGCGGGGTTGGAACTGGCGGAACAATTGTTGGGGTAGGGCAGGCCTTCAAGAAAGTGAATCCAAAGTGCGTTGTCGTGGCTATGGAACCGAGCGAATCCTGCACCATCCTCTGCGGTGAAATCGGCAAGCATTTAATTGAAGGAATTGCAGACGGGTTCGTCCCAGGAATTATTGCTCGACATCGAGATGCTCTCGACGATGTTTGCCATATCGAGTCTGATGTTTCAATTGAAGAGATGCGTCGGCTTGGTAGAGAACACGGGATCTTTGTTGGACCGTCATCTGGCGCACACTTGATTGCAGCGAAGATGTTAAAAGAAAAGTATCAAGTCGAAAATGTAGTGACTTTTTTCTGCGATGAGGGTGAGAAGTACATCAATGACTACTGGCTCTAGAGCGATAACTCTCGATGGCAAAGCATTAGCTGCAAAAGTCAAAGCTGATCTGGCGACTCGCGTTGCGAGATTAAAAGAACTTGGCATGACTCCCGGACTTGGAACTATGTTGGTTGGGGATGATCCAGGTTCACATGCATACGTTGCCGGTAAACATCGTGATTGCGCTGAAATTGGAATCGAATCTGTGCGAGCCGATCTACCTGCCAATGCATCTCAAGACGATGTGATGCGTGCGGTAGCCGAACTCAATTCGAATCCACGTTGCAGTGGTTATATCGTGCAATTGCCTCTCCCAAAAGGTTTAGACCAACACGCAGCTTTGGAAGCCATGGATCCGGAGAAAGATGCAGATGGGCTACACCCCATGAACTTGGGCAGATTGGTGCTTGGTCAGCCCGCGCCACTTCCGTGCACGCCTCGCGGAATCGTGGAATTGCTTCGTGAGTACCAAGTGAACATCGATGGTGCGCATGTGGTGGTTGTTGGTCGTGGCGTAACTGTCGGACGTCCGCTTGGATTGCTTCTCACCCGAAAGAGTGAAAATGCCACAGTAACTCTTGTGCATACTGGTACTAAAAATCCGAAAACCTATCTTCGTGATGCGGACATCATCGTTGCTGCAGCAGGAGTACCGCACATGATCACAGCGGATTCAGTCAAACCAGGCGCAGCAGTTCTTGATGTTGGCATAACAAGAACGGAAAGCGGCCTAGTGGGCGATGTCCATCCAGATGTGTTCAATGTTGCTGGATTTGTTGCTCCAATGCCGGGTGGAGTTGGGCCGATGACCCGAGCCATGCTTGTAACAAATGTAGTTGAATCCTTGGAAAGAAAAATTTCTAAATGAGCGAAAAATTTGACTACATCATTGTTGGCGGCGGGTCTGCCGGATGTGCGCTAGCAAATCGACTTAGTGAGAATCCGGATCACAAAGTTTTGGTTATTGAGGCTGGAAGAAGAGATTACAAATGGGATGTTTTTATCCATATGCCTGCAGCATTGGCATTCCCAATCGGAAGCAAATTTTATGACTGGAAATATGAGAGTGAACCAGAGCCTTTCATGAATGGTCGCCGGGTTTACCATGCCCGCGGCAAAGTGCTTGGTGGTTCAAGCAGCATCAATGGAATGATTTGGCAACGGGGTAATCCACTGGACTACGAACGTTGGGCTGCCGATCCGGGGATGCAATCCTGGTCGTATGCGCACTGCCTTCCGTATTTTAAGAAAATGGAGAATGCGCTCGCGGATCCGAACACCGAGTATCGAGGACATTCCGGGCCATTAAAACTGGAGCGGGGTCCAGCAACCAATCCGTTATTCGAAGCATTCTTTTCCTCTGCGGTGCAAGCTGGATATCAGCGGACTGACGATGTAAATGGTTATCGCCAGGAAGGTTTCGGTCCCTTCGATAAGAATGTTTATAGAGGACGTCGCCTCTCGGCAGCACGCGCTTACCTCTATCCGGTGTTGCACCGTAAAAATTTGTCGGTGCGGACTTCAACTCACGTTACCAAGGTGCTTTTTGAGGGAAAGCAAGCTGTTGGAGTCGAGGTTAGTAAGCGCGGTAAGAAGTCTGTCATTCACGGCAAGGAAATTATCCTGTGTGGCGGCGCCATAAATACTCCACAAATTTTGCAAATTTCAGGAATTGGGGATGCCCAATTATTGAATTCAGTTGGTGTTGATGTTGTTCATCATCTACCTGGAGTCGGGGCAAATTTGCAGGATCACCTTGAAGTTTATGTTCAATACGCCTGTAAGAAGCCGGTTTCCATGCAGCCAAATCTCAAGAAATGGAAGCGTCCTTTTATTGGCGCCAATTGGTTGTTCTTTCGAAAAGGGCCTGGAGCAACTAATCATTTTGAAGGTGGTGGATTTGCGCGATCTAATCAGAATGAGCGCTATCCCAATTTGATGTTCCATTTTTTACCTTTAGCGATTCGATATGACGGCACCGCGCCAAAGGGTGGCCACGGCTATCAGGTTCACATTGGACCGATGTACTCCGACGCTCGCGGTTCAATCAAAATCAAAAGCAATAATCCGTTTGAAAAGCCAGCACTACTCTTCAACTATATTTCAACTGACCAAGATCGCAGAGAATGGGTTGAAGCAGTTAAAGTCGCACGAAATATATTGAATCAACCTGCAATGGCCGAATTCAATGGGGGAGAAACTTCACCAGGGACGAGTGTTTCAACTGATGAAGAAATTCTTGAATGGGTACGACGAGATGCCGAGACTGCATTACACCCTTCATGCACTGCAAAGATGGGCACTGACGATATGGCAGTTGTCGATCCAACTTCAATGAAAGTTCATGGAGTTGAAGGATTACGTGTTGTAGATGCCAGCGTCTTTCCCTACGTTACTAATGGCAATCTTTATGCACCAACCATGATGGTGGCAGAAAAGGCAGCGGATCTCATTCTTGGAAATGCTCCACTGCCACCGGAGCATGTCGATTACTTCCGTAACCCAAACGCCTAATCGATGGATACTGAAAAAGTCCCAAGTGCTGTTACAAAAGTTGCTGCCACGAAGTTTGAAAGCGGCGCATCGCGTCAAACCCTCGAATCGGTGATAACTGAAGAACCACTAGAAATTCGTTTAGCAACTTCTCACGGAGAAGATCGAATCGCTGTAACTATGCGAACGCCAGGAAATGATTTGGAATTGGCAGCCGGTTTTGTGCTCGGAGAAGGAGTAGTTTCAAACTTTAGTGAAATTACTAAAGTGGTGGTTTGCGGCGATCGTTCCCTCACGCCTCGGCAAAGAGCGAATGTGGTTATTGTCCACTCAGCACATGCCCAAGTTCCTACCCGGCTATTAGATCGAAGATTCGTCATCTCCTCTGCTTGTGGAGTTTGTGGAGTTTCGTCCATTGCTGAACTTCAAGAAAAAATTCCAGAGAAAGCAGTTCCTTCAAGCTTGTCAGAGGAAGAACTCATTAGTGCGATTGCGTTGTTGAAGCCAGAACAGAAACTTTTTGAGAAAACTGGTGGGCTACATGCGGCCGGTATTTACTTAACAGATAAGAATTCTGTTCATTGGGTTCGGGAAGATGTAGGTCGTCACAATGCTGTGGATAAGTCAATTGGGGCCGCGGCTCTGGGAAACTCATCAATAGTCGGTGGAACATTGTTATTTTCTGGCCGAATTGGTTTCGAAATTGTGCAGAAGGCTGCGATGGCCAGATTGAGCGCAATAGTGGGTGTTTCTGCGCCAACTTCGATGGCAATTGATACAGGGCGCAGTGCGGGCATAACGATAATTGGATTCGCTCGTGAGGGTCGTGGAACTCGTTACTGCTAGGCAGTAGGCTGGGGCAAGTTTTCTAGCGGTGGGAGGCGCGATGACAACTTATACAACTCCGCAGGAGACTCGCGCCGCCATTATCCGATCAGCCACTGAGATCATGTCAAAAGTTGGTCCCGGAAAATTACGAGTTGCTGAAGTCGCTCGAGCAGCCGGTATGACCACTGGTGCAATTTATGCGCACTTTATTGATCGCCAAGATCTCATCTCGGCTGTCCGTGCAGAACAAGTCAGAACTTCACATCAAGACCTCACAATGCATGCAGCAGAGCGTCTGAAGCGAATTAGAGCGATCGTTGATTCCGGAGAATTACTTTCGAAGTCTGCCGCATATCGTGAGACGCAAATCAAGCAGATGCAACCTTCAAATTTTCAGGCTGCTTTTGCTTGGATAAAAAATACAGTTGCAGCCGAATTTGATGAACCCCTCGATACTCTGATGCGTGGAATTTGGAATGAAAGAACAGCGGAGATTCATGAAGTGTTAGAAAAGGCTAAAGCTGAAAAGATCATCGCAGATGATGTTGATCTGCAAGCATATGAATTGATCGTGCTCTCGTTCTACTACGGAATGACCGTCATTTCTCGCACCATGGAGATTGAGACAGAATTGGCGGAAAAAGTTGT
>CAYFKL010000079.1:0-6905 GCA_964343565.1 uncultured Actinomycetes bacterium
TTTGAAAACTTCGAGATTGGGAATGAGTTCCAAGGATCTTCGATCTGCATTAATTTCCGCCCTTCGGGAAATCGCAACTGCAAGAGGCTGGAATATGACTTCTAAGCCGGCAAAGAGTGAAATTGCCTGAACGGAAAAACGATAAGGCGAACTTGGTGATAGGAATTGAAACATGGCCACTACTGATAAAGCAGAGGCGATAGAAAACATGAGCGTTGATTTGAAAACATCTCGAGATTTCACATGGGCAAACTCGTGAGCTAATACCACTTCAACTTCAGCTAGAGGAAGAGAACTTACTAAGGTGTCGAATAGCACCACTCTTCTGGTTTTTCCTATTCCAGCAACATAGGCATTAACGGCGCTTCCTCGTCTCGATGCGTCACTGATTTGAATTTTCTTCACCTTGATACCCAATTGCTCAGCCATCATCAAAACTTTTGCTCTCAGTTCACTCTCCACAGGAATATCCCGCAATTTAGTGAACAACGGAGTAATAAGCACTGGAATTACAAATGAAAGGGTGAGCGTGCCAAGAAAAGCAAGTGAACAGATCGTGATCATTGAAAGAGGCGCAGAAAGTTCTGAAGTGAGAAGATATATTGTTGAGAAGATTATCAAATTTGTCAGAATAGAAATCAGATGAGCTTTTACTCGATCACTCCACCATAACTTCCAATTCCGATGCGATAGCCCAAATCGCTGCCTGATAATTTCAATTCGACTTGAGGTTAAACTCCCAGCTAGAAAATTAAGAATTCCAATCACGCTTATCAATATCAATAGACTTCTCAACCCGATTTTGATATCTAATACAAGCCAAAATTGGGGAACCAGAATCACAATCAGCGAAGCAACCAGCCAGCGAACGAGTATCAATGGGCGAATTAATTTAGCAAATTCTTCTGCAGCAACTTTCACTAGAGTCGAACTGCTCCGACGAACGGCATGATCGTTATCGGCGATACTTGAACCCGTTTACCTGGTCGCGGAGCGTGAACCATCAATCCATTCCCAAGGTAAATACCAACATGGCTTACTCGGCGATAGAAGAAGACTAAATCCCCGGGTTGCAAAGAACCGCGAGAGATCTTTCTGCCGTAATGGATTTGGGCATAACTTGAATGTGGAAGTGAAATTCCTGCCTGTTTAAAAGCCATCATGGTCAATCCAGAACAATCCCATGTTGTAGGTCCCGCTGAACCAAAAGAATATCGATCTCCAATTTGCTTCAGAGCAAAGCGAAGCGCAACTCCAGCTCTTCCACTGACTTTATTGGCCAATTTTGCAGCAGATAACGAGTTCTTCTGAGCTGCAGCATCGTCTGCTGCTTCTAATTCCAAAAGTCGGGCTCTCTCTTCTGCCTTGAGCGAATTCAATAAGATTTCTGCCGCTTGTAATTTCTTTCGAGCCAGAGATGCTTGGGCAGCCAAATCTTTCTGCGCCGCTGCAATTTGTTTTACCTGATCGCTTACTAGCAACGTGGTCTGTTGCAAGTGCTGGGCGGCAACAGAAAATCTGCGAAGTTTGAGGTTCTGTGTTCTAGTGACAACATCTAAAGCACCCGCACTTGCTAAATAACCTGCCGGATCATTTTGAAAGAGCAGGGTTACTCCTTGACTAAGTCCAACATTTTTGTATGCCTCGATTGCGATGCGGCCCAAATCCTTTTTAAGTTCTGTCACATTTTGTGCCTGGGCTGCCTGCTGGCCTTTGACACCTTTTAGCCTTGTTTGCAATTTGTTTAGTCGAACTTGCGCAGCGTTGGCTGCTTCTGCTGCATCAGCTGCATCGCTTTGCAATTTGGCTACCTGACGCTGCACCGCCAAAATCGAAGCGGGGGTGGCATGTGCACTTGGCACAACGACAAGCGAGAAGAGCAGACCTAGTGCGCTTGCCAAGGCTCGCCAAAACATGGAAGTAGGCTAGCCCATCCCCCTGAACGCTCTCCTGCTGCGCGAGAAAGCCGCTATTCAGACGTGGATCGGGTGAATTTGGAAGGTGGCAGTAGGCCCTGTTCGATCAGGACGGTTAGGGCTGGATTGTGCGCAGGCACCGGCAAGTTCAAAAGATGGGTCATAACACAATCCCCACATTGATCTTGCTCATGTTTAAACGCGCAGCGGTGGCAATCGAGAGTTAGCGCAGTTTTAGCACCAATATCTGAAGCGGGAGTGAGATTCTCATCAAGACGTTGGGAGGAACGATCAGCAATCATGATTCAAGGTTAAATCCCACCGGTGACATGATGATTTTGGCCGGTAAATGCAATCAGGAAGTGATTCGCTGGCCAAAGATAGTTTTCGTGGAAAAGAAGGTTCTCCATACGACCAGGAAGAGTAGGTAAAGCGGCCCTAAAAGCAGCACATACTTTGCCCACATCGGGCCACGAGGATACTCAGCAGAGAGCACGGTCAACGCAACCAAATAGATAAGCGAAATTGAAATCGTGGTCTTACGCATTGCTCGTACTCGCATGAGATGCGGGAACTTCAGACTCGTCAATTGTGCAGCGCAAAGCACCACCGTTATCACACAAGCCCAAATCTTTCCGGTTTCGAGAATAAGATAGGTAGGAACCACAACGTTCCAGGCAGCTGGGAAGCCATTAAACCAAGCATCATCAGTTTCTAAATCACTTCGCGCAAACCAAAGTGCAGAAGTAAAAATAATGAGTGCTGCCAAAATCATTTGCCAATTGTCTGGTAACAAATTTAGCCGCACCAAGAAGGCAACCGGTACAACCACACAAGTTACGTAATCAACAACCAAATCTAAAATGTGGCCATCGATATGCGGAGCATGTGTCACGGTGTCGTACTTACGCGCTATCGGACCATCAATCCCATCCAGAATTTGGCACGCGATGAGCCAGAGTAGGGCTGCCCGGATATTGCCATCAATGACCGACTGCAACGCCAATAATCCGGTTATCGCGCCGGAAGCAGTAAGCACATGGACCGCAAAAGCCTTCCTGCGAGCCGAACGATCCTGAACCTCTGGCGAATCCACATCGGCAAGGTTAGGTCATGCACCTGATGTGTCGCCAATTGAGCCTAGGCTGTCGGTGTGAGCGGAGGAAAGTTACGTCAAACATTGCGACGCGCCTGGATTGTAGGCGTGGTGCTCTATGGAGCATTCCGGGCCATGGTCGTGTGGAAGACGTTGTCCGGATATGGAGTCAATCCGTGGATCTATCTCGTGCTCGATGTAACTTCTTCAATTCCGTATGCCATCTATTCGGCCAAATTAGTTGAAGGATTGATCGATAGAAAATTTGAAAGGTTTTACCAAAATTTCATAATCACAGCATTAACTTTCATTGCACCCGACATATACATTCTCATTTCTGCAAGATCTGCACCCCCGCACATCTATCAGATCATTATTGGTGTAATTCTCTCCTTAGCGCTTGTTAGCGCATATGGCTTGATGCGCAAGGTTCGCCAGGGGCGGGCAAAGAAATGAATGAACAATTAACTTTTGCCGAAGCCGGTCAATTGCTTCACGACACAACATTCATTGTTGTTGATCTAGAAACCACCGGAGGTTCAGCTCTCAATGATTCAATCACGGAAATCGGTGCAGTAAAGATTCGGGCTGGTGAAGTTCTCGGAGAGTTTTCAACGCTAATAAATCCGGGATCGCCAATCCCTCCATTCATCACTGTGCTTACAGGGATCACAGATGCCATGGTCATCGAAGCCCCGCGCATAGCGGAGGTTTTCCCGGCATTTCTTGAGTTTTGCAATCCGGACTCAAAACCGACTCTCGTTGCGCACAATGCGCCATTCGATATTGGATTTTTGAAACAAGTGGCCCAGAAACTTGATTACCCGTGGCCAAATTTTTCGGTTCTTGATACGGCCCGATTGGCTCGAACGATTATTAGCAAAGATGAAGTGTCGAATCACAAATTAGGAACTTTGGCTGCGTACTTCGGTGCCACAACCACACCAAACCATCGAGCCCTCGATGATGCGCGAGCTACCGTTGACGTATTGCACGGACTCTTCGAACGCCTTGGAAACCTTGGGATTCATACTGTTCAAGATTTGAAAACTTTCTCTCACCAAATCTCTCCATTGCAAAAGAACAAGAAGCATCTCGCACAAGATCTCCCGAGCAATTGTGGAATCTATATTTTTCGGGATGCAAAAGACGCTCCGCTTTACGTGGGGGTATCACAGAATATTCGTTCTCGAGTCAAGTCTTACTTCACTTCGAGCGAGCAACGTAAGCGCATCATCGACATGATTGGCCTCGCAGAGAGAATTGATTACAAAATCTCTCCGACATATCTCGCAGCAGCCGTGGAAGAGTTGCGAGTCATTGAAGCATCTCAACCAAGATTTAATCGCCGCTCCACCCGTCAATCTGATCCGCTTTATGTGACTTTAACGAACGAAATGTTCCCTCGACTTTCGATTACGAAGAACAATCAAACCCCGCACATCGGGCCTTTTACATCCCGTGCTGAAGCAACGTTGGCAATCGAGGCAATCTATGAAGCGATCCCGCTGCGTCAATGCACTCCTCGTATAACCATTAAGAGCATGGAGAAGGCAACATCATGTGTGCTTGCCGGGGTTGGCAAGTGTGGTGCTCCATGTATCGGTGAACAATCAAGATCGGATTACTCCGCTCTCGTTGAACTTACTGAAACACTCTTTTCTTCAAATGTTGATTTTCTAGTTAACCGTGTTGACGAAAGAATGCGTGCTCTTGCCCTAGATGAGAGGTTTGAGGACGCCGCCCATCTTCGTAATCGAACTCATGCCTTTCTCAAAGGTGCTTCCAGGAGTATCCGACTTAGAAATTTTTCAAACGTTGAACTGATCATCACTGCAACAAGTAATTTCGAGGGAGAGTGGGAAGTTAACGCTATTCACCACGGGCGCCTGGTTGCTAGCGAGAAAGTTGCCTCTGGCTACTCCCCCATGAGCGTCATTGAAAGTTTGAGTACAAGTGACTTTGAAGTAAAGAGGGCTTCCTTCGAGGAGAGCGAGTTACTGATGCGCCATATTTTTGATCCGAAAACTCGAATTGCTCGCGTTCGCGGCGAATGGGCGCATCCGATTCAAAGTCCAGAAGCATTTCTCGCTAGGTTCACTCAGCCAGAGCGCGAGCGCTCAGTGCGCGTTTCATCAGGAATTATTCGTCCGACGCGAACCACTCGCATAAGCCTTAAATCGGACAATTAGTGACGAAGTAGGTCAGCTGCTGCATTCGCTAGGGAGAATGGATCGATTGGGTGGCTTACCCATCGCTCAGCTCTGGACCAGGTCGCTAACCAGGAATCTGCAGCTCGTCCAACTATCAACAGTACCGGCGGGGCTTGGTAGATCTCATCCTTGATGGACCGAGCGATACCCATTCCGCCGGAAGGAACTGCCTCGCCGTCCAAAATGACCAAATCGATCGAGCCTGGCTCTGAGAGAGCGCTCATCACGGCTGGAGCAGTTGCGACCTCTATCGCTTGGATTTCTGGCAGGTCGGCCGCTGGTCGTCGACCCAAAGCACCTCGAACATCAGATCGGACCTGGGCATCGTCGCTATAGATCAATACCTTCAAAGTTTTAGTTTGGATAGGGCTGCTCACATGCCCATCCTAGAGCCCACTGCGTATGGAAAGCCGACTCGGAATGTGGTGGCCAGGCAAGGTGACCTGATTCACCCTCGAGGCGACTCTCGTTGGAGCACACAAATAGGCTCAAATCCAGCATAATTCACGTGTGACGAGCACCGTATCCCACGAGTACCCCGCGCCCACTCAGAACCGACCTAACTTGGTTGCTGTGGGCACCATCATTTGGCTCTCGTCGGAGCTGATGTTCTTCGCGGCACTCTTTGCCATTTACTTCACTATTCGATCTGTTGAAGGTCCTGCAAAATGGTTGGCATCCACCGAGATGCTCAACATTCCATTCTCAGCAGTAAATACAACTGTTCTTGTTCTCTCTTCAGTTACCTGTCAATTCGGAGTCTTTGCTGCAGAACGCTTTCAACTACGTCGTACCGGCTCAGCCTTAGATTTTCGCAAGTGGGGTTTGGTTGAATGGTTCGCACTGACATTTCTCATGGGTGCGTTTTTCATTGGCGGTCAAATTTATGAATATGCAAACCTTTACGCAGAGGGTCTCTCTTTCTCAAGTTTGCCGTACGGTTCCGCTTTCTATTTAACAACCGGTTTCCATGGTTTACACGTAACAGGTGGTTTAATCGCGTTCCTAATTCTGCTTACCCGAATCTTCAAAGCTCGTCGGTTCGGACATACGCAGGCAACTCAAGCAATAGTGGTCTCCTACTATTGGCACTTCGTCGATGTGGTGTGGATTGGTCTCTTCGCCACTATCTACCTGATTAAGTAAGGCGTTAGTCATGCAGAAGTTGTTTCGCCACCGTCGTCATCCGTTTGCATCACTTGCGGTAATTCTCTTTGCGTTGACTTTCATTGGTATCGGTTACTCGATCGTTGTGCCAACTTCCAGCGCGAACGCTACCAACGCGCGAAGCCAAATGGTTTCGGAAGGTAGACAGATATTTTTGAAAGGTTGCTCTTCGTGCCACGGTCTTAATGCGGAGGGCAGCAGCAACGGCCCAACTCTCATCGGTGTTGGCGCCGCGGCGGTGGATTTCCAAGTTGGTACCGGCCGGATGCCAATGGCTGATAACTCAGTGCAAGCGCAACGCAAGCGTCCTGTTTACAACGCTGAAGAAACAGCTGCGCTTGCGGCATACGTTGCTTCACTCGCTCCTGGCCCAGCTATTCCAACAAGTGATCAACTGATGTACGAACGTGATGGTAATGCTGCGCAAGGCGGACAACTTTTCCGAACGAACTGCGCGATGTGCCACAACTACGCCGGACAAGGTGGTGCACTAACTCTCGGAAAATATGCACC
>CAYFKL010000080.1:0-6808 GCA_964343565.1 uncultured Actinomycetes bacterium
GTTTCGAACCATCGAACCGATGAGTATGGCGGCTCGCTTGAAAACAGATTGCGCTTCCCATTGGAAGTTTTTGATGCGGTTCGAAAAGTTTGGCCAAAAGATAAGCCGATGAGTGTTCGTATTTCAGCAACTGATTGGGTTCCGGGTGGTATCACCGATCAAGAGGCAATCGAGATTGGAAAAACATTCGCAGCACATGGCGCTGATCTCATCGATGTCTCTTCTGGTCAAACCACACCAGATGCAAAACCAGATTATGGTCGCACCTACCAAACTCCATATGCAGACCGAATCCGGCAGCAGGCAAACATCATGACCATGGCGGTTGGTTCTATCAGCAGTTGGGATGATGTGAACACAATTCTTGCGGCAGGCCGAGCAGATCTGTGTGCGATCGGGCGTCCGCACTTGTATGACTCAGCTTGGACGTTACATGCTGCGGCAGATCAAGGTGTGAAGTTGCGATGGCCAAGTCAATACGGTGCGGGTTCTCGAAAGCCACCTGCTGGCAGAATGGAAGATCCGAAACCTCGACTTACTCTTGATAACAAGGTGGTTGAACAGAAGCGTCCAGCGCGCTGGCGACCGTAAGCCACAACCAATATGTGGATTGCGCTGACACTTGTTTATCTAATTTGGGGTTCTACCTATTTGGCGATCTCGGTTGCAGTCGATTCCATGCCGCCTCTCATATCAATGGGTGCTCGCTTCTTGATTGCATCCATAATTTTGGCGCTCGCAATAAGCGCTAAGCGAGGTTTCGGCGAATTAAAACTCACCAAACATCAAGTACTTCCAACATTTAGCGTTGGAGGAACGATGATGGCCACGGGTATTGGTTGCGTCGCGCTCGCAGAACGGTACGTACCTTCAGGCGTTGTTGCACTGCTAATTGCCGCTATGCCACTGTGGATCGCAATTTTTCGTGCGATAGATGGCGATCGGCCGAAATTTTTGGGAGGACTTGGGGTACTTGTTGGTTTTGCCGGGGTTGCATTTCTCCTAAAACCAGGTTCACTTGCACTTCCGGAAGGCGTCTCTAAATCAACGATGTTGATCTGGGTCAGTGTTGTAATGTTTGGCAACTTCGTGTGGGCGATTGGGACATTCGTCTCGCCAAGACTTGATTTACCTAAAAATTATTTAGTCCTCACCTCATATCAAATGTTTGCTGGCGGAACCATCATGTTGATTATGGGATTTATAACGGGAGAAGACTTTCACCAATTCATTCATGCAACAGGTCGTTCATGGTTAGGCTGGGCCTATCTGGCGACCATTGGATCTTTTGTCGCATACTCGGCTTACGTTTGGCTCGTCGCACATGCGCCAGTTTCGCTCACTTCTACTTACGCTTATGTGAACCCAGTGATTGCCATTATTTTAGGTGCTCTTATTCAAAAGGAACCATTAACAGGAATCATGGTCTTTGGGGCTGCGATTGTGATCGCCGGAGTGGTTTTAGTTGTGAGTTCGGAAACACTTGCTCAGCGAAAATTACAGCGCAGCCTTTAGCTTTGCGCCGTTCTCTTCCGCTAATGCAGCAGATCGTAATTCCTTGATGCGAGCAACAGGATCTGCCGAGTTCATGATTTGCGGCAATGCATTCATGATGAGATGGAAATTAGCTAATCCGTTTTCGTGGGTTTCTCCGTATCCCTTGATCAGGGATTGAGTTTGAGCAACTTCGCAAGAAAGTGCGTAATTCTTTTCGGCGGTTTCAGCGATCGTTCTGAGCCACGAGTCGATCTCAACCTGTTCCAAATTAAAGCGGAGTGATCGACGACGAAGCGGCTTTAGTCGTGAGAGAAGGTAGAGAGTTGAAAATCCCCGAATCGAGGTTGTGTTCAACCGAATACCTTTGCCGCCGATTGAAAGAATTAATTTTTGAATTGGTTTAGAGCGCAAGACCCATCTGCCTAACGCAGTCGGAAGTGTGTCAGCGACTTCCTGAACTTGCGGATGTAAAAACTCCATGATTCCAACGACTTGTTCGTTACGTGCTCGAGCTTCCTTGGAGATTCGGTCAAATCTGTGTTGTCGCACCTTTATTGCTGCGACTCTTATGGTGTCTTCATAGGTCATCCAGAGTGCGCAGTAGCGGCCAACTTCGCGCGTTAGAAGCCATGAACCATTACCAAATTTCTTATCTAACTCATAAATTGGCGCAATTCGATCAAGATACTCTTGTGCATATTTTAAGTCTTGATAACCAGCTGTTCGTTTAATGCCGTGCGTTAAGGTCGCTCGAACGTCGACTGGATAAGTCTCTGCAATTATCTTTGCAAGTGAGGTTAATTTCTCTCCCACATGTGCTTGTGGGTTTTCAGCAATGATTTGGTCTGCTTCGGCTTTGATTTCTTCGCTGCTTTTGGGTCGAGTGGAAATACTGATAGGAACACCTGCTGGTCTTAATGATCGAGTAGCGACTTCATATGCTCGATCGAACGCATGCAAACTTGGTTCAACTCCAACGCCACCGCGGCGAATGCTCTCCTCGAATTGCTCGCGAGTGAAGGGAAGTGCTGAAGTTCCTGCGAGTGCACCGAATAAGACTGCACTGATGACGCTGCCGGTTTCCTCTGCGATTTTCGAAAAATCTGCCATAACCATGGTCTTAGCAGCCTGATTGCACGCTGCGATGATCTCGTCTGGATTAACTCTGCCATCTCCGAGAGAAGTTTTTTCAAACATCGAGTAAACCCGGCTGGTGGATGCAATAAATGTGGTGCGATCAGATGTAACTAAACCGCGCGTAACTGCTCGACCCGCTTCCATGAGTTCAGATGCAATGACGACATCAACTTCGCCTGGTGTTGGCATCATGGAAAGAATGGGTTCGCGATCTCCTGGCTGCTTCGGGAAGATTTCTGCGTAGTAGATGGTGGCGCCAGTACGTTGGGCAACGCCTGCTACCGATGTGTTCTGAGCCCAGTATCCAGCGTGTTCAGCGAGTGAAACGATCCAATCTGCGAGAACACCGCCACCTTCGCCACCCATTGCCAAAATAGCAATGGAGATTGCTCTTCCATCTCTGCTCATGCGTTGACCAGTGGTTCGATACCGGCTTCGCGGCGTTCGATGCCACGTTGGAGAGAGTTAATAAATGCACCACGAATTCGATTGAGGAATTTATCCCAAATAGAAGGATTGCTGATGACTTGGGTTCGATAGAACGATGGACAGAGCGCTGCTGCGTGTGCGTTTTCACCGCATAGCCCGCAACCCACACAACTAGATAACACGGTTGCGATTGGCTCGTTGCGAAGTGGATCAGGGTTTGGAGCGATGCTCAAGGATGGGCAACCGGATATCCGGATACATGAGTGATCACCTGTACAAGTCTCTGGATCAACTCCATAGCGCTCTCGAACTACTCGTTCTCCTGCTTTCTCTGCTCTGGCAAGTTCAGGTTTGATGCGTCGTTGACGATTTAATGTGCACTCTGATTGAGCGACGATGACTTTGGGGCCACGCTCTTTGGAAGTTAAGGCCTCTTTAAAAGTTTCTCGCAAGTCCGATACGCCGAAAGTGTTTGTGACTGTCTTTGCCCACTTAACCCCGATTCCACGAACTGCTGCTTCGATCGGGTGCTTGGTAGATCGAATTGGATTTTCAGCTGCGGAAGAGAGTACGTCTTGGCCGCCAGTTGCGGCGCTGTAGGCATTATCTACAACAACGAGGACTTGGTCGCTGTTGTTGAAAACTGCATTTCCGACTCCACTCGTCAATCCGTTATGCCAAAAACCACCATCTCCCATGAATGCGATGACTGGCTTCTCACTATCTTTGTCTTGAAATGCAGCAGCAGATGCTGAGCCAAGCCCATAGCCCATAGTGGTTGCACCAATATTGAAGGGTGCGTTGATGGAGAAGAGATGGCAACCGATATCAGCACTGATGTGATGCTTTCCAGTTTCTTTTTCGGCAAGTTTGAGTGCTGAAAAAATTGGACGTTCTGGGCAGCCGGTACAGAAACCTGGGAAGCGTGGATGGACCTGTTGTGCTGACAATTTGATGGCCATCGGGTGCGAAGGAGAATCGGGTGGAAGCACAATTGCGGGGAGATCGTTCTCTTTGACCAGCGAAGGTGAGTATGCGCGTAGGAAGGTCAGCAATCCTTTGGTGACGACTGTTGGGGTGTACTCACCAGCCATTGTCAGCATGTCTTTGCCGTGTACTTTTGCGGTTGCTTCTGCCTTGCGCATGACAGATTCAATATTTTGTTCTATGTAATCAGGTTGGCCTTCTTCAAATAGCAGTACTGCTCGCTTATCTTTAGCGAACTCAACCACTTCTTCGCCAACAATTGGGTAAGTAACGTTGAGGACATAAACCGGAATCTCTGAATTACCGTAGATATCGGCTAAGCCGAGTAATTGCAATCCGCGCATCACGGTGTTGTAGAGACCGCCTTGAGTGATGATCCCAATATCTTGTTTACCGTTAGAGAAAGTTTCGTTTAACTTTCGCTCTTTAATAAATTTAATGGCAGCAGGAAGTCTTTGAGCGATTTTTTCTTGCTCGTGAGCAAACGATGCTGGTGGTAACACAATCCGTGTTGGGTCCTGTCGAGGGTGTTCTAAGGCCTCTTTGCGAGAAAACTGGGGACGACGATTCTCTTTTGTGGTGAAAGAACCATGGAGATGGCAGGAACGAAGTCTGAGTTCTAACATCACGGGAGTATTCGATGCTTCGCTTAATTCAAAACCTAATTCCACACTGTCAACAATTGCGGTTAAGTTTGGACGAGGATCCAGAAGCCACATCTGAGATTTCATTGCGAATGCGTGTGAGCGCTCTTGCATGATGCTGGAGCCCTCGCCGTAATCTTCACCGACAATAATCAGAGCTCCTCCAAGCACCCCGCCGGACGAGAGGTTGGCTAACGCGTCGGAGGCAACGTTTGTGCCAACTGTTGATTTGAAGGTGATGGCCCCGCGCAGCGGGTAATTGACCGATGCAGAGAGCATGGCAGCAGCCGTCGCTTCTGAAGCTGAGTTTTCAAAAAGGATGCCGAGTTCTTCCAAAATTTCGTGGGCATCGCCGAGGACATCCATCAAGTGGGAGATGGGGGCTCCTTGGTAACCGCCTACATAGGAGACACCTGATTGGAGTAGAGCTTTGGTGACGGCCAGAATTCCCTCTCCATGGAACTCCTGGCCCGCGGGAATGCGAAGTTTTTTGACTTCTTCCTTGAAGGAGCGTTCCGCCACGTCGTACTCCTTAACTTAGGGGCCAACCGGGTCGACCTCGATTTACGCGCAAATTTACGCGGAACTCTCTCCGCCCGCCAAGGCTATTCATTCGCAGGCATAAGTCATACGCTGAAGACCTTGAAATTGGTTGAGATTTGGACAATAGTTCCGGAATTGACGCCCGTCAAGAATAGGCAATACGACTCACGTCACACGTGATTATTAGCGATAGGAGTACACATGGCTGACCTCTCCAGCCTCGCTGCGGGAATCGTTTCCGGTTCGGTGCAAGTAGTAGATCTCACCGCACCGTTGAATTCGAATACCCCAGTTTTGATCCTGCCAGAGCCATGGGGTCAGACCGCACGATTTAAATTTGAAGAGATTTCAAATTACGACGAACGCGGCCCTTGGTGGTACTGGAATAACTTTCACACTGGTGAACACACTGGAACACACTTAGATGCGCCGAATCACTGGGTGTCAGGAAAAGATTTAGATGATGTGGCATCAATTCCGCCGCAACGTTTAGTTGGACCTGCAGTTGTGCTTGATTTTGTGAAAGAAGCACAAGCAGATTCTGATTTCTTACTCGATGTTTCACATATCAAGGCTTGGGAAGCACAACATGGCAAGCTTCCTAAGAATGGTTGGGTGCTATTCCGCACTGGATGGTCAAAGTTTGGAGATAAGCAGGAGACTTTTGTGCCGGCAGATGAAAACGGTCCGCACACTCCTGGTTTGTCAATTGCTGCGGCAACCTATCTCGCCACTGAGACTGAAATTTTAGGTCTTGGTGTTGAGACGGTAGGCACTGATGCTGGTCAAGCATTTGGGTTTGAAACTCCGTTCCCTTGTCATCAAATGTTGATGGGAAATAACAAGTACGGTCTAACTCAGTTGCGTAACCTCGACAAGTTGCCAACCACCGGTGCAGTTGTAATTGCTGCTCCACTCAAGATAGACAAGGGTTCAGGTTCGCCAACACGCGTTCTGGCTCTCGTTTAATATTTTCATTCAAGCGGGGCCCAGAGAATTCTGCGGCCCCGTTTGAATTTTAAGCAGTTGAACATTCAGGAGGAGCTCATGAATCAAGAACAACTCAACCGTATGGAAGTAGGTCAAGGATTCATCGCGGCACTTGATCAAAGTGGAGGCAGTACTCCAAAAGCTTTGAAACTCTACGGAGTTGATGAGTCGGCATATTCTTCCGAAGATCAAATGTTCGATTTAGTTCATGAAATGCGCGCCCGAATTATTAAGAGTCCGGTTTTCACAAAAGATCGAATTCTTGGAGTGATTCTCTTCGAAATGACGATGAATAGAACAATCGACGGAATTGGGAGCGCGGAATTTCTTTGGCAGAAAAAAGGCATTGTGCCATTTCTCAAAATTGATAATGGCCTTGCGGATGAGTCTGATGACGTTCAAATTCTCAAGGAGATCCCTGAACTAACTGATCGCTTATCGAAGGCAAAAGCTCATGGGATTTTTGGGACCAAAATGCGCTCGGTGATCAAGCGAGCAAATCCAGTTGGAATTGCAAAGATTGTGGATCAACAATTTCACATCGGACAGGAAATATTGGATGCGGGCTTCATGCCAATTCT
>CAYFKL010000081.1:0-6801 GCA_964343565.1 uncultured Actinomycetes bacterium
CTCGCAAAATTAGCACCCCACATCAGCATGGCTCCGGCAACGATGAGGACCAATGTCAACATTGCTCCAACCATCGAAAGAATCCGATCAAAAGTTCTTCGCTTCATAACTCGCATCTCCCTTTCTGAGTTTGAATATCAACTAGCAAATTACTCAGATCTACGCTTCATTCAACAAAAAATGGCTCTTTGGCAATGTGATCTATCAGATGCTGTGCTTTTTGTGCGGAGAATAATTTTCTTTTTTGATTTAGACTGGGGGTGTGGTCGACACAAAAAGTTATGAAGTCCGAACTTTTGGCTGCCAGATGAACATGCATGATTCCGAAAGACTTGCTGGATTGCTTGATGGTATGGGTTTAATCCCCGCCTCTGAGGGCGATAGAGCTGATGTGGTAGTTCTCAATACATGTGCAGTTCGAGAAAATGCCGATTCGAAACTGTATGGAACTCTTGGTCATTTGGCCTCGATCAAAGAAGCGCACCCAGACATGCAGATTGCAGTCGGAGGATGCTTAGCCCAAAAAGATCGAGAGACGATATTAAAGAAGGCACCCTATGTGGATGTTGTCTTCGGTACTCACAACATCGATGCACTGCCATTACTTTTGGAACGATCAAGAATCGAGCAATCTGCGCAGATTGAAATTCTTGAATCACTGGAAACGTTTCCTTCAGCGCTCCCAGCAAAACGCGATTCGCTCTATACGGCCTGGGTCTCCATCTCGGTTGGGTGTAACAACACATGTACGTTTTGCATTGTTCCGGCATTACGAGGGATTGAAAAGGATCGCTCTCAATCTGACATCTTGTCAGAAATCAGAATGCTGGTAAGTCAAGGAGTTAGCGAGATTACGCTCCTAGGTCAAAACGTCAATGCCTACGGCGTCGATCTCAATGAAAAAGGTGCATTCGCCAAATTACTCAGAGAATGCGGAAAAGTGGATGGACTAGAACGTGTCAGATTCATGTCGCCTCATCCACGAGATTTCAGTGATGATGTCATCGAAGCCATGATCGAAACTAAGAATGTGATGCCTCACCTACATATGCCACTGCAGTCAGGATCTGATGAAATATTGCGTTCCATGCGGCGTTCGTATCGGGCGAAGCGTTATTTAGAGATTGTGGACAAAGTCAGAGAATCGATGCCTGATGCTGCAATTACAACTGACATTATTGTGGGATTCCCAGGAGAATCCGAGAAAGATTTTCAAGCAACGCTTGATGTGGTGGAATCAGCCCAATTCGATATGGCTTTTACATTTAAATATTCAAAACGACCTGGTACGCCTGCGGCAACTATGGAGAATCAAGTTGATCCAGAAGTTGTTTCCGATCGTTATGTCAAACTTCATGCAGCCACAGAAATTACTGCCTGGAATAGAAAGAAACGAATGGTTGGTAATCAATATGAAGTTTTGGTGCAAGATCTCCCGGGTCGAAAAGATGAAAGTATTAATCGGTTTACTGGCCGAGCACCAGATTTCTCATTAGTTCACTTTGCAACGAGCAGTAAGGTCAGACCCGGTGATTATGTGCAACTAGTCATTGACCACGCCGCACCTCATCACTTGGTTTCGGATAAAGAACCTATTTCAATTAGAAAAAGTGTTGCGGGCGATTTGTATGAACAAGGTAGTAAGACCAGTATTCCGCTTGCTCTCTCAACTCGACCTGAATGATGATTATCTTTGTAGTTGGTCCCACTGCCGTGGGCAAAAGCGAAGCAGCCTTGGACATCGCTGAAAAGATCGGCGCTGAAATAATTAATGCAGATGCGATGCAACTTTATCGTGGAATGGATATCGGAACAGCCAAATTATCGATTCAAGATCGCAGAGGCATAACCCATCACATGCTCGATGTGCTGGATGTAACGGAAGAGGCCAGTGTTGCGGTGTATCAGCAGAAAGTCAGAGGCATACTAAAAAATGATGCAAAGTCATACATCGTGGTTGGAGGATCGGGACTTTACATTTCCTCTCTACTCCAAGATCTAAAATTTCCTCCTAATGATCCCGAAGTTCGATCTCAAATTGAATTAAGAGGGATAGAGATCGGAGCGGCTGCGCTGCACAAAGAACTCGCGGAGAAGGATCCAGCTGCCGCCCTTGCGATCTTGCCTGGAAATTTGCGTCGTATTGTGCGAGCTCTCGAGGTTATTGAAATTACTGGGCAACCTTTTACTGCAACGCTACCTAAAGCAGATCAGTCGCAGATTCCCAATGCGTATCGCTTGGGAATCTCGTTGCCTAGGAATGTCCTGGACCAACATATCGTCAATCGAGTTGATTTGATGTGGGAACAAGGGTTAGTGAATGAAGTGGATCAATTGGTTGAAAGAGGTTTGCTGCTTGGAAAGACTGCTCGGGCGGCTTTAGGTTATTCACAGATCCTGACTAATCGTCATGATCTTGAACTTGCCCGAGAGCAAACTAAAGTTGCTACCAAGAAGTATGCTCGACGGCAAGAGTCTTGGTTTAAAAGAGATCTAAAAATTGATTGGATTGAATCAGGGAATCACATGAAATGGTTCAATAATTTAGCAACCACCGCGTAGTCTAGATTCATGATTCGTGATTTTCTACCGCATCGGGAAGATTATGAATTAGGTTCATGGAAGTACGACGTATTGGCTGGCATTTCTGTTGGAGTCGTTGCCTTGCCGTTAGCCCTTGCTTTTGGAATAACTTCAGGAATGAGCGCCGCGAGTGGTTTGGTAACTGCAATAGTTGCGGGATTAATAGCCGCCATTTTTGGTGGCTCCAAATTTCAAGTAAGTGGTCCTACCGGAGCCATGACCGTTGTTTTGGTTCCGATTGTTGCAAAGTATGGTTCTGGAGCCATTCCAGTCGTGGGACTCATTGCAGGAATTCTTATTATTTTGCTTGCAATTTTTAGACTGGGATCACTAATCTCTGCGATTCCTTGGCCGGTCATTGAAGGGTTCACTGTCGGAATTGCAATAGTCATAGGACTCCAGCAAGTTCCATTACTTTTAGATGTATCGCAGCATCAAGGATCAAATGCTGCAGAAGTTGCATTATCGTCCCTCTCTTCACCAGTGAACAAGTATGCACTCCTGACAGGTTTGCTATCGATGGCTGCATTGTTGATTTTAAGCCGCTTACACGCTCGCATCCCTTCGAGCATCGTTGTAGTTATTGTGGGCACTGTTGCTGTTGCTGCTTCAGGGTGGACGATGGCATCTGTTGGCGAGATTCCGAACGAATTACCTCTGCCAACGCTTCCGAATTTGACTCCCACTGTTTTATCGGATTTGTTTTCGGCAGGCTTGGCTGTTATGGCACTTGGCGCGATCGAATCTTTGCTTTCGGCTCGGGTGGCAGATGGTCTGGCGAATACGGCCAACCGTCATGAACCCAACCGTGAACTTTTTGGTCAAGGTTTAGCTTCAATTTTTGCATCAATTATGGGTGGGATGCCCGCTACTGGAGCAATTGCAAGAACTGCCGTGAATGTAAAATCCGGGGCCCGTACGAGATTATCTTCAATAGTACATGCCATATTTTTACTCCTAGTAGTTTTATTTGCTGGAGATTTGGTACGAAGAATTCCGATCCCCGTACTTGCAGGAATTTTGGTAGCCACGGCTATTCGAATGATCAATTTGGGGAATATAAGATTGGTGCTCAAATCGACCAAGACTGACGCAGTGATCATGTTGATTACTGCCTCGATTACTGTGTTTCTTGATTTGATTCTCGCAGTTGAAATCGGCCTTTTACTCGCAGCGGTTACTGCCTTACGCCAATTCTCCCGCTCTGCTCAAATCAAGAAAGTTGAGTTGGATGATTTATCCTCAGACGAGGAACGCCTTCTTTTCCATGAGCATATTGTTGTCTATCGGTTAGAAGGTGCTTTGTTCTTTGGGGCAGCTCATCATTTTTTCCATTACTTGTCTGAGATCAGGGGAGTGAAGGTTGTGATACTTCGCATGTCTTCCATAAATGTAATCGACGGCAGTGGTGCACAGGCACTTTTGGAAATTGTTAAAGAACTTAATCAAGGAGATATTTCAGTTGTATTCGAAGGATTGAATTCTGATGTCAGAACAGTTCTTGATCGGGTACTCGGGGACTTCAATACAGTCGACAGATTTGTAGATGCCATGAATTTAGCTCGAAGTTTGAGCAGGGGACCTTGATAAAATCGCCAAACCAGCGAGTACCACCAATGCTCCCACCCAAGTTAATAGCGGTGGGTGTTCAGCTAAGAGGGTAACCCCAAAGATGGTCGCTGTGACAGGTTCGGCCAGAGTCAGAGTCGCTGCTTCATTCGCAGGAAGATTTTTCAAACCTGCCGAGTAAAGAAGATATGCGACCGTGGTGGCGACTACTCCCAACCAAAGTGCAACTGATATTCCACGAATTTCTTTCAGCCAAGACATATTTTCGATTAGCAAGAGTGGTGTCAGCATGAGTGCTCCTAACCCAAATACACCAGCCATTGCTTTTTGGAATGAGACTCCAGCCATGAGGAGTTCTTTTGAGGTGATGGCGAAAGTTGCATATGACAAACCTGCTAACAAGGCGAGTAATACGCCAAGAACGGAAATATCCTCGGTACCCGAACGCTTGCTTACGGTCATAATGCCAACGCCGAGGATCGCAAAAGCTGTAGCAATTACCCAAGTTCGAGTAACTGGTTTTTTGAGCCATACCAAGTTGAGCACTCCCGTGATTGCTGGAGCAGATCCCAGGGCAATGACAGTTCCGACCATCACGCCGCAGAGTTGCACGGCATGAAAGAAAGTCACTTGATAGCCAGCCATGCCGGCAGCGCCTAATAACCAAGCTCGAGCACGAGTCTTTTTATGAGCAGCTCTTGGGGAGAAAGCGGCAACCAAGAGCAAAGCGCCAGCGCCGACGATGATTCTTGCCGTCCCGATCGCTAGCGAAGAACTTCCTTTTGGGGCAAAAGATGCTGCAGTACCGGTGGTTCCGAAACAGAGAGCAGAGAGTAAGACCAGGATTCGCGACCGCACCAGATCACCTTAACGCCTACGATGGGCGAATGGCGTCGATTAACTTAGCCGTAGGTCACGGAACTGAGAATAGTTTTGTTCTCGTTTTGGAAGATGGCGGGCTAGGTCGTGAATTAAGCAGTGCAGAAGTATCAGAACTGTGTAGCAAGTTTAAACAAGATGCATTCATTCGCATGCACCAGCAGGGTGATGGCAAATGGTTCATGGATTATCGCAATGGTGATGGAAGCGTTGCGGAAATGTGCGGAAATGGTATCCGCGTTATGGCTCACTATTTATATCTACACGGAAAACTGACTGCAAAACAAAACTTGATTAATACTCGAGATGGGGAGAAATTAGTCATTCGAGTCAGCGAGGCTGAATACGCAGTAGAAATGGGATTGGTTCGACGTTTATCTGGTACTCCTGAAACGAAGATTTCAACTGGAGGATCTATCCCAGGAATGAATATTTCGGTGGGTAATCCGCATGCAGTTTTCTTTGTTAATTCAGTAGATGAACTGGAAAAACCATTGTCTAACCCTCAAGTGCTTCCTCCCGATTTATATCCTGATGGAGTTAATGTTGAGTTTGTTGAATTTTTAAGAGATAACGAAGTGCGAATGCGGGTCCATGAACGAGGCGTTGGTGAAACTCGAAGTTGTGGGACTGGGGCATGTGCTGTTGCTCTTGCTTGTGCCGAGCACCTCGGGCGCACCGGAGTCGAAAGCGCTTGGCTGATCCATGTGCCCGGTGGTGTATTAAAAATTGAATTAGATGTTGATGGCAGAGCAGTAATGACTGGTCCGGCAGTTGTCGATCCTGATATGCAGGTTCCTCTTGAGTGGTGAACTCGACCTTGAAGATCGTCATGCACTTCGACGAGTTGCAGGACTGTCTACTGAACTACAAGACATTAGCGATGCGGAATATCGTCAACTTAGATTAGAGCGGGTAGTACTTGTTGGGGTATGGACGAGTGGTAGCGCGAAAGATGCAGAGAATTCTCTATCGGAATTGGCTGCATTGGCAGAAACAGCCGGATCAGAAATTCTTGATGGATTAATACAACGCCGAGACGCGGCGGATCCTGCAACATTTATTGGTAGTGGAAAAGTTCGTGAACTTCGCGAAGTGGTTGCCTCAACTGGAGCCGATACGGTCATCTGTGATGGTGAGCTCTCTCCAGGCCAATTACGTCAGTTAGAGAGTGCGTTGCGGGTCAAAGTAGTAGACCGTACTGCTCTCATTCTCGATATTTTCGCTCAGCATGCCAAAAGTCGAGAAGGCAAAGCGCAAGTTGAGTTGGCGCAAATGAATTACTTGCTACCCAGATTGCGTGGTTGGGGAGATTCGCTTTCGCGGCAAGCAGGTGGACGAGCGGCCGGAGGTGCTGGCATCGGTGGACGTGGTCCTGGAGAAACAAAAATAGAGACTGATAGACGTAGAATTCATCAGCGGATGGTCAAACTTCGACGAGAGATCTCTGGCATGCAGAAATCTCGACTCACCATGAGGCAAGAGCGAAGAAAACATCAAGTGCCATCCGTGGCGATTGCCGGATATACCAACGCAGGTAAATCATCGCTATTGAATCGATTAACTGGGGCAGGAGTCTTGGTTGAGAACGCTCTTTTTGCCACGCTTGACCCGACGGTTCGTTCAGCGACCGCAAGTGATGGCTCGGTTTACACGTTGGTAGATACGGTGGGATTTGTACGTCATTTGCCACATCAATTGGTCGAAGCCTTTAAATCAACTTTGGAGGAAGTAGTAGAGGCTGATCTGATTGTTCACGTTGTCGATGGC
>CAYFKL010000082.1:0-6720 GCA_964343565.1 uncultured Actinomycetes bacterium
GGTTGCAAGATTCCAAGGCCAAGTGCTTTCTCGGCATGAGACATCGCATTGATTAGTTTCGTCTCTTGGTTTCGTGCTGTTACGAATCCAAGTCCAACGGGGAGTCCATCTACTAATCCCATCGGAATTGATCCGATTGGTGTTCCAGCGATGGCTGGAGCAGTTGATATCGAGGTGGCACTCGAGATGTTGTCTCCGCTTTCAAAGTTACTCTTCCATGCAGGTCCATAAGTACAACCAACCAAAACATCAACATCTTTTAAGCCGAGTGCGAGCGTTGCTTCCGCCCAGGCAAGGTTCCTGCTTCGCGACTCTTGGTAATTACTTACATCTTTAGCAATCTCGATAGATCTCTCAAAATATTCTTGGCCGAAGAGGTGCATCTCTCTATCGGAGTTTCTAATATTGAATTCAACTACATCTTTCAATGATAAAACTTTCGCCCCAACTCGACCTTTAAGATATTTTTCCAGCTCACGTTGCAATTCGAAGAGCAGCACAATGAATTCATCTTCCCAAACTTGGGGAGAAAACTCATCGAGTTTCACTTCTTGGAGTTTGGCTCCAGATTTTTCTAGCAACTTGATTGATTCTTCGAAAAGTGAATCCACTTTTGTATCCGACGTTAACCAATTTCGAACAACACCAATTTTTATAGGCTCCACATTTTTTGAGGCATTGAAATACTCGTAATTACCAGTAAGAGCACTAAGTAGCAGCGCCGCTTGCTCGGTTGTTTGAGCCATTGGTCCGGGTGAATCTTGGCTACTACTAATGGGAATCATGCCATCTCTTGGAATTAATCCCACAGTTGGTTTTATTCCAACACATCCATTTAGAGAAGCGGGACAAACAATTGAGCCATCTGTTTCCGATCCGATTGCCCATTGAGTTAAACCTGCCGCAACAGCAGCTCCAGAACCGGATGAAGAACCTCCGGCACTATGTTCGTGAATCCATGGATTTGCAGTGAGGCCACCAACAGCAGACCAACCGCTAGTTGATTTCTCCGATCTGATGTTTGCCCACTCTGAAAGATTCGTTGCACCGATAATGATCGCACCGGCATCACGCAGTCTTGATGCAATCGATGAATCTTTAACCACGGGTGTATCTACTAATGCCAACGAACCAGCAGTTGCTGGAAGACCAATGGCCTCAATGTTGTCCTTAATCAAGATTGGAAGACCTTGAAGTGGAAGATCAATTCCCGCTCGATCATAATTCTGTGCTTGAGCGAGCGCGTCATCAGCGAGCGCAAGCACCGAGTTCAGTCGATAGCCAGAGGCGTCAATTTCAGCAATTCGTGAGAGCGCTGCCTCAACAGCTTCACTAGACTTCATATGTGAACGATAGTCGAAGAAATTTGTTTACTGGGGAACCATATATGCGTTATGTAATCATTTTTGGAATCGTTCTCGGTGGAGTGCTGACTCGTTTCCTTGAAGATAGCAATCTATTGGTCAATGGAGTTCTGACTGCTATCTGCACTATTCTCTGCGTACTTATTTGGAAGTCAGTTAAGCGAATAGGAAAGGCGATGAGATGGCAGAGAAGAAAGTGACCGGTCCGGCGTCTTACTTTCCATCGATTGAAAAGAAGTATGGCAAGCCAATCGAATTCTGGATGAAGGAATTGAAGAAGGTGGCCAAGTTGGCCCATATGGAGCAGGTGGCTCACTTGAAGGAAAAATTTGAGATGGGGCACGGCCACGCGAACGCCCTGGTTGCCGTCTTTAGGAAGGAAAACCACCTTTAGATAAGGTTGGGCTCGGGGGAGAGCCATGAAAGATGTTGTGATCATCGGTGGAGGCCTAGCAGGTCTCTCTGCTGCATGGCGTCTTCGTGATTGGGATATTCAACTTCTTGAGTCGAGTGATCGTATTGGTGGCCGAATTCGTTCTGAAAAACGTGGCCAATACTGGATGAACTGGGGCGGACATATGTTCGCGGGTGAAGGGTCGGCTACTGCTGAACTTTTCCAAGAGTCAGGCACGCGATGGATAAAGATCCCCGGAAAACTTTCAGCAATGTCAATGAATGGCAAATTTATTAAGACAGGTCCAGTTCAAACTTATCCATTGCGTTTCCCAATGAAATTTGGCGACCGAGTATCTGTAATTGCTAAAGGCGCGAAAGTTTCGAAAGATGTTTTCCGATATGCAAAGATTTCAAAACCAATTCCTGGAGAAGCGCCTGAAGTACGTCAGCAGCGAATATTTGATTTTGAAAATGAGAGAACCTTTGCTGAGTATGTAGGTCCGATGAATGAAGATGTGTTGGCATTCTTTAAGCCAACCGTCACACGCTCCACCGCCGATGTTGATCAGTTAGCAGCTGGATCTGGTATCGGTTACTTCAGTTTGATTTGGAATATAGGTGCCGGGCTAAGCCGCTACATTCTTGGCGGACCTTCCACTCTCACTGAAGGAGTTGCGCAGGCTTTCCGTGAGCAGATTGAATTAAATGCTGAAGTATTTGAAGTAGTTGAAAATAGTGATCATGTTGTTGTGCGATATCGCAAAGATGGTAAAGATCTTGAAGTTCGAGCGCGTACTGCAATTTTGGCGACGCCTGCTCCCATTACCAAGGCAATGGCAGTCAATTTGCCAAGTGAATTGAGTGAGGCGTTAGGAGAAATTAAGTATGGCCCACATGTCAGTGGGGCTTTCTTAACAAATGAAAACTCTGCACAAGTATGGGATGACTGCTATGGCGTTGCCGTTGGCAAGAAATCGTTTATCGTTTTCTTAAATCCAGGAAATATTGTTCGCGGAACGGAAAAATATCGTCAAGCAGGTGGAAGCATCATGACTTTCTCATCTGCAGGGCTGGCTCGGCAATTGATGGAATTAAGCGATGAAGAGATCAAAGCAAAGTACTTACAAGATTTAGATGCGGTCTTTCCTAAATTCTCTGACCTAGTTGTTGAGGGAGAAGTTGCCCGATGGCACTTTGGATCTCCCTACTCCTTCCCAGGTCGAAGCAAACTGCAACCGATTCTTACTAAACCCACGAAGAGAATCTTTTTAGCAGGGGATTACTTAGGAACGTATTACACCGAAACCTCTATTTCATCTGGCTTCACTGCAGCTCAAGAAGCCAGAAGTATTCTCGGCACTGAACATCAAAATGGTTCACGAACTCTCGGGGGCAATGCATGACAAAGCGAATCAGCGGTCTACTCACGGCGCTGGCAACGCCGTTTAATCAGCAAGATGAGATTGATTTCCAGATGCTCAAAGTTTTAACGGAGAGATCAATCGATGCCGGAATTGATGCTGTCGTTGCTGGTGGAGGAACCGGTGAGTTTGCTTGGCTTAGTCAATCTGAGCGAATTGAAATCTTTAACAAAGTTGTGGAGTTCTCATCTGGCAGAGTTCCAGTTATTGCTAATTGCGGGGCAATGACTGCGAAAGAAGCCACGCTCTTATCCCATGCAGCGATCAAAGCCGGTGCAGATGTCGTCATGCTTGGAATTCCTTACTACGATCCTCTCTCTTTCAGAGAGATCAAGAATTATGTGAAGTCAGTTGCTGACGCAATTGATGTTCCAGTTATGTATTACAACAGCCCAGGAACAACTGGAGTAAATCTAACTGCTGATCAACTAGGGGAACTTGGTCGGGAGATAACAAACCTGGAGTATGTGAAAGATTCCAGCGGTGATTATCAGCAGGCTCTTCAATTGATTCGCTATCACTCTGATCACATTGGTTTCATTACCGGGTGGGATAGTTTTATGTTTGCCGCCATCCTTGAAGGCGCAACTGGTGCGATGCTAGGCACTGCCAATGTGGTGCCACATGAATTAGCAGCGGTTTATCGTGAACTCAAAGCGGGAAATATTCCAGCAGCTCGAAAAGCATGGGAACGAGTCTTCCCTGTTATCGACACGATGCTCTCGATTCCATTCATCCAAGGGGTAAAGGCTGGTCTGGAATTGCAGGGAATCCCCGTTGGAGCGCCGCGCAAACCATTGATGGAATTACCAGAATCCGATAGAAAAGTCCTTGCCCAAGCGCTCAACCAGATGAAAGCGACCTCATGATGAGTCCTTCCTTTCCAACCCAAGCCTTTATTGATGGTGCGTTAGTTGATGCTGCCTCTGGCAAGACTTTCCCAACCTGGAACCCGGCTACCGGTCAAGTGTTGGCTCAAGTCGCAGAGTGCGCTGAAGTTGATGCAGATCGCGCCATTAAAGCAGCAAGACGATCATTTGATTCTGGAGTGTGGAGTCGTACTTCTCCCACTCATCGCAAAGCAGTCTTGCAAAAGTTTGCCTCACTTATTGAATCCAACTTGCAAACGATTGCTTATTTAGATTCAACGGATGCGGGAAAAACTATTTTTGATTGCGTCAATATTGATATCCCAGATGTAGTTGCAACCATCAATTGGTATGCCGAGGCGATCGATAAAGTTTATGACCGAATTGCACCAACCGGTCCGGAAAATTTCGGCATGATTGTGAAAGAACCAATCGGTGTGGTTGTTGCAGTATTGCCGTGGAACTTTCCAGCAATGATGTTGGGTTGGAAACTTGGCCCTGCGCTCGCCGCTGGAAATTCCATTGTGGTGAAACCTGCTGAGCAATCACCGCTTAGTGCAATCTTCATTGCGCAGTTAGCGAGCGAGGCTGGAATTCCAGATGGCGTTTTCAACGTGGTTCCTGGATATGGCGAAGTAGCTGGCAAGGCTCTTGCACTGAGCAATTTTGCAGACTTGGCAACTTTCACTGGCTCAACCGCGGTTGGCAAACAATTTTTGCGTTACTCAGCTGATAGCAACATGAAAAAGATCGTGTTGGAGTGTGGAGGTAAGAGCCCGCAAATCGTAATGAAGGATGCAGCCTCTTATTTGGATGCTGTTATACCTGAACTTGTTAATGCAGCATTTTGGAACACCGGACAGAACTGCACAGCAGGTTCTCGAATATTGGTGCATGAATCAATTGAAAAAGATTTAGTTGCCGCTCTAACTGCCGCTACGAAAGAAGTTCCAGTTGGAGATCCAGCAAAAGAAGAGACTCGCCTTGGCCCGGTTATTGAAACAGAAGCCCTAGACCGAGTGTTGCGTTATGTCGACGGTGCAACAAAGGCTGGAGCAACGATTGCACACGGCGGCAATCGCATCATGGAAGAGACAGGTGGTTGGTTTGTTTCACCAACCATCATTACTGATGTAAAACCTGACATGGCTGTTGCACGTGAAGAGATCTTTGGACCCGTGGTTTCGGTACTCACATTTAAGAGTGAGGCAGAGGCAATCGCGCTCGCAAACGACACCGATTATGGTTTGGCTGGATCAGTATTCACAAAAGATTTAGATGCCGCACATCGCCTCTCTCGAGCAGTTCGCGCGGGCGTGGTCTCAGTGAACTGCTACGGCGAAGGTTCGATCGGAACTCCATTTGGTGGTTATAAGACTTCCGGATTTGGTGGAAAAGATAAGGGGCTAGAGGCGCTGGATCAGTACACCGAGACTAAGACCATCTGGTACTCACTCGATCCCACTTCACCGGCTTAATCAGAACTATCGGTTGATATACCCCTAGGGGGTATAGTGATGGATGTTGGTTGAGTTGTGAGGAGAAGAGATGGCACGAGCACCTAAAGCCCATGTTCTCAAAGATGAAGTTCAGCGTGCGGAGATTCTCACCCGAGTAAAACGAGCGCAAGGTCAGGTCGCTGGCGTAGTGCGCATGTTAGAAGAAGGTCGTACCTGCGAGGAGATCGTGCATCAAATGGCTGCGGTATCCAAGGCGGTAAATACGGCAGCCATGACTTTGATAGCAGCGAGTTTGCAAGAGTGTGTGCAAGAAGATTCGAAAAACAATGCTGAGAATCTAGAGAGATTGAAAAAACTCTTCCTTAGTCTTGCCTGATACCAAAATAGCGATTCGGAGCGTGCATGGAATTACCTTACGTCGTTGTCGATGTCTTTGGGGATAAACCCTTTTCGGGAAATCCAGTTGCAGTGGTTTATGAAGCCGATAATTTGACGACAGAACAAATGCAACTAATTGCGCAATGGACAAATCTTTCAGAGACAACTTTTCTACTTCGACCAACAGATAGTGCAGATTATCGAGTTCGGATTTTTACTCCCCGTACCGAATTACCATTCGCAGGACATCCAACACTTGGCACTGCACACGCGTGGCTAGAGCGCAGTGGTTCTAAGCAGAAAACGCTGTGGCAAGAATGCGGTGCTGGATTAGTTGAATTGAATAATGATGGACTCTTATCTTTTGCCGCGCCGCCACTGATTCGAAGTGGAGAAGTTGAATCATCCACGATTGAACGGATCGCGCAGGCATTCGGAATTGAATCGAAGAAAGTCATCAATGCCCAATGGGTCGATAATGGTCCGGGGTGGATTGCGATAGAAGTTTCAACTGCGCAGGAAGTCATTGATTTAAAACCAGATTTTTCTAAGGCACCGGAGTTGATGGTTGGTGTATTAGGCGCATACCCAGCTGAGAGTGATGCTGCGTACGAAGTCCGGGTCTTCGGTCCGCGCGAAGGTGTGATTGAAGATCCAGTTACTGGCAGTTTCAATGCCGGAGTAGCGCAGTGGCTCTTTGCCATTGGTGCGCAGCGGGAGCGATACCAGGTCTGGCAAGGTCGCTGCGTCGGCCGTTCAGGAACAGTCACCTTGACCCAACAGAGCGATGGGCGCAGTTGGGTCGGGGGCAGCACGCGAACGTTAGCGGCTG
>CAYFKL010000083.1:0-6598 GCA_964343565.1 uncultured Actinomycetes bacterium
GAAGATATTGATCGAATTTTTGGTGCAGTTATTCGGTTCGCAGATGATGCCTTCAATCGCCTAGTTGAACTCGGGTTTACCTCCGCTATTCGTCGCGAATGGGCTTGGCGAGTTTCCCGCGGAGAGTCGCTGGATAACTTGAAGGCTTTCAGTCATTTGATGCAGAGTTAAAACACTGGCAGACTGAGATTATGTCTTTCACACTTATTTTACTTCGACATGGCGAGAGCGAATGGAACGCAAAGAATTTGTTTACTGGTTGGGTAGACGTTGCGCTTTCATCGACTGGTGAAAGGGAAGCAATTCGTAGCGGTGAACTAATGCGAGAAAAAAATTTGCTACCGGATGTAGTTCATACATCGCTATTAAGAAGAGCAATAAGTACTTCGCAACTCGCGCTAAATGCTTGTGATCGACATTGGATTCCTGTGAAAAGAAGTTGGCGACTTAACGAACGCCACTATGGGGCACTTCAAGGGAAAAACAAGTCCGAAACACTTGCGGCTTATGGTGAAGAACAATTTGCACTCTGGCGCCGTTCCTACGACGTACCGCCACCTCCGATTGAAGATTCAAGTGAATACAGTCAGTCAAACGATGTGCGCTATGCCGAGCTTGGAGCGCAATTGCCTCGGACAGAGTGTTTAGCCAATGTGGTAGATCGTTTAATTCCATATTGGAAAGACTCTATTGTTCCTGATTTGCGAACTGGTAAAACTATTTTGATAACGGCTCATGGCAATTCACTTCGAGCATTGGTGAAGCATTTAGATGGCGTTTCAGATGATGAAATTGCGACTTTGAACATTCCAACTGGAATTCCACTTCTTTATCGATTAGATCACGATATGAAGCCTGTGAAATCAGGCGGAGAGTATCTAGATCCCACCGCTGCCGAGAGTGCGATAAAAGCCGTTGCGCAACAAGGTAAACGTTAACTCTGCTGGTTGGCGTATTCTCCAGTAACCAAGTAGTAAAGCCGACGAGCTACGGAAACCGCATGATCTGAATATCTTTCGTAGTAGCGACCTATGAGCGTTACATCGATTGCTGTTTCAATTCCATGAGTCCATGATGGCTCAAGCAATGCGATAAAAAGTTTCCTATGAAGTTGATCCATCAGATCATCATCTTTTTCTAAAGCCAATGCGCCGTCGATATCTCGATTAGCAATAATCTTTGCCATCTTTTGAACTACTAAAGATGCGACCTTTCCCATCTCTGAAATCGTGCTGCGGAGTTCCTCAGGCACAGCGCAAGCTGGGTATCTCATACGGGCTACTTTGGAAACGTGATCTGCTAGATCCCCCATTCGCTCAAGATCTGCACTCATCCGGAGCGAAGTAACCAATGTTCTCAAATCGCCCGCGACTGGCTGCTGCCTGGCAATGAGGTTGATGGTGGTTGCGTCTAATTCATGTTGTATTTGATCAATGACAGCGTCGGCTGCAATAACTTCTTCCGCAAGGGCCCGATCGCTTTCGAGCAAGGCCTTTGTGGATCTTGTCATCGCTTCATCAACTAATTCAGCGAGACGAACCAACGTATGGGAAATACCGTCTAGTTCCTCATGATAAGCATCGCGCATGGGTTTAGCGTAGTTGAACTTGACCGCATCTGGGTTGAGCTTGTTGAACTTTAGGCAAATTTTAAGTGATAACTTGCCCCAAATCGTGGTGAATAGTGAATGACTCGTACGATAAACCCATGGGCTTATGGAGAAGACCAGCGCGACTGGAGGCGCAAACTCCACCCGTTACGGATGCTCTGAAAGCGATAGTTGAAACATTGCCTCATGCCGCCATGGTGGTTTCCTCTGGAGAGCGGATTGAGTTTGCAAACGAGTTTGCAGTACTTACCGGCCTTGTGCGCGATGGGAAATTAATCGGTGAAAATCTAGTCAATTTCACCAGGAATTGTCGTAAAGACTTTAATAAGCACTTAGATCAATTGGATTTCCGACGAGGGTTATCGGGATCTGGAGTACTTGAACTCAAAGTCTCTGGTATTCATATCAAATCTGAAATTCCAGGAACTGTACTGCTACTTGTTGAAGATGAAAGCCAAACCAAGTTGATTGATGAAGTACGTAGGGATTTTGTTGCAAACGTTTCACATGAATTAAAGACACCGATAGGGGCTCTTTCTATTTTGGCTGAAGCCATTGCAGAAGCTAGTGACGATCCAAATGCGATAAAAAAATTTGCTGATCGAATAAGTAAAGAATCAAGTCGGTTGACTAATTTGGTTCAAGAAATAATTGATCTTTCGCGCTTACAAAGCAGTGATCCACTTGCTTCACCTGAAAAGATCCTCATAGATCAAGTAATCAGAGAGGCTGCAGATCGCGAAAAACTGAAGGCTGATCAGCAAAATATCACCCTCACGTTACCCGCAGAAACTTCACTCGCGGTGCTAGGTTCAAGGAATCAGCTTGTTACTGCCGTTTCAAATCTAATCAATAATGCAATTGCTTACAGCCCTAGTCACACCCAAATAGGAATAGGTATTTCTGAAAACGAAAATTCGCTTGAAATTTCAGTAATAGATCAAGGAATTGGAATTGCAGCTTCAGAAATGGATAGAATTTTTGAACGCTTTTATCGCGGAGATCCTGCAAGATCTCGAGATACCGGAGGCACTGGCCTAGGGCTTTCTATCGTGAAACATATAGTTGCAAATCATGGTGGAACGGTGAATGTTTGGAGTCAAGAAGGTTCAGGAAGTACTTTTACAATTAAGCTGCCATCAACAAGAATCGAGAGTGCCCTGCCATGACTCGTATCCTGATTATCGAAGATGAACCTTCATTCGTTGAAGCTTTAGAGTTCCTACTCTCAAAAGAGGGATTTACAGTTGAAGTTGCATCATCAGGTGATCAAGGCTTAACACTCTTCGAACGTAATGGTTACGATCTAGTTCTGTTAGATCTCATGCTTCCTGGAATGAGTGGGGTAGAAGTTTGTAAAGAAATTCGAAAGTCTTCGTCTGTTCCGATCATCATGCTAACTGCAAAAGATGATGAAATTGATAAAGTAATTGGACTTGAACTTGGTGCAGATGATTATGTGACAAAGCCATATTCAGCACGCGAACTTGTCGCTCGCATTCGAGCAGTCTTACGTCGCGGTGCTGCAATAGATGCGCCGACAGATGGTGTGCTTTCAGTGAATCAGGTTACCTTAGATTCAGAACGCCATCAGGTTCGAATTTCTGGAAACGTAGTTCCATTTCCTCTCAAAGAGTTCGATCTACTTGAAATGTTGTTGAGGAATGCGGGACGAGTGCTAACTCGTGTACAACTCATAGACCGAGTTTGGGGATCTGATTATGTGGGAGATACCAAAACGTTAGATGTTCACATAAAACGGATCAGAGCTAAGATCGAACAAGACCCAGCAAATCCTCAAATTATCACTACTGTACGAGGGCTTGGATACAAGTACGAGATTTAAACGGATGGAACGCTAACGCTGGCAAATTCCTCATCGTTTTGTCGTACTAATGCCGTCACTTCAATATCTCCGGCAGATTCAAATGTGAAAGTAACTTTTGCATGTTGACCGGGACGTAATGTTGCGGCAGTGAGGACTCCATTTGCCGTCGCACTCTGTCCACCAAAAGTGACAGGAGTGCCATTTTCTAGAACGGGAGCTGCTGGAGAGATGGACATAGGTGCACCATTGATCAAAACTCCAGTGATTCGATCAGAAGATTCTCCAGAAGTAACTGCGGTTCCTACCAGGACCAATGTTCCATTTATGTTGACCAGCACAACATTTCTTACTTTGACATCAGCTGAGGCTCCTTGAACTCCATCAACTGGCATATAAGCAACTGATGTTTGGGCACTCTGTCCGGCTCCGCAACCAGTGAGCAATAATCCAACAAGAATTGCAGTGAATCGTTTGGTAAACACTCTCTCTCCGATCTAGTAGGTGGAGCCTACCCAATGCAGAAGAACTCGGTGATGTCAACCCCACTCGATCAGAGAAAAATCGCCTCTGACCTGCGGAAACAGTGAGAATCACGATTCGGATTCAACTGAAACCGCTGGTAGAATTGGGTCATCCACTTCGAAAGGCCCTGGAATGACGTTTAAGGTCGGCGAAACCGTTGTTTATCCCCACCATGGAGCAGCTCTCATTGAATCGATTGAGACCCGGACCATTAAAGGCGAGGAGAAGTTGTACCTCGTGCTCAAGGTTCAACAAGGAGAACTCACCGTACGAGTCCCCGCAGAGAATGTGGATTTAGTCGGAGTTCGCGATGTGGTTGATAAAGCCGGTCTGGATCGAGTCTTCTCCGTCCTTCGCCAGCCATACACCGAAGAACCCACTAACTGGTCACGCCGATATAAGGCCAACTTAGAGAAATTGGCATCGGGTGATGTCATCAAGGTCGCTGAAGTTGTTCGAGATCTCTTTCGTCGAGATAAAGAAAAAGGTCTTTCCGCCGGTGAAAAACGAATGCTGGCAAAAGCGCGTCAAATTTTGATCAGTGAACTTGCGCTCGCAGAGAAGACGGATGAAGTAAAAGCTGAATCCATTCTCGACGAGGTTTTAGCTTCCTAAACTCATGAAGCTTGCCGCAATTATTCCTGCTGCAGGAAGCGGTGAGAGATTAGGGCACGCGCTGCCAAAAGCTTTGGTTCAAGTTGGTCAGCATTGCATTCTTTACCATGCTGTTGCTGGAGCAATTTCACATGTAGATCAAGTCATCGTGGCTGCTCCATCAGGAAGTGAACACATTTTCGAACATTCGATAAAGGAATTTGTTCCTGCGGTTAAGGTTGTTACCGGAGGCGAAATAAGAAGTGCAAGTGTAGCTTCGGCCTTGAAACACATTGATAAAGAAATCACGCATGTTTTAGTCCATGACGCTGCTAGAGCTTTTACGCCTGCAAGCGTTTATTTAGAAGTAATTCATGCACTTTCTCAAGGCAAGGATGCTGTGATTCCTGCTTTACCAATGGTTGACACGATAAAGCGAGTGAAAGATCAATTAGTTTTGAGCACTGAAGAGAGAGCGGCTCTAGTGAGAGTGCAAACCCCGCAGGGTTTTAAGCGGGACCTTCTGGAGCGGGCTCATGAAAAATCATCTGGTGATCCAAACGCGGATGATGCATTCTTGGTAGAACAGTTGGGGGAGAGAGTGCACATCGTGATGGGGCATGAGGATGCTTTCAAAATTACTGTGCCAAACGATTTGGTCCTTGCAAATCTAGTAGTGAATCGAGGTCGATCATGAGAACTGGCATTGGAGTTGACGTACATCGATTTGGAGATAGCACGGGCTCGATTCTGTGGCTTGGCGGAATCGCCTGGCCTGGTGAGACTGCGCTAGAAGGTCATTCGGATTCTGATGTAGTTGCTCACGCAATATGTGATGCATTGCTATCGGCTTCACAGCAAGGTGATCTTGGTAGCGTTTTTGGCACTGATCGCCCCGAGTGGAAAGACGCGAGTGGGGCAACCCTTCTTAGTGAGGTGTTGCGAATCGTTAGATCCTTCGGATTTGAAATTGAAAATGTTTCAGTCCAGATTATTGGTAATAAACCGAAAGTTGGAACGCGAAGAAACGAAATGGAGGCTGCCCTCAGTTCTGTTTTGGGCGCCCCGGTTTCGGTTGCTGCGACAACAACAGATGGACTTGGTTTGACTGGCCGTGGCGAGGGACTCGCGGCAATTGCTACCGCGCTTCTTCGTTAGGCTGTACGCGTGGCTTTGACACTTTATAACACTCTCACTCGCAGCGTGAGTGATTTTGAACCAATCGCGTCTGGCGAGGTTTCAATCTACTTATGTGGTGCAACAGTCCAGTCATCGCCGCATATTGGCCATATCCGAAGTGCCATCAATTTTGATTTGCTACGACGTTGGCTTGAACAAGGTCATGGTTATCGAGTTACCTTTGTCAGAAACGTGACAGATATTGATGACAAGATTCTCGCCAATGCAGTGAAAGAAGATATGCATTGGTGGGCGCTCGCCATGAAATATGAGCGCGAGTTTAATTCCGCTTACGCTGCACTAAATTGTATTCCGCCAACTTATGAGCCACGAGCAACTGGTCACATCACTCAAATGATTGAAATGATGCAACGATTGATTGATCGTGGTCATGCATATGCGCCAGGAAATGGCGATGTATATCTGGAAGTTCGATCTTTGGAAAAGTACTTGTCATTATCGGGACAGAAACTTGATGATTTACAACCCGCTTCCGATAGCGATCAACCAAGCGAGTTGAAGATTAAGAAAGATCCTCGAGATTTTGCATTATGGAAATCCGCCAAACCAGGGGAGCCATCTTGGCCGACTCCATGGGGCGCAGGGCGACCTGGCTGGCATCTTGAATGCAGCGCTATGGCACATCAATATCTTGGTGAGACTTTCGATATTCATTGCGGAGGGCTAGACCTAATTTTTCCTCATCATGAAAATGAAATCGCGCAATCAAATGCCGCTGGTTATGGCTTCGCCAAGAGGTGGCTCCATAACGCGTGGGTAACTACATCTGGTGAAAAGATGAGTAAGTCATTAGGAAATTCACTTCGAGTCCATGAAATTTTGAAAGATACTCGAGCAGTTGAACT
>CAYFKL010000084.1:0-6557 GCA_964343565.1 uncultured Actinomycetes bacterium
AGCCATTTCTTGGCTTGAATTCGTAGTTCTGGAAGATCGGTTAATCGATCTAATCCACGCACCTGCTGTGCCATCCGATGATTCTTTGAAAAATCCTCTCGGTGTCTATCAAGAAAGTCCCAATACAGGGTGGTGAAGGGACAAGCGTTCTCACCAACTCTGAGTTTTGGATTGTATTTGCATCCACCGCAGTAGTTGGTCATACGCGAGATATAGGCACCTCCAGCTGCGTAAGGCTTAGTCATCATTCTTCCGCCGTCTGCGTGTAACCCCATGCCAATGACGTTAGGCACCATTACCCAATCTGTGGCATCTACGTAAACGTCTTTCATCCAGTTGAGGAATTCCATTGGTTTTATTCCGGTGAGCAACGCGTAATTACTAAGAATCATGAGCCGAGGTATGTGATGAGTCCAGGCCCGCGCTTCAATGTCAGAAATGGTTTGCTTCATACAGTTCAGATCCGTCTGGGAAGAGTCCCAAAAAAATTCATCGAGTTTTCGGTTCGCATGTAATTGGTTTTCATCCCGATACTCTCGACCCAAGAACCAATACATGCCATGCACATATTCACGCCATCCAATTAATTGACGTATGAAAGCCTCGGCAGATTCGATCGGGATGTCTCCCTCATTGAATCTTGCGAGCGTTGCATCTAATACTTCTTGTGGATGAAGTAACCCATTATTTAGGTAGGGGCTTAAGAGAGAGTGATGAAGTGCCCAATTATCTGTAGTAACTGCATCTTCATATGGTCCAAAAGTTTTTAAGTGGTGCTTAAGAAAGTATTCAAGTTGCGCTAGTGCACCCTTCCGGGTTGTTGCCCAAATTCCCGAAGGTTGATGGTTAAGTTCTTCGGCCACCTGCTTATCTATTTCGTCAGGTTTGTGTTCTAAGTAGGGTGGCCACGAATAATTCTTCGGTGGAGGCAGGCGATTTTCCGCATCGTAATTCCATCGTCCTCCGACTGGATCGTCACCATCCATCAACGCGTTGAATTTAACCCTTTGCAATCGATAGAAGTTTTCCATTGTGAACTTTTTCTGCCTTCTCGCCCAGGCTTGGAATTCATCTTTGGATGTGAGGAAGAAATCGTTTGGGAGCAGATTCACCTTGTTTTTTAACATCTGCTCTTGCGCACCAAACGAGTTGGGGGATGCCGCGCAGAGGTCATGCTGTGGATATTTCTTTCGGATTGTTTGGAATGCCTCAGCGAAAGACTCCGAAATCAGATACTCAGTCTTAAATCCTTTCTTCTTGAGATCTTCCTTGAAGTGTCGAGCGCTTGAGATAAGGAAGAATTGTTTTTCCCGATGCAACGTGGTTTTGGATAGGGTTCGCTGCTGTTCAACTAGAAGAACGATGTCTTCTTTCTTATTTGCATTCTTAAGCACGCCATGGCTCGAGTTGAGCTGATCGAACGGAACGAACAGGATCCTGGCCACATTGCTAGATTAACTCCAACAAGTGATCTTTGCAGGGCGAATTCTCTCAATGGAATCGTGATAGATAAGTTTTGGTATCAAGTTCGTAAATCAACTCAAGCCCATCTTCTTCATCCATCTGTTCGCCGACAAGTTCGAATCCGAGTGAGTTGATGATGTAGACAGATTTGGGATTATTTGGCGAGACGGTGTACCTCAGTACCTTGACGTCGTCTCGGAGAGCGATGTACTTCCAAGCACCGTGAAGTAGTTCCTTCCCATAACCTTGATTTTGAAGCGGTTCAACTATTCCGTAACCAACTTCGATCATTCCTCGCTCGTCTGGAAAGTCGTGGAATCCAACCGATCCAACAATCGCTCGCTCCTGCTTTGAAACTCCTAATATCAAACCGATCTGCGCAAAGGCAGGATTCTTTCTGACGCGGGGGATTCGATGGGGCAATGGGTTCGGTCCGGTAATTAAATGTTGGTATGGATTACTAAATCCTGGCCAGACTGGTTCGACTTCGAGAGCAAATTTTTCGTAATCATCAAGCGAAAGTGAGTGACCCTCTAACCTGGTGGTTTGAAAGAGTTGCACACATTCTCCCGTCGAATGAAGGGTCTCAATTTATCTTCTAAGATACGCATTGATCAAAGGACACGGTAAATGGTAATCAAAATTGATGGCGGTCTCTCTACGGCATTGGAAGAACGTGGCTCCATCATGCAGACATCCCTTTGGACTGGAGAGTTGCTGCGCTCGAATCCCGATGCGATCCGGCAAGCGCATGTCGATTATCTTCGTGCTGGTGCGGAAATCATCATCACTTCGAGTTACCAGATTTCCTTTCAAGGTGGAGCATCCTTTGGTTGGAGCGAGAGTGAAGTTTCTGCAGCCTTGAAGTTGTCAACTCTCTTAGCGGCTGAAGCCATCTCCATTAATGCCGCACCAGCCAAGGTGGCAGCAAGTGTTGGTCCTTATGGTGCTGCTTTAGCAGATGGCTCGGAATACCGTGGAAATTACGACGCATCAACTTCGCAATTACGGGAGTTTCATTCCCGTCGACTTGAAGTTCTTGCCGCATCCAAGCCAGATTTATTTGCCGTTGAGACTATCCCGGAAATCCGCGAAGCAGAAATCATCGTTGAAGTGCTCAATCAATTCGACATCCCATATTGGATCTCATTTTCTTGTGTGAATGAAAGAAATATTTGTGCAGGCACTTCCTTCGAGCAAGCCGTCAGAGCCATCAGCGGAGCCGCTAATTTGTTAGCCGTTGGAATTAATTGCACTTCACCTGATTTAGTCACACCCTTACTCGCCTCCGCGCCCACAAATCTGCCTTTTGTGGTTTACCCGAATTCGGGGCGAAAGTGGGATGCGCTGAGCAAGACCTGGTCTGGTGGGTCGCACTCTTTAGACCCAGAATCTGTGAAGGCATGGGTGCAGCATGGCGCCATGTATGTCGGTGGTTGCTGCGGCGTTGGCCCCGCAGATATCGCCACCCTGCAACTTTCTTGATCAAAGAATCCTCCAAATTTAGCCATTTTCAGTAAAAAACTTTTTTATCTCTAAAAAAGAAAATTGTTATCCGGTATAGAACTCATGCTGTGACTTAGCCGACCTTTCATTTGAGACCTATTCACTAAACAAAACCTTGAATACTCGAAAAAATTCAAACGTAAGAAAAAGAAGTGAATAGGAATGGGAGATCCGAAATGAAAACACTTCAGAAGCGGGCAATTGCTCAGCTAATCATCATGACCATGACAACCGGCGCCCTGGTGCTATCAGCAGCAAGTGCTGAGGCAAAATCACTCACGTGCTACAAAGGTGCACAGAAGAAGGTTGTTACCACCGCAAAGTGTCCAACCGGGTGGTCGAGTACAAAAGTTAGCGCTGCGCCATCTGCACCAGTTGCTGGTGGAGTGGCTATAGATGCCACATATAAAGGAAAAATAACGCTGCAATGGAGTTCATCCGATGTCAAAGTCACTTCAGTGACAGGAACTGGCAGCGGCACCACTGCTGGACTTGGTGAATTTTCTGGCTCAGGATTTGCAGCTCCAACTGAGCAATGTGCACCTTTTGAAGGAACCGGCACTCTTGGAAGTGGCGCAGATACCATCAAGATGAAGGTTGAACCTTCGTCTCGTGCATGTGCTGACAATGATGCAGCGCCAGCCACTATCAATGTCACTGGTAAAGCCATCATCACTGGTGGAACCGGCAAATATGCCAAGGCATCGGGCACATTAAAAGCTTCCGGAAACTTCTATGTGAAAGCCATGACGGCGGGGAGCACTGACTCTCCCTCGTTCACCATGAGCCTTAGCGGAACTATCGCTACCAAATAGGAAATTTGATTAAAGACCTACTCAACTAAAGGAGAAAAGATTATGTTTCGAATTAAGAGTCGAGGTTTAGCGGTAGTTGCAACTGTTGCCATATCGCTCACCTTGGGAGTCCCAGCAGCGCATGCTGCTGATCCAACGCTCACTTTTGGTCGTAACCCTGGAAGCCAAGTATTCGGTTTGGCTCCTGGAGTCATTGCAGTCACTGCAAGTGTCCCAGGCAAGGTTGCTTTTACCGCAGATGGTGTTGCGATTTCAGGTTGTGATGCAGTTGCGACCACAGAGGCTGCTCCATTTACCGCATCGTGCACCTGGACTTCTCCAAAAGCCGGAAACGTTCCAATCACTGCAAAATTAACTCCTACAGATTCCACATTGACTGCGATCACCGCGAGTGGAACTGCTTCGGTTGGCACGCCAATCAATCAACCTGGTCAAAATTTCAAGTACGAAAGATTGGGACTATACGTTGACACCGTGAACGCATCTGGTTCACCTGCCAAGACTTTGGCAGCATCACTGCAGAGCAATAGCTGCGTGCAGATGAGCCAATTTGCTCGAGGCATGGGAATTGTTTTCCGAGTCTATGTAAACGATTACCTACAGAATGGCATTCCATTAACTAACAAGGATGCCAAAGTCTCAATCACTATCAAGGGTTGGGATACTCCAACCGTTCTCTCCTATGGAAACCACAGTGGTTCGGCTTTCTGGGCAGCCGCTTTAACTACAGGAGAACCTGAAAGTGGAAAGTACAGCACCTTGGGAACTATCGATTACAGCGTTGAAGTAACACTGATCGAAAAACCAGAAGTAACCAAGCAAGTTGTCGAGACTAACTATGTAGCAATGAAGAAGAACGGTAAGACAGTCAAGGTCGATGGCAAAGTGGTTTACCAACCACAAAAGGTGACTAAGACAGTCGTTGTTACTCCTGCCGTCATGGGTGAGAAGTTTGTTTACTCCCCATCTCGTTGGGCAACTACTTCACTGCTAACTCTTAACGCGTAGTGCTATGGGAGTTCGTCGGTCATCTGACCGACGAACTCCACCACCAGAACTTTGGTCCGCAATGTCCTAAACCGTTTCAAAACGTTTAAGCGGTCCCATAATTTGAGGAGAGATTATGAAGCATCGAGTATGGAGTGCTGTAGCGGCACTCACTCTGGCACTGGCAATACCGTTAAGTGCTCCAGCGCAGGCAGAAATGACATTACAAACGTTGAGTGCACCTGCAGAGGTGTTGGCGAAATATCCATATCCATTTAACGGAAGTTTGATGAAATCAACTTTCACCAACGCCAGTACGGTTGTAGCGCTCGCAGTTAAACCAGATACCGGTATCTTGAATGATCCATTCACTGTTACTGGCTCGGGGTTAACTCCGAACACCAGTTACTCACTGGCGTGGAACACCACGGATGCTGCATGGTTGGGTGAAGTTGATCCAACAACTGCAAATTTCCGTGGAACCAAATACACCAAGATCAATGTTGAGATGGGGAAGGTCACCACGGATGCATCTGGTGCCTTCACATTCCAGACCAAAGTCCCGGCAGACTTTGGCAACACTCATGACATCTATCTAGTCAAGGATGATGTTGCGGTTGCCAAGGGTGGATTCGAAGTCATGCGATCAGTTTCGATGTCCCCAACAAAAGGACCAATCGGAACTCCCATCACGATTACCTATACAGGTATGGGTGCAAGCCTTTACACCGCTGGTGCAGCAATTAATTACGACAACGATTACATGGGTCAATTTTTAGCGCTGTGGACTCGTGGAACTGGCACTGCGGTAATTAGAGCAGCTGGACGACCAGGTAAGCACTTTGTTCACGTTATGGATGCCATTGAGTACCAGTACATGAACATCCTGCAATCACCAGTGCCTCACGCCATGGGTCAATTGAAGACCTTCACTGTGACCAAGGATCCAGGAGTTGGGGCATTGAAACCATCAATGACTTGGCCGATGACTGTCACTCCAGCGATCAAGGAGCGAACCACAATTTCGACAACTGGAGATTTGGCACCTAGTACAAGTGCGGTTGCAAAACTGACTCCAGACCACGGGCCAATCTTGCAAAAGGTTAAACTCAACGTCACTGGACTGCCCGATGATGGAAACGTTGATCTAGTCTGGTCAACAGTTGTGGGTAGTCGAGTTGATTGCCCGGTTGGAAGCACACAGTGCTGGAAATTTAACGGCATTCCAATGTCAACCGGCACCGTGAAGAATGGCACTTTGGATGCTGAGTTAACGATTCCAGACAATCTTGGTGGCTATCACGTTGTTCAAGTTAAATCTGGCAACAAAGTGTTGGCACAAGCCTCCTATTACGTCCAGCACACCATGTGGAGCATCAAGGATAAGAATGGAAAAGATGCCACCCTTGGTGTTGGAACTGCTGATGTTGCTAAAGCACAGAAATCTGGTGCTAGTGCTGAAGATCTTGGCGGTGTTGGAGTAGGCACCTACAACTTCAAAGCAGGGGAAGCATTCACCATCACTGTTCGAGGAGTTGGTTGGACTCAATTCGATAACACCATGGCCGTGACCTATGACAACAGTCATGTTGGCTATGGTTGCGGATTTAATTCCAATGGCTACATGGCTATTCATATGGTGGCAACTGGTGAACCAGGTACTCACATCATTGATCTCTGGCCACAGCTTTACACGCATCAGCCTTCGTTTGCGAATACTCAATACGGAATGGTGCCACTGCTTTCGGGAGGCTGGGATTCTCCAGCGCTGGCACTTGGTTACAC
>CAYFKL010000085.1:0-6150 GCA_964343565.1 uncultured Actinomycetes bacterium
GGCTCAGCGATGATGTCGCTTTCAAAGAGGATTTTGAAGACTTCCTGCTGTTGATCAATCAAAGTGAAGTAGGCCAACGTGGTTGCCTGCACTCGGTCAACATTCTCTTTCTTTGAAGCAATCGCTTTCTGCAACTCAAAAATCAACGCATCGATATGGATATCTAAGACGGCTAGATAGAGATCGAGTTTGCTAGGGAAGTGTTGATAAAGCACTGGCTTACTCACGCCAGCCCGATCGGCTATCTCCTCCATCGAGGCAGCATGAAAACCATTGGCACCGAACGACTCTTGGGCAGCGGCAAGTAATTGCGCTCTCCGCTCATCTCTTGGTAGCCGGGCCATGAACGAATCTTAGGTTGAAATAGCGACCCGCGAATACTTCGCGATTAGCGGGAATAGGGAGGTCTTTGGCAGGGTTAGCCATAGGGAAGAGGTGTTATGAACGAGTATCCAGCGCTAGTTGAGCCAGCGGAGCAATTAACGGTTGATGAAGTACGCCGTTACTCCCGTCATTTGATCATTCCTGACGTCGGGATGCTTGGCCAGAAGCGATTAAAGAATGCCAAGGTCCTCTGCGTTGGGGCTGGCGGTCTGGGAAGCCCAGCATTGATGTATCTGGCAGCCGCCGGCGTTGGGACTTTAGGAATCGTTGAATTCGACACCGTTGATGAATCAAATTTGCAGCGCCAGATTATTCATGGCCAAAGCGATATCGGGAGAAGCAAAGCCGAAAGCGCTCGCGACTCTGTTAAAGAAATTAATCCGTTGGTTAATGTCATCATTCACAACACTCGCATTGACGTTGATAACGTCATGGAAATTTTTTCTCAATACGACTTGATCGTCGACGGAACCGATAACTTTGCAACTCGATATTTAGTTAACGATGCATGCGTACTATTGAAAAAGCCATATGTCTGGGGATCCATCTATCGGTTTGATGGACAAGCGTCTGTCTTCTGGAGTGAATACGGCCCTTGCTACCGCTGCCTCTATCCAGAACCACCCCCACCGGGAATGGTCCCAAGTTGCGCCGAAGGCGGAGTGCTCGGTGTGCTCTGCGCAAGTATCGGATCCATTCAGGTCACCGAAGCCATCAAACTTCTTACCGGAATTGGCGAACCACTTATCGGTCGATTGATGATTTATGACGCCTTAGAAATGGATTACCGACAAATCAAGGTGAGAAAAGATCCTGATTGCCCGATCTGCAGTGCCAAACCACAACAAACTCAACTGTTAGAAAATTATGAAGCATTCTGCGGAATGCTTTCAGATGGTGCAGCAGAGGCTGTTGTTGATGCAACCATCACTGTGATGGATTTGAAAGCGCGAATGGATCGAAATGAAGACTTCATTCTCATCGATGTTCGCGAACCGAATGAATACGAAATCTTAAACATTCCCGGTGCAGTGCTGATTCCGAAACAAAACTTCCTGGATGGATCTGTGCTTGAAAAATTGCCACAAGATAAACAGATCATTCTCCACTGCAAGAGTGGCGCTCGCTCAGCCGAATGTTTAGCAGTGATCAAGCAAGCCGGGTTCGCCGACGCCGTTCACGTGGGCGGCGGAGTTTTAGCCTGGCAAAAGCAAATCGATCCATCGCTTCCAACTTACTAGCCACTTCTACGCGCCAAATCAGGCTGGCTATGCCAAGATTGCGGCTATGAGTGATGTAACAAAAGTAACCGTCTATTCAAACGGTCCGTTGGTTATTTCTGGCAATGTCGAAATTTGTAACGAAGCTGGGGAAGTTGTGAGGAGTGCCAACAAGATCTCACTCTGTCGCTGTGGCCAATCTGAAGTGAAGCCATATTGCGATGGAACCCACAAGCGATGTGGTTTCCAAGCACCAACTGCTGAATGATCAACTAGCGAAGTGGTGAGGTAACAGTTAACCCACTTCTCTCCGCAGAAAATTTAACTTCTAAACTTCTTCCAAGTGGTTCACCATCAACTTGAACCGCGAGCGGAGATTTCGATTGCAACGTTAAACAATCAAGATCGTGGCGATGAATAATATTTTTGCCCCGCGGAGTCTTACCTGAAGATAAAACCATCATGGTTTGCAGCAAAAGCGGAATTGATAATGTGGTCAGCGCCATCATGTCGAGCCCAGATTCATAATTAGAACGGGGAGTTGGGTGAATCGCTCGTTGATGCAGGTAGGTATATGGATCGGTATTCGAAATTAATGCCACACCAAGAGGAAGCGCTTCTTCCACATAAAAAAGTGGATGCGGGTTTGCCGTGTTAATTTGTTTCGCAATTTTTCTAAGCACCGAACGCCAATAGAGAGACACGGAAGAAGTTTCACCTTGTCGTCTCGACCAATCAACGGCCCGCACGACCTCTCCATCGAAACCAAACCCGGCACCGAAGGTAAAGAGTCGATTGAATTGTTCACCCTCGCTGCTTTGCCACTCTGCTCTTCCCAGATTGATCTTTCGTGTGGAGTTTGCAGCCTCGGCTTGCAGTAATTGATAAGTCGCCTCCACCGCATCATTTCGATACCCCAGGGTTCGGGCGAAAACATTTGTGCTTCCAGCAGGAATGACTCCGAGTCGAGCCTTGGTGGCGAACATGCCATTAACGACCTCATTAACGGTCCCATCGCCGCCACAGGCAATGATTAACTCGTAATTAGCCGCCTGAGCCGCGATCGCCACCCCATGGCCCCTGGCATCGGTCTCCACCAGATCTATCTCGAGTTCCGCCTGCAACGCCCTGGTCACGATCGAGGTCACAGCCCGGCTGACCCCGGTTGCTTGCGGGTTTATCACTAGCAGGGCGCGCATAAGTCCACGCTAGCCTAGAGCGGTGAACTTCAAACGCCTGGCCGGCGGAATTCTGCTCTTTGAGAGTGTGGTCTTAGTCGCGGCAGGACTCTGGCTGACCTACGAGTTCTTCGCAGCCACACCGAAACATATTGCCGCCACCATCCTGGAAATCATTTTTGCCTTTGGCGCAGGTGTTGGACTCTACTCGGCAGGTAAAGGAGTCCTGGCAGGAAAACGATTTGGAAGATCACCAGCCATCGTTGCAAACGTGATCGCATTGCCAGTTGGAAATTCAATTCGTGAAGGTGGCTACGCCTTAATCGGATTTCTCATCATAATTCTGGCTCTACTAACTATCGGTTCATTGATTTTAGAAGCTCGTGCATCTGAGTGAGCGACGTTGTAAGTGAGCCACTCTCCGCTGACCTCTTTCTGCAATTACTACGACAATCATTAGCAGCGCGCGCGAGCGATTTTCAATCCTTTCTATTGATCTACATACGAATTCCCGAGAGTGAGTTAGATCAGAATCGCGCTCGCCTGGAAGAGATCTCTTTAAAGGTATTGCCACTGCTTCGCCCGCAAGATCGCGTCGCGATTATGAGCCAATATCAATTAGGAGTGATGGCACAGGTGGGAGATGAAGCATCTGCGCTCGCAATTCGAGAACGAGTGCAGGGTTTGCTCAATGATCTAGAGAAGTTAACTTCACTCTTTGTTGCCGAGCCCGGTCAGTCACTTCTCGATATTGAGAATCAATTAGATTGATTAAATTGATTAGCGAGATTGATTAAGGCATCTCGATCAATTCGATGCACTGTCCAATCACTCATCGGAGTTGCATTCAAAGTTTTGTAGAACGCTAAGCCAATCTCGTTGGTGTTAAGTACCCACCAATCTAGTCGTCCGTATCCACGTTCTATACAACGATGTGCTAGTCGAGCAAGCAATTGCTTTCCAACGCCCTGACCTCGGTATTCAGGTTTAACGTAAAGATCTTCAAGATAGATTCCATGCTTGCCGCGCCAGGTTGAGTAATTGATAAACCAGATTGCAAAACCCACAACATTCCCATCAATCTCAGCAACATCAGCAAAAAGATGAGGATTTTGAGAGAACAAATGATTCGTTAAATCCGCCTCAGTGGATTCAACAAGATGGGCAGCCTCTTCGTGTTCAGCCAAGTCGATCATTAATTGATGGATAGCTGAAACATCTTTGGGCTCTGCCTCCCTGATCAGCATTTTGGCATCCTATTGGAATTAATTGATTTGGGGGTGTCTACAAATTACGGTGTAGCCATGATGGAAACCATCCAGCGAGCGCAAGAATGGCGTCGCACCCTGCACTCCATGCCAGAGACGGGCATGAAGGAGGTGGCGACCAGTGCGTTTATCGCGCGAGCGCTCGCCGATATGGGGATCTCATGTCACACCGGCATTGGTGGGACTGGAGTGGTTGGGTCACTCATCCGTGGGTCATCGACGAAATCAATTGGGTTACGTGCGGATATGGATGGGCTGCCGATTGATGAACAGACTGGGGTCGCTCATGCATCAACAAATGGCGTGATGCACGCATGTGGTCATGATGGTCATATGGCGATGGTCTTAGGCGCCGCACATTATTTAAGTACTCAAGGAAAATTCGATGGCAAGGTGCACTTTCTCTTTCAACCTGCCGAAGAACATGGGTTGGGTGCAAAGGCGATGTTGGCCGATGGGTTACTGCAAAAGATTCCGATGGACAGTATGTATGGCATTCACAATCTGCCCGGCTTGGCAGTTGGGACCTTTGCAACTCGTCCCGGCGCATTGATGGCCAGTGAAGATAATTTTGTGATTGAGATTCGAGGTCGTGGGGGACATGCTGCCCGCCCGCAGGCCGTTGTTGATCCGATAGTCATTGGGGCAGAGATCGTGACTGCATTGCAAAGCATCGTTGGCAGAAATGTTGATCCCGCCAAATCAGCGGTGATCTCCTGCACTGAATTCATCACTGATGGTGCTCGAAATGCGATTCCAACGAATGTAACTATCAAGGGTGATACCAGAAGTTTCGATGATGATGTTCAAGCATTATTAGAGCGACGAATGCGGACGTTGGTGGAAAACATTGCGGCTGCACATGGGGCGAGCGCAACCTTGACCTACACCCATGAATTTGAACCGACCATCAATGACTCTCTCTGTACCGAAAAAGCAGTACGGGCTGCACAACGAGCAGTGGGAGAGGCAAAAGTTAATGGTGCTTGCGACCCATGGATGGCAAGTGAAGATTTCGGTGCATTCGCCAGAGTAATTCCTGCGTGCTTTATCTTTCTTGGGAATGGGAGCGAAGGACAGGGTGGGGGAATCCCACTGCACAGCAGGGATTATGAATTTAATGATGAGGCTCTTGAGAGTGGAATTCGATTCTATGTTGAACTAATTGAATCTGAGTTAGCACATGGATGATTTATTTTTTGCTCATACGAGAGATCGCACTTGGAAAGCCCAACCAGTATCACCTGAAGTAATAAAATTTCATCGCTCCTTCGCTGACTACCATCCAACGGAATTGCGTGAGTTAGCGCTGCCAGGTGACCATCAAGTTTTCATGAAAGTTGAAAATTCTCGCTTTGGGCTGCCAGCCTTCAAAGCGTTAGGAGCATCATGGGCGTTAAGCCAAGCAATTAAGCAACGCGATATTGATGCTCCCAAGCATGTAACAACGGCGAGCGATGGAAATCATGGACGGGCTGTTGCTCACTTTGCGAAGAGATTTGGTTATCAAGCCACCATCTTTATTCCTTCAGGTGTCACCGATGCGGCGATCGAAGGCATCAGAAGTGAAGGTGCTGAGGCTGTTGTCATGGATTGTTCTTACGATGATGCGGTTGATGCTGCGCGCAAAGCATCGGAGGCTAAGAATTGGTTGTTATTACAAGACATGGCTTGGGAAGGCTATGAGGCTTCACCAAAAGATATTGTCGATGGTTACTCAACGCTATTTTTTGAAATTGATTCGCAATTAAGTGAAAAAGGGATTTCGCATCCTGACTTGGTTTTAGTTCCGACCGGGGTGGGTTCATTACTTCAGGCAGCGGTGGAGCATTACCGTTCTGATGATTCAAAAACGGCTGTGGTTTCGGTGGAAGCAGAGAATGCTGCCTGCATGAAAGCCAGTCTCTTAGCTGGTCATCCAGTCACGGTGGAAACTTCACTCACCATCATGGCCGGCCTTAATTGCGGCACACCTTCCTCGCTAGCATGGCCGGCAATTTCACGAGGATTAGATGGTGTGGTCCATGTGAGAGAAGACCAAGCACTTGATGCGATTCACGCTCTGCAAAAACTTAGCGTGGATTCTGGACCATGTGGTTC
>CAYFKL010000086.1:0-370 GCA_964343565.1 uncultured Actinomycetes bacterium
ACCGTGGCGCGCCCGCCCAGACTGAACAATGCCGTGAGCGTTTTATGGCACGTGAGTTATGCGGTTGCTGACCCGCCAGCAGTCTCAACCTTGATGCCAGGTCCCATCGTGGTGCTGATGGTGGCGCTCTTGATGTAGCGACCCTTTGATGAAGAAGGCTTAGATCGCATTACTTCGTCAATGGCAGCCGCGAAATTTTCGGCTAATTGGGTTTCCGAGAACGATGTCTTGCCGATGATGAAGTGCAAGTTCGAATGCTTATCAACGCGGAATTCAATCTTTCCACCTTTGATATCTTCCACTGCCTTGGCAACATCTGTTGTAACAGTTCCAGTCTTGGGGTTTGGCATTAAACCGCGTGGCCCCAAAA
>CAYFKL010000086.1:380-806 GCA_964343565.1 uncultured Actinomycetes bacterium
GTGAGGCAAGTTAACTGTACTGCGCACCATTTGATCTGCTTTGCGTGGATCAACACCAAGTGAAAGCGCAACTTCAACTGTTGATGGATTCTTAGTAACACTGGTTTCTTTAGCTAACTTCACTGCATCAATTGGTGCATAAACGCGATCAGCTTCAATCTTTTCAGCTGCTGCGCGGTAGGCCTTGCTTCGCTTCATTTCTACTCCTTTAGTTAAGTGGAGTTGTGGTTAACGAACCAGCGAGGTTCTCCCACACTTCCAAAATTAATCAGTAACGGTGATTCCCATTGATCGAGCGGTGCCTGCAATGATCAGGCTGGCTGCATCAATATCGTTTGCGTTCAAGTCAGACATTTTTGTCTTTGCAATCTCTTGCACCTGGGCTTTGGTGATTGAAGCCACCTGCTGCTTGTGCGGTACTGGCGA
>CAYFKL010000086.1:952-6015 GCA_964343565.1 uncultured Actinomycetes bacterium
CCCTTCTCGATTCCAGCAGCCTTGAGAATAAGACGTGATGCTGGAGGAGTCTTTGTGATGAAAGTGAAAGAACGATCTTCAAACACAGAGATTTCGACTGGAATGATCTGACCCTTTTGGGATTCAGTGGCGGCGTTGTAAGCCTTCACGAATTCCATGATGTTCACGCCATGCTGACCAAGTGCAGGACCAACTGGTGGTGCAGGAGTTGCTGCGCCAGCTTGGATCTGCAGCTTGATGATGGCTGCGAGTTTCTTCTTTGGAGGCATGCTTTGGGTCCTTTGTTAATTCACGCTCAGAGTTTCTGAACTTGAGTAAAGCCGAGTTCGACCGGAGTTTCCCGACCGTAGATCGACACCAACACCTTGAGTTTCTGGTTATCAGCCATGATCTCGCTGATGGTGGCTGGCAAGGTAGCGAATGGGCCATCCATAACGGTGACTGATTCGCCAACTTCGAAGTCGACAACCTTGGCTTGCGCTTTGGCTTCCGCCTTCTCAGGGCGAGGCGCGAGAATCTTCTCGACCTCATCAAGTGTTAAAGGTGATGGACGATGAGTATGTCCAACGAAGCCAGTAACACCTGGGGTATTGCGAACCGCAGACCATGACTCGTCGGTGAGATCCATCCGGACGAGAACATAACCTGGGAAAACATTGCGCTTAACTTGCTTGCGCTGACCATTCTTAATTTCAGTGACTTCTTCTTGTGGCACTTCAATCTGGAAGATGTAATCCTCCATGCCTAAAGATTGAATTCGATTCTCTAAATTTGAACGAACACGATTTTCATACCCGGCATACGAGTGCACCACATACCAATCTCCAGGTGCAGTACGAAGTGCTCGGCGGAACTCAGCCATCGGATCATCTTCAGGTTCTTCAGATGAATCGATATCTGAAGATTCAGCGTCGTCGCTGGTTGAATCTTCTGCAGCACTAATTGCTGGTGCATCCGCCACTGTCGGTGCACTTTCAGTATTTGCAACCGGTGCAGATTCGTTCTGTGCGATCTCCTCTTCAACTGCAGCAGCTGCTAATTGCGCTTCAAACGATGTCTCACTCATGTTGGCCCCTTACCCGAATACCCAAAAGACCAATTTGGTTAACCCAAGGTCAAAGAGGGAGACGACCAGAATGATTGCAGTAACGAACACCAACACCACTTGGGTGTAGGTCGTTAACTGTCGTCGAGTTGGCCAAACTACTTTGCGCAACTCCGAGACAACTTGGCGATAGAACAGACCAAGACCTGGTCGGCGCTTCTCCACCTTCTCGTTCTCTGACATCCTCTTCCTCTCTTACTCGAGCAGGGCAGGAGGGACTTGAACCCCCAACCGCCGGTTTTGGAGACCGGAACTCTGCCAATTGAGCTACTGCCCTCTAGGAAACTTCCCCCGGCATTGCCGGCATTTAGGCACGGCAAAGCCTGGCGAAATCGCCAAGTTGGTGGAGTCTATGGCGCAACCGTTGGTCGGGTCTAACCCGGGGGTGTCCAATAGGCTGAGCGATATGAGCCAGCCATCCAGCCCGAGAATTAGCCCCAGAATTGCAGCCATCGCAGAATCGGCCACGTTGGCCGTGGATGCGAAAGCCAAAGCGCTCAAAGCTGCCGGTCGCCCCGTCATTGGATTTGGCGCTGGTGAGCCCGACTTCCCCACTCCGGATTACATCGTGGATGCTGCTATCGCCGCTGCAAAGAATCCCGCGAATCATCGCTACACCCCCGCCGCTGGCTTGCCAGAGTTACGCGATGCCATCGTCGCCAAGACCAAGAGAGATTCCGGGTATGAAATATCTGCCGATCAAGTATTGGTAACAAATGGTGGCAAGCAAGCGGTGTACCAAGCATTCGCCACTTTGGTTGGACCGGGAGATGAAGTACTTCTTCCTAGCCCGTATTGGACAACTTATCCGGAGTGCGTGAAACTCGCTGGCGGAGTTGCAGTAGAAATTTTCGCTGACGAATCAAGTGAGTACTTGGTAAGTGTTGCGCAACTTGAAGCCGCTCGAACTTCCAGAACAAAAGTTTTGCTCTTTTGTTCACCATCAAATCCAACTGGCTCGGTCTACTCGCGTGAACAAGTTAAAGCCATTGGCGAGTGGGCAGTGCAACACGGAATCTGGGTAATTACCGATGAAATTTATGAACATCTGCTTTACGACGGAGCGAGCGCTCCCAGCATGCCAGTTGTGGTTCCCGAATTGGCTGATCAATGTGTCATCCTCAACGGCGTTGCTAAAACTTATGCCATGACGGGTTGGCGAGTTGGATGGATGATCGGCCCGAAAGATGTCATCAAGGCTGCAAGCAATCTTCAATCACATCTCTCGTCCAATGTTTCTAACGTCTCGCAACGCGCTGCCATTGCAGCACTGTCGGGAGACCTCGCTGCTGTCGACAAAATGAAAGAAGCCTTCGACAGACGAAGAAAGATCATGGTCAAGATGTTGAATGAAATTGCTGGCGTTGAATGTCCAACTCCTCAAGGTGCCTTCTATGCCTATCCATCCGTTAAGGCTTTACTCGGCAAAGAGATCCGCGGCAAGCGACCAAACACCTCGGCTGAATTAGCGAATTTGATTCTTGAGGAAGTTGAAGTCGCAGTAGTTCCCGGTGAGGCATTTGGCCCTAGTGGTTATTTAAGACTCTCTTACGCTCTTGGCGATGACGATTTAATCGAAGGCGTAAGCCGAATCCAAAAATTACTTTCAGAAGCGAAGTGATTTCTTCAAAGCGCTAACCGCATGCGATGGCTCGCGCTCTAACAACATCTTTAACGTCAACGAACTTCCTCGCAGCCCATGAAGTTCGTAATACTCGAACATCGCCTCCATGCAATCGCCAGCGTATGAACCATCGCTCTTGAATCTTTGCCTTCCTACTTCCCATCCCATCAATTCGCCAACCTCGGCAACTGAAGTTTCTGGTCCACAAGCCTCATAAATGCCATGCGTTGTGCTGGGGTCAGTGAGAAGCCGAACCGCCGCTTGAGCCATATCTGCAATATCAACAAATCCAAACCTGGCTTCAGGTGAGTAAGGCAGATTAGCCACTACAGCCGCCGTTAGATTTTGGGCGTAAGCACATGGTTGCAAAATTGCCCATTCAATTCCGGAATTGATGTAAATCTCTTCGGCTTCTGACTTAGCAACATGATGAGGCATTTGTGGAAGTTGCGGCTGTAATACTGAGTGAAAAACCAAACGAGGAACTCCAGCATTGCGTGCAGCCAAAACTACTCGAGCAGCAATACCTAACTCATCGGGGTGAAAATTTGGTGCAAGTGCATAGACGGCAGCAACATTTTGAAAATTTTCCTCGAGACCATGCCCGCTTTCCAGATCGACATTCGATCTGTTGAGAGCGCGCGTTGAATAATTTCTAGCACTTAGAGCAGCGATAACCGATTTACCAGTCTTGCCTTCAGAACCTATAACTGCAATTGGCTTATTCATAGTGAAAGATCCACTAATTGGACTTCAGCGTGAAGATCTATATCAAAAGTCTTCTTAACACGCTCTTTAACCAGCTGAGCTAATTGAAGAATGTCGTTGCCGGTTGCCGAATCGGCGTTGCATATTGCTAGGACATGCTGAGTAGAAATGCCAGCACCTGCTAATCGTTCGCCCTTTTTAGTTCCGGAGTTTTCGATTAACCAAGCGGCAGAAACTTTTACCAGACCATTCTCTTCAATCCAATGAGGAGCCCCTTGCGGCACTTTGGATGCTGGAATTCGAGGATTCAAAAAGAAAGATCCCGCACTGAATGAGTTGCGATTGGATTCATCAAGGATCATTCCCTTTCTGGAACGAATGGCAAGCACTGCCTTCCGTACTGCATCGGTTGGTGCTCGATCACCAACTTTTACACCAAGTTCATCTGCCAATTCTTGGTATCGGATTTCATCACTCATGTGACCTTCGCGTAATTGGAACGTGACATCAAGAATTGCAAATCTATTACTCGCTTTCTTAAATCGTGAACTGCGATAAGAAAACTCACAATCCGCAGCAGCATAGGTACGGATTTCTTGATCTACTCGGTCCCAAACTCTCACATTTGCAATCGAGGCATTTATCTCTCGACCATACGCGCCAATATTTTGAATAGGTGCTGCCCCAACTGAGCCCGGAATACCACTAAGAGTTTCTAACCCTGCGCTACCGTTTTGAAGAGATTCCTTTACAAAACTCTCCCAAGTCTCCCCTGCTGCTACCACCCAAGTTGCACCGCTGCATGCATCACTACTCACTCGTATGCCTTTGGTAAGCACCTGAATAATAGGACGACTGATTTCATGATCAGCGAACAGCAAATTTGAACCGCCACCAATTAAAAGCGCGTCGGGAAATTCTTGTAGGAAAGAGATCAATTCAGATTCAGTTTTTGCTTGATGATAAGACGCAAACTCTCCACCCACTCTAAAAGTGGTAACTTCAGCCGCGCTCGTCATAACACAAGGGTAATCTGCATCAACGTCGTGGTGCCAAAATCTCGTCGCGACCGCGATATTTTTTCAACATACGGACATAATTCCGCTTCGACTCTTCATTTCGGTAATTCTCTTCTGAGTCGTGATACCCATGATGTCTGCCTTGTTCCATCGGAAGATCGAGGGAGAGAAGTCGGCCACCAGTAGCACGTAACGCACAGGAGAGTTCGATATCTGCATTTCGGTAGAAGTGCGCCTCGGGTTCGAAACCTTCTGACTCGAGTAACTTCTCTCTCTTGATGGCGAAAAAATAAGAGAAGAGCACATCGACTTCTCCAGGACCCTTGTCATCAACAGAGCGCCACTTTTCTTCTAAATTGAACAATCCACCGTGCCAGCCGGCGCCAATCACCCCAGGATTCTCAAGTTCGGCAATCACCTGTGGGAGTGGATCCCCAGTTAGCAAAGTTGACATGTCCATCAGTATTTGAATCTGATTACTTTTATTTTCAAACGCATGAGCGAAGGTCTGCCCCCAGCCCAATCCGACCGGCAAGTTGGCAACAGAAATATTTTCTTTCGATTTCAATCCTGAATTCTCCATGACATCCAGAAGTAAAATTTCGTG
>CAYFKL010000087.1:0-5961 GCA_964343565.1 uncultured Actinomycetes bacterium
TTATGAAGTGATGTCTTTGCGGGCAAACTTTGTGAAAGCCAGCGCATAAAAGACGATTCCGCACATTGCGGTAAAACTTGCCCCGCGAATCATGGTGCTCCACTCAATCTCGCCAGCCAAGGCATCAAGCCAGGAATATGCGTAATGAGTGGGTAGCCATTTTCTGAGATCACCTAACGCAGAAATTGCATCCAATATATTGAAAAGAATTGAAATTCCCACAGCGATTCCAACCGCACCAAGCGGCACATCAGTTCTTACGCTCAAATAAAACGAGAGCCCAGAAACAAAGAGCAGGTTGAAGCCAATGTAGAGCGAGATGATCATAATTCGAATCAACGCTTCAGAATTGGTCAGAGTGGCACCCAGCGGAGTTTGCAAAGGTGCTGAACCAAAAGCGATGTAGCCCACCAGCCACGCGAAAATTGGTAATAGCAGGAGAGCAAAAATTGAAAGAGTCAAACTCACCTTTAGTTTTTGGAGCAACAATCTGGTGCGTGGTACTGGAGCGGCAAGCAAGTAACGAAGTGTTGACCAGGAGGCCTCACTTGCCACTGTGTCACCATTGAAAAGAGCCACCACAGTTACTAATAAAAATGATGTTGCAAAGTAGAGCATCGTGATTGTGAAGTTAGTTGCTCCTTTAGTTGCCAACCCCACCAAGTCAGCACTCCCCGAACCGAATCTGGACGAATCCCCTCCCCGGTCAGATGGCCCAAACTTCACTGCGACCGCAACCAAGATCGGCAAGGAGAGAATGAAGCCGTAAGCAAAAGCTGTTCGCTTTCTCTTAAGTTGTCGATATAACTCCACCGAGTAGGGCAACGTCTTCGAAGCTAAATAACTCATCGCTTCTCCTTTCCAATCACCAGGTCATCCCCGATAAGTGAGAGGAAGAATTCTTCTAGTGATTGCGAATGATCGTCTCGCTTCAAAATTTCTTCCATCGGACCAGATGCAATCAATTTGCCGCGGTGCATCAAGACTGCATGCGAGCACGTTTGTTGTACTTCAGCGAGCAAATGAGATGACACGATCACAGTTCGACCGTCTTGAGCATATCGTCGAAGAACTTGACGCATCTCCGCAATTTGTTGTGGATCAAGTCCATTAGTTGGCTCATCAAGCACTAGCAAATCTGGCATTCCCATCATGGCTTGTGCGATCGCTAGTCGTTGGCGCATTCCTTGACTATAGGAACGCACCTTCTTATCAAGTGCGGTTCCAAGTTTGGTAATAGCTACGACTTCATCTAAGTGATTCTCTTCGTCACGACCAATAGATTTCCAATAGAGGTTTAAGTTCTCGCGTCCCGTTAAGTGAGGCAAGAATCCTGGACCCTCCACGAAACTTCCTAAATTGGAGAGAGCCGGCGAACCTGGAAAAACTCGTTTGCCATCCAAATAGATGGAACCTTCTGTTGGAAAAATTAATCCCATCAACATTCTCAGCGTTGTGGTCTTTCCCGCACCATTGGGTCCTAGCAATCCAAGAACTTGACCGCGTTCAACAGAGAACGTCAAACCATCAACGGCGCGATAACCATCTTTATAAACCTTGGATACTCCACTCACATGAACGAGGGATTGTTTCGGACTTTCAGTTAGTTTCGCCTTTGGCCGGCGGATCAGAACAAAAGCAACTGCCAGTAGGAGCGTAAGTAAAGCCAGCAAAGGCCATAGCCACAAATTGGTTCCACTCTTCTCTGCTTTGGAAATAATTAGTCGAGACTCAAGCGGCGAGAGAGCAGTAATGACATATTGTGCTGCCTCTTTTTGATTTTCGTAGCCCTGATCAGTGGTTGAAATCCCGACCGCAACCTTGTCACCCGGTGCAGCATTAAGGACTACAGCGGGAAGTTCAACAATGACTTCCACACCAGTTGCAGGGATGTTTTGCAGGCGAATCGGCGCCACGATTCCACCAGGTTGATTAATGCCTCCCGATTGGGATCTCACCACCAAAGATAAAAAGAGGGTCGCGCTGGAGGTTGAACTTTTAATACGCAATTTGATTTTGGATGAGTCCACTAATGAAAGTGCTTTATCAAGAGGCTTAGATTCTATGAATGCACTCTGACCCGGTAAGAATGCTGCCGAGAAACCTGGCATCACCCTCCCCGCCAACGATGCTGTTGCCCCGATGCCTGGATAAGCGCTCAACGCGGTGGGTACACCACCAATTGGAGCCGCGAGAAAGACGGGCTCGGTTTGCAGCGGCAGAGAGAAGGTACTTCCTTCAAACGGAAATTGGTTGCTGGCAAATTTCTTGGGAACCACGGTGGAATCTTGGACAGAGATTGCGCCATTGATATTCGTGTATTGAAAGCGTGGCATCTCAACTTTCTGGTTCTTCAAATAGCGCTCGAACCACTTCAGGCTCTGTTCATTTAAATATGAAGTTTCATCGGTGCCACCATCGTGTCCGCCTGCATGCCAGATGAGCGAAATTGGAGCTTTGGTTGCATTTTTGATGATCTCAGCACTTTTCAGACTTTGATTTAACGGAAAGAGGGAATCCGCTTGTCCTTGCATCAGCAGCGCAGGCGCCCGCAACGAGGATAAGTAAGTAGCAGGTGAAACGGATGCCATGAGTTTCTTCTCTGCCTCACTTGGCGCCCCAGCAGAAACACCATCTTTATACGCCTGACACCATTCGGAGGTAAACCTTCCACATTCTCCAAGTTCTGGATGTTGCATCGCGGCCGAGGTGAAGAAAGTACCAGTCCAAACTTTTTTGAACGGCCCAGTTTCTGATGAATTCAGAACGCTTTGAGGATAAAGCGCTTGTTGCAAATCGTTCCACGTTATATCTGCAACAACAGCATCAATTCTCGAATCTTGTGATGCAGTGAGCAGGGCATTCGCTCCCCCGTATGAAGCTCCTGCAATCCCTACAAGCGGATCTGCTTTTGCTTGCTGAATAACTTCAGGTCTGGATGCAAGAAAATCAATGAGCGCTCGCGAATCAGCTACTTCAGCAGTTGGCGAGTTCATTTCAATCTCACCACTTGAATTTCCGAATCCCCTAGCGCTCCATGTTAAAACGACAAACCCTTTAGTTTGAAAAAATGTTGCTTGAGAAGCGACTGAATCTTTACTTCCACCAAAGCCGTGGGCCAACATGATCGCCGGAGCGGGTAATTTTGATGGAAAGTAGAGCGAGGTATCAATTGAAATGTTCGGAGCGGTAGCAATCGTCTGTTCACTCTTGCTCTTCGCTTGTGCTGCCTGGTTTTGAATAAAGAATGGCGAAATGACGAGAACCAGCAAGGTCGCAATCAGCCGTCGATTCACACCACCAATCTATCCGTTTGTGGCCCATCCGGCACTTTGAGTCAGACTTAGATGACTTCCGATTCTGTCTGGAACTCCGGGGATTCGTACTCTTTTGAATCGATAATGTCGACTATGGATTTGACCAAAGTTAAACCATCTTGATGTGAGTTGTAGAAAGGGGCAAAACCGAATCTCAAAACATCTGGGCGGCGAAAATCACCAATTATTTTGCGCTTAATTAACGCCTGGACAATTGCATATCCATGAGGGTGAGTGAAACTGATATGACTTCCTCTTTTTGCTGCATTTTTCTCTGTAAAGATCGAGCAACCTCTTGAGAGCAAATGCTTCTCTGCTAACTCTTGAGTGAAGTCGATGAGAGAAATGCTTTTTTCTCGCACATTCTCCATATCCACTTTTGCAAATAATTCAAGAGATGCGTGCAAGGAACTTAAACCGAGAACAGAGGGAGTTCCGGTATAAAACCGATCAGGTCCATCCGCCGGGACATACTCTGGAGAAAAAGCGAATGCTTTCTTATGTCCAAACCAACCTTGAATCGGATTTAGCATTGATTGCTGATGTCGTGGCGCGATGTACCAGAAGCCAGGTGCGCCTGGACCACCATTGAGATATTTGTAAGTGCAACCAATAGCAAAATCTGCCTCGCATTCAGCCAATTGCACTGGATAGATACCCGCAGAGTGTGCGAGATCCCAAATCACTGGGATGCCAAATTCGTGGGCTCTCGCAGTGATCTCCTTCATTTCCCAAATCTCTGCACTCCGGTAATCAATATGACTTAATTCCAGCAGCGCTACGTCAGTGTTTAACGCACTAAGGATTTCAGATTTAGGTAGAGCCTTAAATTCTTTACCACTGGTCCTAGCAACTCCATCTAAAACATAAAGATCAGATGGGAAGTTTTCCGCTTCACTAATAATTATTGAGCGATTCGGATTTAGCGCGAGCGCTGCGCTCGCCACTTTAAAAAGATTTACCGAGATACTGTCGCCTACTCCAACCGAGTTTGCTTCGGCACCGATCAAAGGCTCGAGCAGTCGAGCGCAACGTTGCCCGAGATGAATCCAATCAGCTTTGTTCCACGAGACAATAAGATCTTGGCCCCATTGTTGGTGCAGTGCACTTTCCACGGCTTTGCTGGACGAGCGAGATAAGGCGCCGAGAGAATTGCCATCGAGATAAATCGTTCCATCTGGAAGCAAAAATTCATCTCGAAATGTCCGTAATGGATCCTTGTGGTCAAGTTCCTGTGCTTTTTCTTGCGCTTGAAGGAAATCCATGGGTTTAACCTACCGAAACTTTGCGAAATCGTGGTTGGATGCGAAGGTGAACTTAGATGAGTTGAAGTCTCGCTGGGTAGAAATTCTCAATAATTTAGAAGGCTTTGACCGAAGCGCGTGGCTCGCTTTCTTTGACGGCAGGCTGGCAAGTCTTGAAGGGAACGTGTTGACACTGGATTTCCGTGATCCGAGTAAATTCCAAGGTGGTCATGATCTTTCTTTTGTCCGAGACAAAAAGCGAGATCAATTAATTATCGCTATTTCGAATGTCATCGGGGAAAAGTTTGAAGTAAGGGAGATGTAAAAAAGGGGCGCCACATGGACGCCCCTTTTTCATTACATCATTAACTATTTTGCGTACCGGTCGTATCTTCTTCCGTAACAACATCTTCTGAGACTGAATCGTCTACAGAATCATCGGAGGTCGACAGATTCGCGCTTGCATCATCGCTGGAATCGTCTGCTCCCCAATCTTCACTTCCGTCATCTGTGGAATTAGCGTCTTCCGCACTCTGCTTGTCGAAGATGGAGTAATCAAATCCGGAACTACTTGAATCATCAGCAACATCGGCTCCATCAATAATTTCTGCATCAGGCATCACAGAAGAAACATCTAGAACTCCGCCTGATTCATAGATTGAATTCAAAGCATGTTGGAGTTGTCCTTGATCAATCATTCCAAACTTTGCAAGAGTTGGGAGTACGTGCTCACTCATGTTGGCCAAGTGATCTTGGAATGCACTCTGGTAATCCTCATACTCTTTGTTATATTCAGCAACCGAATCGTTGTAATCTTGAAGCGCGGTATCAATATCTCCCATCACCTGATCCATCACGGACTTACCTGCGGCTGTGTGAGACAACAAATCAAACAAATGACCCACTTTTGGATCACTTGAGTTTGAAGTGATTAACTCTTCAAACTTGTCAGGATTCTTTGTCCAATCCTTCAGCGCATTCTTGCCACCAAAGGCTTGGATCGCACGAGCAAGATTCTTATCCTTCGCTCCAGCATTCAAGGCTTTGAGTAGATCGTCTGCATGCTCCCCAAATGCCTGAGACGTAATCTCTTCACGATCAAGCTCAATTGGTGGATCTGGAGGAGTTGGTGGGAACGGAATCGAAATTTGGTGACCATCTGGTGTTCGAAGAACTTGTGCTTGTGGACCTTTGAGCAAGTCTTCAGCTGACATTTGTTGTGCATCAGCCTTTTCCGCCATCTGACCAAGGTTTGGAAGTTGCACGTGTGGCTGACCCATGTGATCGCCTGCACCAGCCATTCCACCGAATTGGCCCACCATCTTTTGCACGTCGGGGTTATCCAATAATCCAGAACCTTTAACCATGCCCATAATTTGGCTGGCAATCTGTTGCGGATT
>CAYFKL010000088.1:0-5896 GCA_964343565.1 uncultured Actinomycetes bacterium
GGTGCTTTGCCACCTAATTCAAGGTGCACTCGTTTTACATCGCGTGATGCCGATCCAGCAACTTCCATGCCAGCACGAACAGATCCGGTGATGGAAACCATTTGCGGAATTTCATGTTCCACCAATGCGCGGCCAGTATCGCGATCCCCGCAAACTACGTTGAATACACCGGCTGGTAAATGTTCAGCCAAAATTTGTGCCATCCACACCGTTGAGGCCGGAGTGGTATCACTCGGCTTTAACACCACTGTGTTTCCAGCTGCAATAGCGGGAGCCCATTTCCAAATCGCCATCATCATTGGGTAATTCCATGGAGTGACTTGGCCAACCACACCAATTGGTTCACGACGAATCATGGATGTGTGTCCACGCATGTATTCGCCAGCACTTCGACCTTCAAGTAATCGAGCTGCTCCTGCAAAAAATCTAATTTGATCAAGCATGGGTGGAATTTCTTCAGACATCGTGAGCGCAATGGGCTTACCAGTGTTCTCACTTTCTAATGCCACCAATTCATCTGCTCTTGCTTCAAAAGCGTCGGCAATCTTTAACAATGCCTTTTGACGTTCTGAAGGTGTTGAATCCCTCCACTCAGAGAATGCATTTGCTGCTGCTTTAGTGGCTTGGTCAACATCCTGCGCACTCGAAAGTGGTGCCGTGGCATAGGCCGCGCCTGTTGCAGGGTTGATGACCTCGGTGCTCTTTCCCGAAACGGCATCTACATACTTGCCGTTGATGAAATTCTGCAGCTTCTTCATGCTCTCCTCTTTCTGCTGGTGCAGCGCAGATTACGCCCAAAGGGACCTTTTGGACACCCTATCCAGCCTGGAGGTATGGAATCCGTAGGAAAAAACCCAAAAAGATACGAAATCTTTTGCTTTTGCTCGAAAAATGGGGCATTCTCGTGCCATGTCCGCCTCTTCCGTCCCGCGAGGGCTCTCCTTCGCCAAGGCTCGACCGAGTCGGATTCCGCTCGATGACACCTCAAAAGCCATCATCGAACAACTTCAAAGCGATGGTCGAAAGTCATATGCCGCGATCGGAGCAGCGGTCGGTTTATCAGAAGCAGCAGTACGGCAGCGGGTTCAACGACTGGTTGATGCCGGCGTAATGCAAGTAGTTGCAGTGACCGATCCTCTAACCGTTGGTTTTAATCGGATGGCCATGATCGGCGTGAAAGTTGAAGGTGATCTTCAGGCAGTGGCAGATCAATTGGCACATCTTCCTGAAGTTGATTACGTCGTCGTTACAGCGGGTTCATTTGATCTGCTCTGTGAAGTCATTTGTGAAGATGATGATCACCTTTTGGAGTTACTACAAAACATTCGAACTCTTCCAACCGTTAGATCGACTGAAAGTTTCGTTTATCTCAAATTACAAAAACAACTATACAACTGGGGAACACGATGAGTATCTCACCGCAAGACGTCATCGAATATTTTGATGACACTCTTTCTAAACGCGCAACTGAACACCTTTGGATGTTCTTTACTCGAATGGGGAATTACCACGAGGGAGCTTCAGTTCCGATCATCACAAGAGGCGAAGGCGCCTACATCTATGATGATCGCGGCCGACGCTACCTTGATGGACTCTCTGGCCTATTCACCGTGCAAATGGGGCATGGCAGAAAAGAGTTGGCTCAAGCCGCATATGACCAGATGATGCAATTGGCACACTTCCCAATTTGGTCATATGCAAATCCACCCGCAATTGAACTTGCCGATCGGCTCGCTGCTTTAACACCGCGAGGCCTTGATCGAGTCTTCTTCACATCAGGTGGTGGCGAAGCAAATGAATCTGCATTTAAATTGCTCAAGCAGTACTACCGCATGACCGGTCGACCAAATAAACACAAAGTCATTTCTCGATCTCTCGCATATCACGGCACTACGCAGGGTGCGCTATCAATCACTGGTATTCCAGCAGCCAAGCAATGGTTTGAACCACTGGTTCCTGGCGGGCACAAAGTACCGAATACCAACTTCTATAGAGCACCAGAACATCTTCAAGATGATCTTGCTGGTTTTAGTAAATGGTGTTCCGATCGAATCGAAGAAGCCATTTTGCTCGAAGGACCGGAAACCGTTGCAGCAGTTTGGATTGAGCCAGTGCAAAACTCGGGCGGCTGTTTTCCTGCTCCTCCAGGCTATTTGCAACGCGTGCGCGAAATCTGCGACAAATATGACGTTGCGATGGTGATGGATGAAGTCATCACCGGATTTGGAAGAATCGGAGATTGGTTTGCCTCAAATCGTTTCGAAATAGTTCCCGATATCCTGATCTGCGCTAAGGGAATGACTTCTGGTTATGCCCCAGTTGGCGCAATGATCGTGAGCGATAAATTCTACGAACCATTCTCTACAGGGAATCAAATGTTTGTCCACGGCTTCACGTGGGGCGGCCATCCAGCAGCATCCGCTGTTGCATTAGCTAACCTTGATTTGATGGAGAAAGAAAATATCAATCAGCATGTAAGAAAAAATGAGAACGCCTTCTTCAATACCTTGTCCAAACTTAACGATTTAGACATTGTTGGTGATGTTCGAGGAGCAGGCTATTTCTATGCCATCGAATTGGTACGCAACAAGAAGACGCGTGAAACTTTTACTCCCGAAGAATCTGAAAGGCTACTTCGTGGTTTTCTTTCAACCGCGCTCTTCGACGGAGGGCTTTACTGTCGCGCAGATGATCGTGGAGATCCGGTGATTCAACTCGCTCCGCCACTGATTTGTGACCAAACACAGTTCGATGAAATGGAGCAGATCATTCGTCATGCTTTGGTGCAAGCACAAGAGATTATGTAAAGATGGCGAAATCTGCCGCGCCAAGTTCTCGCACTCAAGTTAAAAGGAGACCTAATAAGGCTTCCTACGATAAGGATCTTGCCTACTCAATTATTGATCAGGCACTGATCGCTTACATCGCGATCACGGATGAAACTGGTCAGCCGTACTCGTTACCAGTTGGAATCGCACGTGATGGTGATCGATTGCTGCTCCACGGTTCAGCAGCTTCTCGTTTATTCCGACGGCTTATTGAAGGCCACCCTTGTAGTGCCACCATCTCTCTACTGGACGGCTTAGTTATGGCTCGTTCTTCCTTTGAGTCCTCTATCCACTATCGAAGTGTTGTGGTTTTGGGTCAGGCTTATGAAGTTACAGGGGAAGAGAAAATGCGGGCATTTGATGCAATCGTGAAACACTTGATGCCCGGTCGGGAACTTGAAGTTCGGAAAAGTACCGAAGTAGAAGCTAAACAGACTGCTGTGGCAGCTTTGCCGATCGCAGAATTCAGCATCAAAGTTTCAAACCTTGATGTTGGAGATTTACCGGAAGATTTAGATTCTCCACTTTGGGCTGGGATCATTCCTATTGAGCATCGATTTGGCACTCCTATTAATGCTGGTGATCTCAAACCTGGAATTCCAGTGCCCGAGTACATTGCAAAGTGGCCGAACGGTCGAACCTGATGAGTCTCTGGCTCGATCAACTCCCCCATCGAGCACGAGAAGGGGTCAATGACGAACTTGATGTCGATATTGCGATAGTGGGTGCCGGTTTTACCGGACTCTGGACCGCCTACTTTCTATCGAAACAAAATCCTGCAGCAAAAATTGTGATCATCGAACGGGAAAGAGTTGGATTTGGAGCTAGTGGGAGAAATGGTGGGTGGGCTTCATCTCTCTATCCCATCTCTTACGATCGACTCGTATTAGAAAATGGTGTTGAAAAAGCCGACTTAGTTCGCTCTATCTGGCGAGAGAGCATCGATCTGCTTGAACAATTCCTCAAGGCTAATCAGATTGATTGTGGATTTCATAAAGGTGGCTCACTTGCAGTCTCGCGATCACAAGTGCAGTGGAAACGTTTGCAAAAACAATTCCAAGATGATCAAAAAGCCGGTGAAGGGGTTCATCTTTTATCAGCCCATGAAGTTGTAGAACGAATCAATATAAATAAGGCCACTGGCGGTTTATTCACCGAAGAGTGTGCTCGAATAAATCCTGCACAACTGGTGTTTGGTCTGGCAGATTTAATTGAAAAACGAAATATTAAAATTTTTGAAAGCAGCGAAGTTGTCTCACTCCGTCCTGGCCGCAGTTCAACATCTGCACATGGAGTCTTAAAAGTTAAACACCGTTCGATCATCAGACGTGTGCAAGCCAAAATTATTATCGAAGCAACTGAAGGCTACCTACCTCTGCTTAACTCCCCCGCCCGTTCAAATCGATCAGTAGTACCCGTCTACTCCCTCATGGTGGCAACGGCCCCGCTTAGTAAAGAAATATGGGATCGGATTGGTTGGCAAGGACGTGAAACACTTAACGAAGCCACCCATCTCATCAACTATGCCCAACGCACTGCGGATGATCGAATTGCAATTGGTGGCCGCGGTGCTCCTTACATGTTCAATTCAGCTATAAAACCTGACTTCGAACAGAATCCCAATATTCATCAACAGTTGCGAAGTTTGGCCAGGACATGGTTTCCAGAATTATCGAATGTGGAATTTACTCACGCTTGGGGCGGTCCGTTAGCAATTGCGCGCGATTGGCATCCCACGGTTTCCTTCGATGGAAATTATGCTCGCGCAGGCGGTTACGTTGGCGACGGTGTTGTGAGTTCCTTTGTTGCAGGACAATCATTAGCAGATTTAATTTCTGGTAAATCATCTCGATACACCGAGTTGCCTTGGATAGCACACAAGAGTCCGCTCTGGGAGAGTGAACCATTGCGATGGCTCGCCGTTAATGCAGGTCTTCAGACAATGAAATTTGCTGATCGAGAAGAATCAATAACCCAACACGAAAGCAAATTTGCCAAATTTATGGCGCCTTTTCTAGGTCATTGAGTTAGCGGTTCTTAAATGCCATCGCTCCAAGTGCAGCGACTGGAATAAGCGATAATCCGCAAAGCCATCCATAACTTGCCACCGCGATAATCACACCAGCGCCAGCACCACCGATAGCGCCAGCGCCATTCATCATGAGATCAGATGCACCTTGAACTGCGGGTCGATGCTCGATATCAATAGACTCAGAGAGCAAGGTAGATCCCGCGACAATGGTGGCAGACCAGCCAAGACCTAATAAGAAGAGCCCAAGTCCTAACGAAATCGCATCATCAGCTGCTGAGCGGCCGGAGATAATTGCGGATAGGAACAAAATCAATACACCTAACCGGATTACTGCTCGCCTCCCGAGTCGATCAGAGAGTGATCCCATAACTGGTGCGAATAGATACATTCCTAAAATATGAACGCTAATCACTAATCCAATGACCTTCAACGACACTTCAACATGTCGCATGTGCACGGGAGTCATCACCATGATGCTGACCATGGTGATATGCCCAATCACTATTGCTGCCAAAGCCAATGATGCATCTGGAGATTTTCTGATAAGCCCAAATGCCATTTTTGTTGACCCTCGTTCACGCTTTTTTATAACGTGTCCAAGTTCGCTTCTAGAAAGTAGATAAGGATCAGGTCTAAGGAGCGCAAAAACTGTAACTGCTCCAATGATTAGCATTGTGCCTGCAAATAAATAGGGACCGACTAACTCTTTTAAACCAAACTTGTGTGCAATGGAGCCAGAGAAGTCCAAAAGATTTGGACCAACAACTGATCCAATCGTGCCCGCCCACACCACAATCGAAAGATCACGCGCGCGATGATCGTCATCGGATAGGTCAACTGCCGCAAATCGAGTTTGGTAACCCGCAGCCGATGCGGTTCCAGCCAACATCGTTCCAAGCAACAAAATTGGTAAGAAATTCACAGAGCCGCCAATAACAGCAAAGGTGGCGCCTAACGCTCCCATCAGATAACCGACACTGAGTGCGAGTCGTCGACCCCCTCTGGCAGTAAGTGATGCGAGTGGAATTGCCATGAG
>CAYFKL010000089.1:0-5842 GCA_964343565.1 uncultured Actinomycetes bacterium
GAACCATACCCACATGCTCCCGGGGAAACGCCCCGTCTTAGAAACCTCACAGAGATCTCCCACCAGATCACTTGATGGCATGCTCAACAGAGTGGGACCGCATCCTCCACTCGGCGAGCCTGATCATTGGAAATCTTGCGGATAAGGGTGATGAGCAAGGGTGGGCGCTCTCGATCGGCTGCTCCCAATCGACATACGGATCGCTGCACAATCGCAGTATTTGGAAGTCGAACCACAATCCGAGGTTGCTCTAAGAGCACACTGGTCCAGTTGTTATCAGACGTCAATACATAGCCGACCAATGTAGAAGGTTGATCTTTTATGGTCGCATCTGCAGTTGCATCAGTGGTGGCAAGTGATGTGGAAACCGCTAAGCGTTCTGGTGCCAACCAAAGTTGATTATCCAAAAGCAACTGCGTACCCGCGACCAATGCAAGAGAGATACCCAGTAACTTCACGGGACTTGGATAATTTTTTGGCCAACCTTGCCAAGCGACGAACGCTGTGTAAGCAATGGTTAAAAAAGATGTTACGTAAGCAGCAGTCGCCACAATTGCATTTGAAGCAATTGGGCTTGGAACTGCTGCTACCACTAAGAACCAAGCAGCTGCTGAAAACCAGACTCGAGGACTCTTTGAAATTTTTCCTGTCAAAGGTGAACCAAGCAGATAAACAGTCGCCGCCGTTGCTGCAGTGAGAAGAAGAAATGGCAGAGCTTGCACAACTGCTCCAGTCACAGTTCTGCTGATTCCTTGTGCATCTAAAAATGAGAGCGCAGTTGGCGCCGAGCGTCCGCTTACTGCAATAAGACGAGTAAGAATGTAAAGCACACCGGCAGCACTCGCGATCTGCGCGCCGGAGCCTTTAGCTAATTCAGCGAGCGCGCCCCAATGATTGGGTCGCGCTTCATCTCGGGCAATATCTGCCTCGGTGAACCCGGGATCATCTATTGAGAGATCTGGCTTTTGTTCTTCGCTCATGAAACCGCACTCCAAATCACTGGGGTACTGACTGGAATCGTAATGGCGTTCAATGTTAATTCGGCCGAGTCCAATGCCTCGTCAAAAGGCATTCCAGCAACGACGGGTTTTCGCATAAATAATGTTCCAGCTGGAACTTGCATCAGCCAAGTCACCCGAAGTTGTGGAAGTGATTTGCCGGTTGTCCATGGAACGGCAATGCATATATCTCCATTATCGGTCGTTCGTCCACGCACTTCACCACCAGGATAAGAGACGATGATGGATTGATTCTTTGCAGCTTGAGATGTTGCCCTTTTTGGATCGCCGGAAACAACTTCGTCTTTGTCATAACCCACACGAGTAGCGATGATATAAACGTGTAGAGCTTGACCATCAACTGTTGCGGTCGCTGCAAGCGCACCTTGACCTACATCGTCAAATGGATACTTACCATTCGTTGAGTTATCAACCATTGCTTGAGCAAGATTTAAAACATCATCGTCAAAAGTTAAACCTTGGTCTTCTAATCCCATCATGGTTCTTGAGGCAAGCCAGGTTGCGATTGTTCCATCTCTCGAGGTTAAGGCTAAAATTTGCTCCGTTAATGATTGGTCATATCGAACTGCGTAAGCCAAATTTCGAACGCGCCGTAATTCTTTAACCCATTCCGAATCACCAGTTGCTCGACCTAAATCTGTGAGAGGCACTGCTCGCATTGGAGTGTCAATTTTCTCTGACTTCAAAAGTCCTAATGGCATGGCATCTAAGGATTGCCCTGGCAAGGTGTAGGTTCGCATCGTTACAACACCAGATGGACCAACAGTGTCGCGAATATTTCCAGCGGGAACTTCAACCGGCTGCTCTTTCAAACTAAATTGACTGGTATACCCCTGACATGGAACCGCACTCGGTTTGATCGGTGAATCCAATCGAAGCGCGATTGCGGCAAAGAACAACACGGGAAGAATGAGGACTGCGATGATCCCGCGACGGTGTTCAGCTACCCGGGACATGCCGATCTTTAGCTTCGGGAATTTCACCCCTGACTCCCCTCGCTAAGACGCATGGACTTTCCAGCCGTCGTCCCAGCGTAGAGGTTCTGGGTATTTTGGTGAACGACCATCGCCCGAAGAGCGCCCACGAATTCGACGCCAGAGCCAGGGCAGTAAGAATTTTTTAGCCCACTTCACGTCAGCAAGTATCGATCTAAAGCGATTTGGTGGAAGCACCGCTGGCAACGGTTCTCGCCACCCTTCATCGGTCGTAAGTCCAAGTCTGAAAGCAATGGCCCGAGCAACGCGAGAGTGGCCCTCAGGATTTAAGTGAAGTCGATCCGCATCGAAGAATCGACGATCCTGCAGAAGTGGTACTTCAGCAGCATCGACTACGACCGCAGAAAAATTCTTTGCTGACTCGCGAACACCGACATTAAATTGAGCAAATCGCGCTGCCAAACGATCTGCAGTTCGTCCTTTTCCTCCCGCACGCTCGATCACGGTGAAGAGCATTACTGTGGCACCTGCTTGCGTTAATTGCTGCACGGATTGACGATATTTTTCAAGAATTATTGGAGTATCAAATTTTGGTCTCAATAAATCATTTGCTCCGGCATGGAAAGAGACAAGAGTCCGACCGGGAATAATCATTGTTAGCGCAACCGGCAATTGATCCTGAGCAACTTGATGAAGCAACTTTCCACGAATTGCCAAATTAACGTATGTAAATTCTGAGTTTAGAGTAGCTAAATTTTCAGCGACTCTATCGGCCCAACCACGGAAATTATCAGGCGTGTATTGCTCATCGCATAACCCTTCACTAAAAGAGTCGCCAAGAACTATGAAGCGATCAAACACTTAAGCAATTTTACTTACATCTATGGTGACTGTGTCACCATTAACTTTGAGATCACAGGTTGGAAGTGGAGCCTGAGCTGGAGAAATTTTTACTGAGCCATCCAAATTGAAAACAGATCCATGCGCGGGGCATCCGAAAACTTTTCCATTGTATTCAAGCGCTACACCTTGATGTGTGCAGGCTAAAACCAGAGCCTTCAGTTCTTTATTTGCGGTGCGAACGAGGACAACGGAATAACCTTGGACTTTCCCAACTGATACCAAACCATTCGATTTAGCTAAACCTGGATTTGCTTTTAGTGACAGTGAGATCTTGCTTCCTGATTTCTTCATTCCCTTGGCCGCCGGAATGCTTGCCGCTTGCGCTGACGTGAGAGGTAAACCGGAACTAGCTGCGAGCGCAACCACCAAAGATGAACATAAAAAACCGCGACGTGTGATTCCTGATTCTGTCGAACTCTCCATGCGCACACTGTACCCTCAATTGGGGTGATGAATATGGGTGAGTTAAGAGCGCATGCGCCACTACTCGATGCGTATTTAAGTTTTCTTGATCGTAGGGAGAGTCTCAGCCCATTCACAGTTCCAGGACACAAACAACAGACTGCTCAAATTGATGCTGACTTAGGAAGATGCGTCGATGTTGATGTGCCGCTCTATGGTGGTTTGGACGAAATCAAATTAACCCGCGGAGTTCTTGCACGTGCTGAAGGATTAGCAGCCGATTTATGGGGAGGAAATTGGGCGAGATTTTCAACCGGAGGTTCCACCCATGGAAATCAAGCATTGATGTTCGCGATTGCCAAACCAGGTGCGAAGGTTGCAGTCACTCGAGCTGCACATCGCTCTCTAGCCAGCGCACTCATGCTGGCGAATTTAACGCCAATCTGGATGATGCCTGATGTCGATAAGCGAACTGGCTTTCCTACTGGAATTTCAATTGAGACTGTTTCGAAAGCTTTGCAATCAAATCCGGTTGCCATCGTCCTTACCGAACCTGGTTATTTAGGAACCTATTCAGATCTTCCCGCCATAGTAGAACTTGCTCATAAAAATGATGTTCCAGTCATAGTTGATCAAGCATGGGGCGCTCCGTTTGGTTTCCATCCAAAACTTCCACCTCATGCGCTTCAATCCGGAGCCGATGCATTTGTAACAAGTATTCACAAAAACCTAACCGGTTACTCTGCAGCGTCTTTAGTTGTGGCAAAAAGTCATTTACTGGAGAGTGCAAGACTTAATCAAGGATTTGAAGCCACTCACACCACTTCCCCCGCGGGAGCGCCACTTGCTTCGATCGATGGAACCCGAGCGCTTCTTCAACTGCGTGGTTTTGATTTGATTGATTCGATGTTAAATCGAATTGATAAATTGAGAGAGGCCCTAATTTATAAATTCGGTAATGAAATAACTATCTCACCAAATGATTTTGATCGATTTGACTACTCCAAAGTCATCATTCGATGTGGGGCAATAGGAGATGACGGAGTCCGCATTGAAAAAGAGTTAATCAAGCGCGGAATTCCGGTGGAAATGGCAGATCAAGACACGCTAATCGCCATGGTAACTATTGCTGATACTGACAGGGATATCGAAAATCTTTCATCGTCACTCTGCGAAATCATTAAACCTGGAACGCCAAGATCAACACCAACCGCCTTGAGTTGGCGGATTTCACCAGTTCAAGTGCGCCCTTTTGCTGAAGGCTTATTTGGCAGAAGTGAATTGGTTTCAGCCGATTCTGCTATTGGCAGGGTAAGCGCTGACCTCATCGCGCCCTATCCGCCAGGCGTTCCAGTGGTAATGCCTGGAGAGTTACTAACCTCAGAGATCGTGAATGGCCTACGTGAAGCTGCTGCGAGCGGCGTGCGAATTGCGTATTCCACAGATGCCACGCTTGATTCTTACCGGGTGTTACTTACGTCCTAGCGGGGAGAGTTCGGTAGTGCCAACCTAAAGGCATGCGCAGGTTGACCTGGGTACTACTTTCAATCTCAGTACTGCTGAAATTCATTCATCCTGAAGCACTAGATATAAATGATTTACTGCTCTACAACCTCACCATTGCTTCAGTCATGGTGTCAATGTTTCGCTTCACAAACATCAGTGATCGATTTCTTTTGTCATCTATCGGAGTTTGGGGTCTTGGTTCCCTAATTGCTTCACTGGCAAGTTTCTACGATTGGAAAGGAACAGCCCATTACAGCGATCTTTGCTATCTAATCTTTTATCCACTTTTCTTTTCGTCGATTTCATTGAGTGGAACTAGAAAGTATGGAATTAACGATATTCTTGACGCTGCAATAATTGGCTTAGGTATTTCAACTGTCGCAAGTTCTCTGATTTTGCAACCAATCATCAATGAATTCTCGCAGTACGACGTAAGCATCTATACGATGATCTATCCAATTGCTGATTTAACTATGCTGGCACTCTTCGCGGCTAGAACTTACACACATGGGAACTTAAAAAATCCTGGTGTTATTAAACTTGGTGTTGGCATATTTCTATTTACCCTTACAGACACTGCCTATTTAGCTCAGCAAGCCGCCTACTCTTTTAGTTCGTGGCTTGATTATGGATGGCTTTTAGGGCTAGTCCTAATGGGGTTGGGCGCCAACACAAAACTGAACTTAGGTAATAACCGAAGTATTGCACCATTGATTCTGGCAATACTTTCCGCCCTAACACTGCTACTTCTCATCGCCATTTACCCAAACACATTTGCGATCTACACAATTTGGCCAGCGGGAGCCACGTTGATCGCGGCCCTTATTCGTCTCGCCCTCGCTGTTATTGACGCTCGAAAACTGAGCGAGGAGCAATTACTGGCTCGGACAGACTCACTGACAGGTATTTCGAATCGTAGAAGGTTTGAACAAGAACTTAAAAAAATCGTGAAAACAAAATTTGCCATTCTGATCGTTGATCTAGATCACTTCAAGCAGATTAACGATAACTTCGGGCACGAAGCTGGAGATTTCGTTCTGATACAAGTTACACGGGAGATGCAAAAGCGAATTCCTA
>CAYFKL010000090.1:0-5829 GCA_964343565.1 uncultured Actinomycetes bacterium
GGACCTGATTCCCAAGGTTCATGCCGTATTCAAGCAAGATCTTTTCTCGGGTCAATTCAATATCTCCATGCCCAGCAACTATCAATTTGGTTGATGCAAAACGAGAATTATCTTTTAACAAGGCGAACGCTTTGAGTAAAACCGGCAAACCTTTACGCGGTTCTTCAAAACGGCCCAGAAAGAGCAAGGAATCCTTGAGCGAACCGTCTTTTGCTGCATTCATAAAAAATGAAGTGTCGACTCCGTTCGGAATGACAACTGCATCCCCGCCTAGGGCGTTAATTAAACTCTTTTTTGCTTGTGAACTCACAGCAATTCTTACGCTTAATTTATCGAGTGCAGGTTCCAATAATGGTGCCGCGATAGCTGTGATCCAATTTTGATCAAATGCTGCATGAAACGTTCCTATCAATGGTCCTTGAGCGGCCCAGCAAGCTAATAAACTTGTTGAAGGAATCGTCGGTTGATGCAGGTGCAAAAGATCAAACTCATTTTCAGTGATCCATTTTCGAACTCGTCCATTTACTAGAGGTCCAAAGGCTAATCGGGCAATCGATCCGTTGTACGGGACCGCAACACTTTTTCCCGCGGATTGAAAATAATCCTCTCGCTCCGTTTCGATCGAATCCGGGGCGAGCACCGAAACCCGGTGGCCGTTTCCAATCAAATGTTCGGCCAAATCTTTAACGTGTGAATTTACTCCGCCACTGATTGACCAATCATAGGGAGATACAAGACCAATATTGAGCCTTCTCATGTTTCGAGATCTTTATCTAGTGCTATCGGTTGCAACATGTGCCAATCATGTGGGTATTCCCTGATTTGCATTTCGAAGAAGTCTGCACATTTTTGTGTTATTCGAACTAATTCTTCGTCACGACTGTTCTCTGGGTCAGGCCAGATGGGCTCAGAAAAATGAATCAAAATTCCATTTTTAGTATACGAAACATGCGTTGGGATAACTGGCCGACCGGTCTGAAACGAGAGAGCAGCGGGTCCAATTGGAAATCTCACTGCTCTTTGCAAAAAGTTGATACTTACTCCACCTGACCCGTATTCTCGATCTGCAACTAAAGCAATGAGTCGGCCATTTTCAACATCTCTCTTGAGCGAGATAAGTACTCGTGAATCTAAGGGGTAGACTTTCATCCCTAACTTCTCACGGTACTTAACAAAAGATTCAAAAAGCGATTCGGGCTCCAATCTTTCCGCAACTGTAGAAACTTGGTAACCACTCAGTGCAGCCCACGCTCCAGCATGGTCCCAATTTCCAGAATGCGGCAATGAAATGATAACCCCACCGGTTTTCAATGCATCTTCTAAATATTTTGCATTCAGAACTCGTGTTCTGCCGACGATTCGTTCAGGGGACCATTTCGAAATTCGAAAAACATCACACCAATATCTCAAATAGGATCGCATAGACCGACGTGAAGCAATTCGAAGATCTGTTCCTTCTAAATCTGGATCTAACAATTGAAGGTTGTGTTCAAGTTGAGAAACGCGTGCTCCTCGAGCAAACCAGAGTTGATCTGCTATCAAATCAAAAGTTTTGTATGCAAGAGTTTCTGGCATAAACTTGGTTGCGTTCCAACCGGCCTCATAAATGTAGGCTGAAAAATCGTTCATGAATTCCGCTTTACTTGGTAAATACGCTGCCCAACTGTGATTACAGAACCTAAAGCAACGAGGGAGAAGCCGACTTCGGCAACATATGGAATTCCTAACCCCGAAAAGCCTGAAGTGACTAGCAGAATGATGATTCTCTCAGCTCGCTCAACTAAACCACCATCACATTTAACATTGAGAGATTCGGCTTTGGCTTTTACATACGAAGTTAGCATGCCGGCAAATAAGGAAAGCGCCAAAACACTTGTTACATATGAGTTGAAATACGCGAAATAGATAATTAATCCAAGATTGATCGAAGCATCGCAAATTCGATCTAATGTTGAATCAAGCACAGCGCCAAATGACGTTTCTCGCTGAGATAAGCGGGCCATGGTCCCGTCTAGGAGGTCACTAAAAATAAAGGCGGTTATAACAAGGGTTCCGCCGAAGAGGTGTCCCGTTGGAAAGAACAACAGTGCCGATATCGAGACGCCGGCTGCACCAATGATGGTGATGGCATTAGGGGTCACGCCCCATGACAACAACGCCCTGGCAACCGGGATCACCAAAGCGGAAATTGGTGTTCGTAACCGTGAGTTCAACATGATCTACTCAGCCTACCTCCGTAGGCTGAGCGTGTGCCATCTCTGTACGTTCACCCGCTTGAGAAACCACGATGGATCCCTCACGGTGAAAATTGCTTTCGCCTACCCCCGGAGTGGAATCAATCAGAGTTGCGTGCCTTGGATGAGGCTCTCAAACAAACCTCCCAACTAATTTGTATCTATGAAGGTAAGCAAGGTTTTCCCAAGAATTATGATCTGATTCACGCCATCATGAGAGCGGCAAATTTACCAAGCCTTCATATATACGAGATTTCTTCTTCAATGCACGTTGATGAAGAGGAAATACACATTCTCGCAGAGAGATTGACTGGAATAGATTTAGCTCTATTGAACGTAATTATTTTCGATGATGAAGATTTTCCTACATTGGTTATTGATCTTGTTAGTTCAGAACAAATCAATCCTTTAGGTCAGATAACCCAAATCTCCAGAGATATTGAAGAGTTGACGCAGCCATCCAAAATTGAACTGTTAGAGAAGATTTCCTATCACATTACAGAACCAAATGAGTTCAAAAAGCTTGAAGCGAAAGGTTCAGTGGAAACATCCTTCTTCGAGGCGCTCAAGGGCAAGATCGACAATCGATTGGGATTTCTTGGATTTAGTTTCGAAGAGCACCTATCCCCCACGCTTCTTAAATGTTTGGAAAATGATTTACCGGAGGTTGAATTTGTGGAATTTTCAGCGCTGCTATTTCCTAATTCTGAGAGGATGGCGTTCATCGCAGATGAAATTCATACCCCAGCCATCCAATACGTTTTGAAATGGCTACATATTCCATACGTTCAGAATGCTTCAGCCTGGCAGTTGACGGGAGAATTTGATCTAACTCTCGTTGCTAAAGAGTTAGCGATTGCAACAGATTTTGACTTTAGCTGGATTTAATCCCAATTATCTGCGAGCAATTCACGCGTTTGATCGAGCAAGGCGGGCAATACCTTCGTTTGCCCAATAATCGGCATGAAGTTCGCATCACCCAACCAACGAGGAACTATGTGTTGGTGAATATGAGGCGCTATACCTGCACCAGCAACACTTGACTGGTTCATTCCCAAATTGAATCCAATTGCACCACTTGAAGTTTTGATGGCACGAATAGCCTTTTGAGTAAATTCTGCCATCTCTTCGCGTTCATCTTTTGTGATATCGATGTAATCCGCCACGTGTCGGTATGTGCAAACTAGCAGGTGACCAGGATTGTAGGGATAGAGATTTAAAACCGCGTAAACAACTGATCCGCGTGCAACGACTAAACCTTCTTCATCAGACAAAGTGGGAATCTTGCAAAAAGGACACTCGGAATCATCACTCTTCGGCCGATTTTCGCCGCGCAAATAAACCATGCGATGCGGTGCCCAGAGCCGTGCCCATCCGTCAGGTGAGCCTGCTAAACCATCGTAAGTCTCTCGCTCCATCAAACTTGAGTGCGATTTTGAATGGAAGACAAAATCACACCTATCGCTTCCTCTACGGGAACGTTATTACGTTGAGAACCGTCTCTAAAGCGAAAGGAGACTGAGTTGGAAGATTGATCATCGGCGCCAGCAATCAACATGAAAGGCACTTTCTCTGCCGTGGCATTGCGAATCTTCTTTTGCATGCGATCATCACTATCGTCTATCTCGGCTCGCACCCCATGGTTCTTGAGTTTAGAAATCACGCCCAGCAAGTACTCGTTGAACGCTTCGGCAACCGGAATTCCTACAACCTGAACTGGAGCCAACCAAGGCGGGAAGGCTCCCGCGTAATGCTCAGTCAGAACACCGAAAAATCTTTCAATAGATCCGAACAACGCTCTGTGAATCATTACTGGACGCTGCCTAGACCCATCGTTTGATGAGTATTCGAGTTCAAAAAGTTGAGGTAAATTGAAATCAACCTGAATCGTAGACATTTGCCACGATCGTCCAATCGCATCCTTGGCTTGGACCGATATTTTCGGTCCGTAGAAGGCACCGCCACCTTCATCGAGCACAAGTTCCAAACCTTGCTTTTGAGCAGCCTCCCTAAGAATGTCAGTGGCTTCCTGCCAAACCTCGTCAGAGCCCACATACTTTTCAGGATTCTTTGTCGATAACTCAAGGTAAAAATCATTGAGTCCATAATCTCGAAGTAAGTTCAAAACGAATGTAAGCAACGAATCAAGTTCGCCAGCCATTTGATCTAATGTGCAGTAAATATGAGCATCGTCCTGCGTAAATCCTCGAGCTCTCGTCAAACCATGCACAACACCAGATTTTTCGTAGCGATAAACTGTGCCAAATTCAAAAAGTCTTAATGGAAGTTCCCGGTAGGAACGTCCTCTTGATCGAAAAATAAGGCAGTGAAAAGGACAGTTCATCGGCTTCATGTAATAGTTCTGTCCAGCGCGACGCAAGGTACCGTCTTCTGATCTCTCCTCGTCTAAAACCATCGGAGGATACATACCTTCGGAATACCAATCTAAATGCCCTGAAATTTGAAATAATCCCTGCTTAGTTAAATGCGGTGAATATACAAATTCATATCCCGCCTCTTCATGGCGTTTACGAGAGTAATTCTCCATTTCGCGACGAATAATTCCGCCTTTTGGATGGAATACCGCTAAGCCAGAACCGATTTCCTCTGGGAATGAGAATAGATCGAGTTCTGCACCCAATTTTCGGTGATCACGCTTTTCTGCTTCGATTAAGAAATCAAGATGAGATTGAAGTTCTTCCGCTGATGGCCAAGCGGTTCCATAAATACGTTGCAACATTGGATTCTTCTCGTTACCACGCCAATATGCTGCCGCAGTTCGCATCAACTTGAATGCCGGAATGTATCTCGTCGACGGTAGATGAGGACCTCGGCAGAGATCTCCCCAAAAGCGCTCGCCATCTTTGCTGACGTTGTCATAAATGGTTAGTTCGGTACCGCCCACTTCGACTGCTTCATCTCCAGATTCGGATTTCAAACCAATCAATTCACATTTATAAGGTTCGTTAGCTAATTCACGGAGCGCTGATTGCTCATCAGTTACCCGTCTACTAAAACGTTGTGCTTGTCGGATAATGCGATCCATACTCTTTTCTAGCAATTTAAGATCATCAGGAGTAAAGGGTCGCTCCACTTCGAAGTCATAGTAGAAGCCATCTTTTACCGGAGGTCCAATTCCTAACTTTGCCTCTGGGAAATTCTGTTGTACCGCTTGCGCTAAAACGTGAGCAGTGCTGTGACGTAGTACAGCTATACCTTCAGCTGAAGTTATGGTCACAGATTCAACAACGTCGCCATCGCGTAATTCACGAGCTAGATCTGAGAGAACGCCATTGATGCGAGCCACAACAACATCTTTTCGATCTAGGAAGAAATCAATAGCTTTAGTTCCAGGGGTCACTTCATGACTGTGTGAATCAACGACAACCTTGAGATTACTCATGACATTTCCCCTCTGTTCAGGCCAAGGTTACCGGTTTTTATCTGATGCTCGCACAGCAAATACGACTCCAAAAAGGATAATCCCGCCGCCTAGAAGTTGAGGCAGTGTGGGACGCTCACCCAGAACCACAGAACTAATTCCAACACCTACCAGAGGTTGAAGAAGAAGTATCAGAGCAGTCAATGCCGCGGG
>CAYFKL010000091.1:0-5736 GCA_964343565.1 uncultured Actinomycetes bacterium
ATACGCAACATGCGAGTTTCAGTCGCAACATCAAGCCCGTAGCCACTCTTGATCTCAAATGTGGTAATTCCGTGTGAATGAAATTCGGCAACTATCCGAGCCAGATTACTGCGTAATACATCATCACTTGCCTCACGAGTTGCAGCAACGGTTCGATATATTCCCCCGGGTTGATAACCGACTCCTGTCATCCGTGCCAAAAAATCATTTAACCGATCACCCGCAAAAATCGCATGGGAATGGCTATCTACAAAACCAGGTAGTACAGCACAACCTTCTGCATCAGTTTCGCTATCAACAGATGGTGACTTACCGCTCTCTCCCCACCATGCAACTCGACCCTTTTCAATAACAATTGCTGCATTTTCAATTAATGGTCGCTCTAAATCATTGGTGAGTAATTGACCGATGTTGTGAATGAGGTGAGCGGTCATCCTTCGCGCATGGGGATGCGCACACCCTTCTCTTCTGCAACTTCATCAGCATGCTCATAACCCGCGTCGACGTGTCGAATCACTCCCATACCTGGGTCATTTGTTAGTACACGGCGAAGTTTTTCCGCTGCCAACGCACTTCCATCCGCGACGCTTACTTGTCCGGCGTGAATCGATCTTCCAATACCGACGCCGCCGCCATGATGGATTGATACCCACGAGGCACCTGAAGCGGTATTTACCAATGCGTTTAAGAGTGGCCAATCGGCAATTGCATCGGAGCCATCCAGCATTGCTTCAGTCTCACGATAGGGAGATGCTACCGATCCACAATCAAGGTGGTCTCTTCCGATAACAATCGGCGCTTCAACTTCACCCTTGCGCACTAACTCATTGAACATTTCACCGGCTAAATGGCGTTCTCCATATCCAAGCCAACAAATTCGTGCAGGCAAACCTTGGAATGCAACCTTCTCGGAGGCTTTACGTATCCACCGCGCAAGTGGTTCGTTATCTGGAAAGAGTTTTAGTATGGCTTGATCGGTGACCGCAATATCTTTTGGATTTCCAGAGAGTGCAGCCCAACGAAATGGACCTTTACCTTCGCAAAAGAGCGGGCGAATATATGCTGGAACAAATCCAGGAAAGGCAAAGGCTCGATCAAATCCGCCTAATTTTGCTTCACCACGAATTGAATTTCCGTAATCAAAAACTTCGGCGCCGGCATCCATAAAACCAACCATCGCCTCAACATGCTTGGCCATTGAGGCTCGGGAGCGGTTGGTGAAATCTTCCGGATCTTTATCGGCATACAAGTGCCAATCATCAAGGTCGTACTCTTCAGGCAAATATGAAAGTGGATCATGCGCGGATGTCTGATCAGTGACAATATCTATTTCAACTCCACGACGAAGCAGTTCAGGGAAAATTCTTGCAGCATTTCCCAAGATTCCAATGCTCAAAGGCGTGCGAGCCTTCTTGGCTGCCAGCGCTTGCGCAATTGCTGAATCCAAATCCTCTGTCCAGATATCTAGATAGCGATGATCAACTCGGCGCTGCAATCGTGAAGCATCAACATCCACGCAGAGACAGACGCCATCATTGAGAGTGACTGCAAGCGGTTGTGCACCACCCATGCCACCGGCACCACCAGTTAGCGTTAGTGTTCCAGCGAGTGTTCCACCAAATTTCTTATTTGCGATCGCTGCAAAGGTTTCATAAGTCCCCTGCAAAATCCCTTGCGTTCCGATATATATCCAAGATCCGGCAGTCATCTGCCCGTACATGGTAAGTCCGAGATTTTCTAAGCGGCGGAATTCTGGCCAAGTAGCCCAGTCGCCTACCAAATTTGAATTCGCGATGAGGACTCGAGGTGCCCATTCATGAGTCTGCATCACGCCAACTGGTCGCCCAGATTGAACCAACATGGTTTCATCAGCTTTTAATGTGGTTAACGTTCTTACCAACGCATCGAAGGAATTCCAGTCGCGAGCTGCTTTCCCCGTGCCGCCATAAACCACAAGATCCTCTGGTCTTTCGGCAACTTCTGGATCTAAATTATTTTCAAGCATGCGTAAAGCTGCTTCTTGCTGCCAACCAAGTGTGCGTAGTTCTGGCCCTCGTGCTGCTCTCACAACTCTGCTCACTCCATCACTCCGATCACTTGTTCAACAACAGCAACGACGGTTCCACTTTGAACTAGGGAGACGGCTGCTTCAATTTCAGGAGTTAGCCATCGATCACTCCCCGGTCCTGAAACTTTCTCTCGCAAGCACGCGAGCGCAGCAGCTGTCCCGCTGCCTGGTAATAAAGGTCGACGCAAATCAATCGCCCTAGCCGCTGTCATAAATTCGATCGCCAGAACTCGACTCAACGCATCAACTGCTCGTCGTAATTTTCGGGCAGCGTGCCAACCCATAGAAACATGATCCTCTTGCATGGCACTTGAAGGAATGGAATCTACAGAGGCTGGCTGAGCCAATCTCTTCATTTCACTAACTAAGCCAGCCTGTGTGTATTGAGCAATCATCAAACCACTATCAACACCAGGATCATCGGCTAAGAATGGTGACAACCCAAAAGATCTAGATTTATCTAACATTCGATCTGTTCTGCGCTCCGACATCGAAGCGAGATCTGCAATTGCTATCGCTAGGTAATCGAGTACATATGCAACGGGTGCGCCATGGAAATTTCCATTACTTTCAACTCGACCATCTGCAAGTACAACTGGGTTATCGATCGCGCTTGATAATTCTCGGTCAGCCACACTCTTCGCGTGTGACAAGGTATCGCGGACTGCGCCGGCAACTTGCGGTGCACATCTCAACGAGTACGCGTCTTGAACTCGCGTATCGTCATCGCCTGCATGCGACTTAATAAGAGGCGAATCGCTTAACAATTTCCTTAAATTTGCAGCCGACGCAATCTGTCCTGGATGGGGGCGTAGCGCATGCAGATCCTCAGCAAAAACGCGATCGGTTCCGAGCAGACCTTCAATACTCATAGCTGCAGTGATGTCAGCGCACTTAACCAACATCGAAATGTCATCAATCGCCATCAATAGCATTCCCAGCATTCCATCAGTGCCGTTGATTAAAGCAAGACCTTCTTTTGCAACTAATTCTGTTAACGGTATTCCAGCTGCCTTTAATGCAACGTCGGCAGAAACAATGTGACCGTTTCGATCTCGAACTTCTCCTTCACCCATGAGCGCAAGTGCACATGTTGATAACGGAGCAAGATCTCCAGAGCAACCTAACGAGCCATACTCCCTTACCAACGGAGAGATGCCAGCGTTTAAGAGATCGGCATATCGTTGTGCGACCTCGGGGCGAACTCCCGTCCGCCCGGTGCACATGGTGGAAAGTCGCAATGCCATCATGGCGCGCACTACTTCAACTTCAACTGCTTCACCAGAACCAGCTGCGTGTGATCGAATGAGCGATTTTTGCAATTGGGAACGAAGTTCTGGAGAGATATGTTTGGTTGCCAGAGCACCGAAACCAGTTGATATTCCATAGGCAGGAATCGGGCTTGCGGCTAATTCATCAATCCGTGCTCGGGATTTTTCCATGGCAGAGAGTGCTTCAGCAGAGATTTGGATGCCGGCTTGATGCCGAGCGATGGCGAGCACCTCATGCGATGTGAGGGCTGGAATACCGACCTGGATCTGCATACATTCTCTCCGTTGAGATAGCGCCATAGACTGGGCTTATCCCAGCGTACCCAAAGCAGGTGAGAAATGCCCGAAGATCCACTCTGGCCTCGAGCCAGCACGCTCTTCACGCCGAGTAGCGAAATCTCGGTGTGCGATGTGGCGCTACTTGGCATTCCCACGACTTCACGAGCAATTACTCCTAATCATGCAGATCAATCTCCCCGTGCTATTCGGGAAGCGCTCCATCGATACTCCACTTGGAGCACAACCCATCAATCAGATTTGAAAGACTTACTTAGCGCACTCGACTTTGGTGATGTGCCCAACCCTGATGTTGATGAACTTTCGGTCATCAAACGAGTTGCATCACTTGTAGAGCATTCACGACTTGTCCTTGCACTTGGCGGTGATAATTCCTGCACATTCGCTGGTGCACTTGGAGTCGCTTCGGCAGTTGGAGGTCCAGAAAAAGTTGGCGTGATCACTTTTGATGCACACCATGACGTTCGAGATGGTGATTCAAATGGTTCTCCCATTAGGAGATTGGTTGAAGCTGGAATTCGAGGCACCAATATTGTGCAAATCGGAATCTCTGACTTCGCAAATTCTCAAGCTTATGCAAAACGAGTCAATGAATTTGGAATCACTGTTATTTCACGAAACCAACTCCGACAAATTTCGATTGAAGAGGCAGTCAAAAAAGCATTAGACGTTGCTGGAACTGGTGTGGACTCCATCTATGTGGATTTTGATATGGATGTGTGCGATCGAAGTGTGGTTCCCGGATGCCCGGCCGCTGCTCCCGGCGGGTTGAGCGCTGATGAAATTAGAAGAGCAGCATTTACTATCGGGCTAGATGACAGAGTAGTTGCAGCAGATTTCACAGAAGTTGATGCAACTATCGATTCAGCAGATCAAAGAACAGTTCGCCTTACAGCATTATGTATTTTAGAAATTATGAATGGGTTAGCAAACCGCTAGATACTGCCCAACGAGGCAACAACCGCCCACATGATTCCCACTCCAATTAGCGTTGTGGCTAGAGTGAATTTCGAGGGATGCTTGGAATGCGCCTCGGGCAAAATATGTGCTGTTGCTAGATATATGACAAAACCCGAAAAAATCGCGAGGTAAATCGTGAGGACTGAATCGCTGATGGTGATCTTTGATCCAAATGTTGCGCCACCAATTCTGGCTACCGCATCCAGAATGAGTAAATAAACTACTTTCTTATTCCAGTGACCACCTTTGATAAGCAGCGCAACCGTATTGAGTCCATCACTAAAGGCATGAACTATCAATGCTAAGAAGACTGCGTAGCCGAGGGAATTGCTCACTCGAAAAGCTAAAGCAAGCGCAACGCCATCCAGGAAGATATGGCCACCCATTGCAAAGGAACCAATTATTCCGGTGATATGAGAATGATGTTCATGATCATGGGCGTAGTCAGTCTCAGCTGGTTCGTGACTTCCGGATAATTGCTCTAAAAAATGCAGTAATAAAAAACCACCGATAAGGGCAACGGAGGCAACAGGTGCTCCGCCAAGCGAATCGGATGAGAGAGAAAATACTTCAGGCAATAGATCAAATCCGACCAACCCCAGAAGTAAGCCAGCTGAGAGTCCCAGCACCAAGTGCAATCGATCTTTAGACCTGAGGGCTAACAACCCACCAAATGCCGTTGCTATGACGGTGACTCCCGCCAGCACGATCCCAATCGACATACCTCTAATCTACTCAAATTCATCCCATCAATATCAAACATGCTGGCGTGTAATCTTCTTCTGTGAACAACATCTCCGATCCTTTCGACAGCGAAGTGCGGGAGCGCTGGGGAGAAACCAGAGAATTTGCGGAATCTCAACGACGCCTTAAAAAGTATTCACAAAATGACATCGACCAGGCTAAGCAAGAATTACTTAACATCACAAATGAGTTTGCTGAGTTAAAGCGAACGGGGATTTCAACTGATTCGCCTTCGGCAATGAACTTGGTAATTCAACATCGAGATCACATCTCTCGGTGGTGGTATGAATGTACGCCAGCGATTCAAAGTGGCTTGGCAGATATGTACATCAGCGATTCTAGATTTTCTGAATATTACGAAAAAGTTGAACCTGGTTTAGCGCAATATGTTCACGA
>CAYFKL010000092.1:0-5725 GCA_964343565.1 uncultured Actinomycetes bacterium
ATCAACAATTTCACATCGGACAGGAAATATTGGATGCGGGCTTCATGCCAATTCTCGAGCCAGAAGTTGATATCAAGAGCGCCGATAAGAGCAAGAGTGAAGAATTGTTGAAAGGTGCACTATTAAAAGGCTTGGAATCACTGGGGAGTGAGAAAGTAATGTTTAAGCTCTCGCTTCCAACTATTCCTGGTTTCTATACAGAACTTGCTGAACATCCAAATGTTTTAAGAGTGGTTGCGCTTTCAGGCGGATATTCGCGGGCAGAGTCAAATTCGATTTTGGTAAAGAATCCGAAACTGATTGCTTCATTTTCGCGAGCGCTTGCTGAGGGGTTATCTGCACAGCAGAGCGATGTCGAGTTTGATCAAGCCCTGAATGAGTCGATTGAAAGCATCTACGCAGCTTCGGTAAATAAGTTGCAGTAATTTCTGAATTTATCTGCCGAGGAGTCGATGAGCTACTAAGTAGCCAGAGCCGCCACCTAGACCAGGCCCTGGATGCGTTGATGCACCGATATGCCAGAGATTTTCAACTGGAGTGCGATGACCGGTGGCGATACCCAGCGGACGCCACGCGGCGTATTGATCCACTCGACAATCTCCAGCATACGGATCGCCACCAACTAAGTTCACATTCAAATTCTCAAGATCTGCAGGGGAGATATTGATTTGCGCCTTTATCAGCGAACGAAGGTTTGGAATCTCTTCTTCAATAATTGATAGCACTCTCTCTGCATACGCATCTCGTGCTTCAGGTGTCCAAGATCCATCTGGGGAGGATATGGTCCCAGCCAAGTCGCCTTTAATTTTTGAAGGATTTTCTTGTAGTTGGATCCAGAGTATTGATCCACCTTCAGGTGCACGAGAAGGATCGATGGTGCACGGTTGTCCAACAACAATAGTTGGACGTCGTGGAATCCAGCCTCTTGCACTTGCATTGACGGATTCGCTCAAGGAATCCATACCGTCTAACACATGAACCAACGCTACTTCGCTAAGGCGAGGATCACGCTTCCATTCCGGTTTACCCGAAAGTGCTAGATGAATCTGAAATCCAGCTCGACCATATCGAAAGTTGGCAGCGGATTTTGCGGTGTTCTCAGGCACATCGGTACCACTTAAAAGATTTTGGTAGAGCGCCTGCGGGGTGACGCTGGCTAGCACGGCTTTTCGGGCACGGATCTGTCGACCATCAGCACTAACCACTCCAACAGCACGATTATTTTCTGTGATTATGCGAGTGACATCGAAGTTTGTTTCGATCTCACCGCCGCCATCTTTAATAATTCCGTGGAGTGCATTTACCAACGTAATGCCACCTCCGACAGGAACAGGCATTCCACCGAAGACGATTGCTGCAGAAATAACCTTTGTAATAAAGGCACTTGATGCATCGTCTGGGCCTAAACCGTTATGCAGTGCCCATGGGACTAATAACGATTTTGAAACCTCAGAAGAGAAGGTTCGATCGGCCCATGGAGCTGCAGGTTCGAGTAATTCCGGTGCTGTGCCGATCAATCCTCTCCAACCGAATCTCTTCTTTGCTTGCCATGCAAGTTTCAATGATTTTCTCTGCCATAAATCAGCACCGAGTAAACCAAAAGCTAAATCGATTCGACTGGTGAAGTCGCTGAACATAGATTCCCAAGCCGATCGATCACCAAATTTTTCGAACTCAGCAGAATTTGCTGCCATGTCGGTTGAAAGCACAGCAGTTCCTGCTTTACACGCAACGCCTGTTGGCATTGCGGTGTTCTTGTATTCCACACCACGAGCCTCAAGCAATGGTTTTAATTCTGCATATGCTGGACCACCGACAAAGAGTGGGTGCCATGATGAAAGCAATTCGTGCACGTAACCAGGAAGCGTGGCGGCTTCAGTTCTAATGGCGCCACCAGGTCGATCATTTCGCTCGCATAGCAAGACTTTCCAGCCCTCTTTGCTAAGAATCGCACCTGCCACTAATGAGTTGATGCCACTTCCGACGATAACCGCGTCGTAGGAATCGTTTTCAGTTTGAGAACCCATGGTTACCCCTTAGCGAAATTGCTTGAAATCCGGTGTGCGCTTTTCAACGAACGCAGCGCCACCTTCTTTTGCCTCATCGGTTTGCACAAAAAGATCAAGGACATCGAACGCGAGCGCTTGAATTCCGCCAATGTGATCCGTATCCGCATTGAAAGAGTGCTTCAAAGTTTTCAAAGCTGTAGGAGAAAGGTTGCCTATCTTCTTTGCCCACTCTCGGGCAAGCGGCATTAACTCCTCTGGTGCTACGACTCGATTTACTAAACCCCAACGTTCCGCAGTCTCAGCGTCATACTGATCGCAGAGAAACCAAATTTCTCTCGCTCTTTTTTCGCCAACAACTCTTGCTAAATATGCCGAACCGAATCCGGCATCAAAGGAACCAACTCGAGGACCACTTTGGCCAAAACGAGCATTTGTAGAGGCAAGAGAGAGGTCGCAGAGAACGTGAAGTACATGACCGCCCCCGATGGCGAATCCGTTAACGGCAGCGATCACCGGTTTTGGAATAGCTCGAATCGTCTTGTGTAGTCGTTCAACCTCAAACATTCCACTCTCTGTTGGACCGTAATTTCCAAGCGCTGCTCGTTCTTTTTGATCTCCACCAGTGCAGAAAGCCTTTTCACCCGCACCAGTAATAATTACTGCGCCGACCGAGTTATCTACCCAGGCATGGGTGAACGCGGCGATGAGTTCATCAACAGTTCGACCGCGAAACGCGTTATATCTATCGGGGCGATTGATAGTGATTGTGCATGTTCCATCACTGATCTCGTAAAGGATGTCGGTGAATTCACTCGGCTTGAGCATGGTCGCCTCTCCCTTGAAGGTGGGGTGAGCGACGGGACTCGAACCCGCGACATCCGCGACCACAACGCGGCGCTCTACCAGCTGAGCTACGCCCACCATGTCCCATTCGGCCGGAATCCTCCTGGGCAGCAAAATTCTAGGGGGTAGCGGGGTTGGACGGGGTTAGGTCGGCGTGTGACCTAAGCGTTCGGCGATGGCCTTGAACTCCTCTAGGGAGTTGGCGGCGGGGCTCATGATCGCTGCCCGGTAGTAGGCCAGTTCGTGGATGGAGTCTTGGATATCGCCAAGCGCACGGTGATTACCTGACTTCTTGGGGGCGGCAAAGTATGCGCGGGGAAACCAGCGACGAGCTAATTCTTTGATGGAGGAGACGTCGATGATCCGATAGTGCAGGTAAGCATCAACTGCTGGGAGGTCGCGCGCAATGAACTGTCGATCCATATTGATGGAGTTTCCTGCCAGGGGTGCTTTTCGAGGTTCGGGAATATGGGTTCTGAGATAGGTCATCAATTGTTCTTGGGTATCTTGCAGTGTCATACCGGATTCAAATTCGTTAATTAGCCCGGAATCGGTGTGCATTTTTCTTACAAAGTCGCCCATATCGGCTAAAGCTGTTGCTGGCGGTTTGATGACAAAGGAACATCCGCCATCGAGTGGCTTGAGATCTGCATCTGTCACGATGGCTGCTATCTCCACGAGCGCATCACTCTTTATATCGAGGCCAGTCATCTCGCAATCAATCCAGACGATACGTCCAGAAACCTTGTCTACTTGTTCGATGGATTCGCTCATACTTCTTCCTTACGCGGTTGCGCTGCCTTCCAGCCTACAAAAAATTGAATCACGCAAAGTGAAGCCAGAAAAATAAAGGGCAGAGTCCACGTTCCGTGTATTAGATGCAATTGACCGATGATGATTGGTCCACTTGCTGCGATCAAATATCCAAGACCTTGGGACATAGCAGAGAGTGGAGCGGCTTCAGAGTTGCTCCGAGCGCGTAGAGAAATAATGACAAGTGCGGTAGGGAATGAGGATTGCCCTATGCCGAGCATTAAGAGCCAGAGCCAAGTAAAGGTTGAATGAGCGAAAGCGAGACCGAGAAACCCGATGAATGCCGCGAAAGTTACCACGATCATGGCTTTACGTTGATCCACTCCTCGACCAAGCCACATTGGAATAAAGAGCGAACATGGAATTGAAATTGCAGTTGTAAGAGCGAGCAGACTTCCTGCTGTTGCTGAACTTTCACCCCAATCGATAAATATTTTTGGCAGCCACGCGACTGTGCAGTAAAAAGTTGTGGACTGAATACCCATAAAGAGCATGACGAACCAGGAGAGCGGATCTTTTAAAACAGGTTTCCATGGCGTGCGTGTACTCGAGGTTCCTGTGTTGGTATTTGAATGTTTGCGAGCAATCGGTAGCCAAAGTGCAAATGCACAGATCGGGATAATGACCCAAATGAGCAATCCTCCCCGCCAATTATGTGTTGTCGCATTTGACAAGGGGACTGAAAGCAATGCTCCTAATGTTGCGAAAACTGCGAGGACCACAGTGTAAAAGGGCATGATGGTTGTGAGTTGATTCGGAAAATCCCGTTTGATCACGAATGGAACGAGAACATTGAGAGCGGCAATCGCAACGCTGGTCAAAATTGTTCCAAGGAATAAAGTGCTTGAATTAAAACTGGCTCGAAGTAGCAGCGCAATCACCAAAGTGATGATCGAGAAGAGAATGGTGCTCTCAACTGGTTTGCGTCTGGCAACGGCCGAGATTCCAATGGGCGCAGCAACCCCGAAACTAATGAGTGGAATTGCCGTCAAAATCGCAAATTGCGAAATCGATAGGTTCAGGTCAGATCTGATGGCGTTGATTTGGGGCGGAACGCTCGTGAGGGCCGAGCGCTGGGAGGCGGCGACCACCATCAGGGCTACCAGTTCTCGGGAGGGTCGAACCTTTACTCGCACCGTGTGAGCCTAGCGGTTGGACGAGATTTCAATCTCCGTTCACCTGGAATCCACTTTCTAGAGTGGGTCTGGATGGCATTGCCTAGTTGGATAGCAACGTGAATGCACCGCAAGCCAGGGAGATCATTGTCAAACCCCGACTTTCGGATCGAATTTTTAGATGGATAGTGACGGGTGGCGGCTTGATCTCGCTACTCATTTTGGGATTGATAGCGGGATTTCTGGCGTTTAGAGGGTTCGAAGTCTTTCAAAAATTTGGGCTGGGATTCATAACGAATTTTTCTTGGGACCCTGGTGATCCTGACAATGGCATACCTGCGGTACTCGGCATTGGTTCAATGCTGGTTGGAACAATTGTTACCTCATTGATCGCACTCGTGATTGCGCTTCCTATTTCTGTGGGTGCCGCACTTTATTTAACTTATTACGCACCGAACTTTGTTAGAAAGCCGATGACTCTGGTCGTTGATTTGATGGCAGCGATCCCATCAGTTGTTTACGGCATCTGGGGATTCTTTGTGCTGATGCCACATGCGGTCTATTGGGCGAAATTAATTCACAAGTATTTGGGCTGGATTCCAATCTTTGATTTGCCAGTCCCCGTATTTGAAAGATCACCTTTTATTGCAGGTCTCGTGTTAGCTGTCATGATCATCCCGATTATTACCGCAATTTCGCGAGAAGTTTTTTCACAAGTTCCGCTCGATCGAATTCAAGCCGCATACGCGCTAGGTGCTACCAGGTGGAGCATGATTCGAGCGGTTGTATTGCCGTTTGGTTCTTCTGGTGTTGCAGGAGGAGCCATGCTTGGTCTTGGAAGAGCAATGGGGGAAACGGTAGCTGTTTACTTGGTCTTAAATTTAGCATTCAAAGTAAATTTTCATGTGCTCTTTAGCTCAGGTGGTTCCGTTGCTTCCATGATCG
>CAYFKL010000093.1:0-5675 GCA_964343565.1 uncultured Actinomycetes bacterium
TCCCACGTTTCTCTTCTAGCAGTGCCGTACTTGCAATTTGCCAACATCGAGAATCTGGACCGGACCATGTAGTACCTACAAAACAGACTGTGGCGTCACACTTATTCTGAACTTTTATTATTGAATAGTCACAGTTTGAATTTCCAGAAGAGTTAACTCCTTGGATACACAAATAATAAAAAGCATCAGGTAATGGCGAAACATCAAATTTAGTTTCATCAGGTTTCAGAAGTTTTTCAGTCAGCAATTTATTCGTTGAACATCGATTATTCGGACATTCCCATAGTCGAATTCGAATATTAGTGAGGCTAGATTCAATTGTTCTTCCGGTGAAGTTCCAAGTCAGCATTCGTCGCACTGGAATCTTCTGATCTGGAATTCCGGTAAATAATTCACCAGACGGTGCGGGAATGCTCGTGAAACTCCAAGTTAAATCAGATTTATTCGTATCCGAAATAGTGATGGTGTACTTACCTTTAACTAAAGGCTGTCTGGGAATAATGATGACCATATTTTCACGATCTAACGTATTGGCGCCACCGGGTCCCATCACTTCATCAGTTGACTTGTACGTCCACTTAGTCATCACGCAATAATCATCGACCAACAGTTCTCGACCATTTGGAGCTAGAACTTTTGCAACCACCTGTTTGCTCGGGTCGCTTAGCAAGGATGCAAATATTGGCAATCCTTTGTAGAGTCGATAATCCCCCGGACAACCTTCTCTCGGATCGGGCGATTCACTTTCGAAAGCCGACACTCGAGTTGTTGCACCGTCGCCAGGAAAGAGAATGACTTTGCTTCTCGGCACATTTGATAAACCTGAGATGACATTTAAACCCCAAAATGTTTTCTTGGATTGATCCACATCCTGAGCAAGTGCAGTTGTCTTTAAATTTTCTCGCAAAATACCAATCGCATGAAATGGTGCCGTCATCCAACCGTCAATTGCCCCTGCCGGAGTTTCGTCAGAAACCGCCTCAGTAATGATGTTGCTGGCTTTACCCGCCGCCTCACCTTCTCGAGTAAATAAAGGTGCTGCTGGATTCTCTGTATGTGGGCTAGCAAAGACACCAGTTCGCAGAGCCTTATCAGTATTGATCAGATACTTAAGATGAAAATTAATTGCCGAAGTCAACGCCTTATCTTCGGCCACTGAAGTTAGACCCGAACTATTTCGATACCAGTTCAGGGTTTCTAACCACCCAGCAGTTAGAGGCGGCATCTCATTAGCAGCGAGCGCGCTCTGTGTGGGCAGCAGGTTAAGCATTAAGCACGCAACGAGAACCAATCTAGATCGGAAGCTGCGCATGGAGGTCAGCCTAATCGCCTCGTTGAATCGTCAGGATCACATTTCGATCCTCAATATTTCCTTCATTCCATGCGATGGTGTGGCGGGCACCGAGTTCGGAGCGTTTCTGCCAGACATTCGCCGATACAACCCGACCAAGGGCAGCCAATTCCAGCTGAGTCTTTGCCTCACCATAAGTGAGCCCTGCAGCATGATCGACCACCGTGAGCGCAACTGAAAATTGGTTTGGACCATGTTGTGAAAGTTCAACCACGCGGCTCTGTTGTGGCCAATCAATATTAGAAGCCGTTTCAATCTGCCAAAGACCAACACGACCTTTTTCAGGACCAATCCAATTCACATGGTGTCGATGTTCATGTCCTGCAAGCCAAAGCAAAACCTTTGGATATTTCAATAACATGCGTTCAAACTCTGTTTGACAAATTCTTCGTTCATTTGGTGAGTAATCATTGAATAATTTCGATGATGGATGATGCGAAGCTAAAACTACAGGCTTTTCGGAATTCTTGATTTCAGATTCAATCCATTCAAATTGCTGCTGATCGATGGATCCTTGCCATCCACCATGCGGATTCACCGAATCAATGACTATCAATTTGATGTGACCAACTTCTGCTGAGTAATACATCGTTTGGTTATCAACATTTGATTGCGTGAAACCGTGGCCCTTTGGTAATCCGGTGGAATCCATATGCAATTGCGCGTATTCACCGCGCTCCACCGCCCGCCGCTCAAGATCTGCGGTGACCGCAACATACCGAGCATCCCCTGCCGGTGGATAACCTGCAGGACCGACCTCTCCAAAAAGTGCAAGAGTTTGTTCCAACGACATATCGGAAGGCAACGATTCATACCTTCTATCGCCAACCATTTCTGATTGAGTCTGATTATCAGGAGCGACGGTTCCTTGCAGAAGTGCATCATGATTTCCATGCACTGCAAACCAAGGGAAATTTAAACCGACAGATTGAAATGGGGCGCGTGCATGATTCAGCACATTTGGTACGACCGGAAAACCATAAAGTGAGCGGGCTTGATCATCTTCGCACCCAGCCGGCGTACCGTGAGGATGCCAATATTTTGGATCGTAATGCCCAGCGTTATCGTCAATAACGCCTTCATACTGATTTAAATCTCCCGAATCTGGAACGACTAATTGACCATCTAAAATTTTTAGGTACCAATTCACTTCATTAACTTGAGCATTGTCAGTTGTGTCACCGGTAACAATTGCGGCATCGACTTTGCTTCCGGTTACTGGGCCATGCGTAATTCGATTGAGTGATTGCACCATTGATTCTAAGAGTGCAGGTGAGAGAAACGAGTGGGGGCGATAGGTCCCAATGGTTCCAACTTGATCTCTAATCGGACTATCGGGATCAGCCCATCGATCTAAGAACTCGGGGCGAATCGGAGATTGCGCATCACAAATATGTAGATCAGAGAGATGATGCATAACCAATAACGTTTTTCCGTTTGGAGGAATCTCCCCTAAATGCTTCTCAGGCTGAACTTCAACCAAGTCTCGCCAACCCCCTGCTCCCGCAGGTCCTGGTTGATACGCCATGGATACAGCATATTGGGTCGAGAATTACCGTGAACTTGGCCCTTGAATACCTGTTTGCACCAACTCCGTCTCTGCGGCGATGGCTCTATCAATCTCACTTAGATAACTTGCAATTTCTTCTTCGCGCCGAGCATCGTCCCACATCAAAACTCGAGCCATGATCTCGGCAACCACTGGTGCTGCAGCGCGACCCCGATCAGCAGACTCAAGGGCAATTCTGGTACGCCGCATCAACACATCGGCAATAGTCAGTGCTCTTTCGTGCGAAACGGCATATCGAATTTCAGCCCTTAAGTAGGGCAGGCTATCTAATAAACGCTCTTTCCAACTCTCATCCAAAATCAGTGGTTCCAGGACTTCTGAAATGAGGTTTCCATAACGGTTGAGTAGATGAATGATGTCCTCGATCATCACACCATGTTCATCGGCTAAATCCTGAGCACGATTTATTAATGCCTGATATCCATCGGCACCTACAAGTGCAATTCCCGAAGTGCAAGATTCCGGAACAACATGAAGCAGATGTTGAGATGCTGCATCAATCACATCCGCTGCCATAACTCGATAAGTGGTGTACTTACCTCCAGCCACGCTCACCAAACCCGGCATGGGTGAATCGACTAGATGTTCTCTAGATAGTTTTGTGGTCGCACCAACTTTGGCAGCCGCGACTAAAGGACGAATACCGGCATACACGGAAACAACATCACTTCGCTTTAATGGTTTTACTAGAACTTTATTCGCCTGCGCCAGGATGTAATTAACATCTTCGCTGGTGGCTAACGGCTCTTCTTTACTTCCATTCCACGGTGTATCAGTTGTACCAACAATCCACACTTGGTCCCAAGGAATAATGAAGAGAACACTCACTTCCGTCTTGAGGATTACGCCAGTTGAGAGATTTATTTTTGATTTGGGGATAGTGATGTGCACACCTTTACTCATTGCAATCTCATACCCGTGAGGAATGCCAGCTTTATCTTGTAGCTCGCTATTCCAAACTCCAGCGGCTAGCACAACGACATTGGCTCGAATTTCTCCAGACTTTCCAGAAATTAGATCTCTAGCTTGAACTCCAACAACTCTTGATTTTTCGATTAACAATTCGGTGGCGGTAACCCTGTTGGCGATCAATGCCCCGTGGTGCTCAGCAGTGCGAGCCAACATGTAAGTATGACGAGCGTCATCTACTTGCGCGTCATAGTAAAGAAATCCGCCAACCAAAATATCGCTTCTCAAACCAGGTGCGATTTCCCGCATTTTTCTTACAGTTAGATGACGATGATTGGGTAAAACTTTCTGACGGCCGCGCAACGCGTCATAGAGCGCTAAACCTGCACCTATATATCCGCGTTCCTTAATCCGTTCATGTAATGGAAAGAGAAACGAAACGGCTTTAACTAAATGCGGGGAAATGCGACTCACCATTAGCTCTCGTTCATGGAGGGCTTCCCTAACGAGTGCAAAGTCGTACTGCTCCAGATACCGCAAACCACCATGAATCAACTTGCTTGAACGACTTGAAGTTCCAGATGCAAAATCTTGCGCTTCGATTAATGCGACCTTCAATCCTCTGGTTGCAGCATCGAGAGCCGCACCAGCTCCGGTGACCCCTCCCCCGATAATCAAGAGATCAAATTCGGCCGTCATCATCTTTTCAACAACGCGATCTCTTGAGGAAACCTTCACCTTTTTACTCTACTCCGGCTACGGTTGACCCGTGTCGAACACCGCTCCTTATTTCTTGCCTTCAAATCAATTTGATCATTTCTATCGCGGAGGTGATCGAATTGGCGCACTTCGAAATGGTCCGGGTGGCCCAATGCGACCCGAAGAGTGGATTGGTTCTAGCACTACACGATTTGGCGAAAAATCTTCTGGACTTTCAACGTTGCCAACCGGAACGTTATTAAGAGATGCCATAGAGAACGATCCACAAGGTTGGTTAGGCGCAGACTTAGTGGCTCACAGTGGATCAAGTAGTGAAATCTTGGTGAAACTGCTCGATCCAGCTCAACGACTACCGGTGCACTTTCATCCAAACAAAGCATTCGCTAAGAAACATTTGGCTCTTAATCACGGAAAAACTGAAGCATGGATTATTTTGGAAGCACCAGAAGGCGCCAGAGTTGGCCTTGGCTTTAAAGAAACGATGAGCAAACAATCTGTAAATGAAATGGTAAGTGCTCGCGATTCGAAAGGGTTGTTGGATTCACTCGATCGCTTCGAAGTGCATGCAGGCGATACCGTTCTTGTTCCAGCAGGTGTACCACACGCAATTGATAGTGGAATTTTTGTTTTAGAGCTCCAAGAACCAACCGATCTTTCCGCACTCCTTGAATGGGAAGGTTTTGCAGTGGATGGCGAGAAGGACGGTCATCTCGGTGTTGGCTTTGATACCGTCCTAGATGCACTTCGATACACCCCTGTTAACGATAAATCTTCGCTGCTCACCTCTCCAGGTTTAACCGGAGGTGAACAGCGTTCGCTTCTTGCGACAAGCGCAGATGGATATTTTCGCGCAGATCTCCTGCCGGGTAGCGGAGAAGTAAGTGCATCCTTCACTGTCGTTCTAGTACTTGAAAACGAAGGAGTTTTAAAAACCGGACAAGGTGATCAATTAGCAGTAACCCGAGGAGATGCACTGGTAATTCCATTTAACTCAGGTGGATTTTCTCTATCAGGTGCAACTGCCGTCGCTTGTCGACCGCCACTTCCATCATTGGCCGAGTTGTCGGAGTAAGCATGACAGTTCACGTTTTAGGTAGCCTCAACATGGATCTAGTGGTGACTCTG
>CAYFKL010000094.1:0-5630 GCA_964343565.1 uncultured Actinomycetes bacterium
TCTTTTTTTCTGAGTAGATCTTCGTAAATCTCCAACAAATTCTCCGCTGTTGCCCGCCAGCCAAAGCGCTGGGCATGTTCAATCGCTCCGATTGCCAAATGTTTGCGTCGATCGGGTTCGCTCACCAATCGAACTAAAACCGAAGCCCATGCTCGTGGATCGTGGCCATCTACTAATACTCCTGAAATTCCATCACTCACAGCAGTTCGCAGCCCACCTACAGCGGTAGCTACAACTGGTGTTCCACAGGCCTGTGCTTCGAGCGCAACTAAACCGAAAGATTCGCTATGACTTGGAACTACCACTAAATCCGACGATCGATACCAATATGGCAATTCATTTCGATCCGAGGGTTCACCAAAATGCACTAAGTCAGAAATTCCTAACCAAGCCGCAAGTTCTCGCAACCTGGCAGGTTCAGAAGTGTTTCCACTTGCTCCACCTAAAACAGCAATCTTGAGGCGGTTTCTCAAGACTGGCGAAATCTTTATCATTTCAGCAGCCGCTTTAATTAAAGTGTCAGGGCCTTTATGAGGTTGAATTCGACCAACGAATGTCAGCAAAATCTTTTCTTTCGGCACGCCTATATGCATTCTCGACATCTCTTTATTCCCAGGAGTGAAAGTTTCAAGATCAACGCCTGGAGCAACAACGTGCACTTTGTCAGGATTTGCATCATAGAGTCCAACCAAGGATGCCGCTTCTGCTTCCGTATTAGCTATCAGTGCATCCGCAGCTGAAACAACTTGTTCCTCTCCAATTGCGCGAACATTTGGTTCTGGACGATCGCCCTCAGCAAGCGCAGCATTTTTTACTTTTGCCATAGTGTGCATGGTGTGCACTAATGGAACATTCCAGCGCTCTGCAGCCACCCATCCGACTTGTCCTGAAAGCCAATAATGTGAATGTATGAGGTCATAGTGACCTGGAGAATGGTTTGCTTCTTCACGCATCAACGCATTACTCAAAGCACAAAATTGACCTGGCAACTCTTCTTTTGCCAAACCTTGAAAAGGTCCCGCAATTAGATGATGCACTTTCACACCTGGAAAAAGATCCACCACGCTTGGCACTTGAGATGAAGTAGCTCGAGTAAAGATGTCGACTTCGGCTCCAGCCTCAGCCATTCTCCGCGCACTTTCCACCACATAAACATTCATGCCCCCAGCATCTCCCGAACCTGGTTGCTCGAGCGGAGAGGTGTGGATCATCAGGGAAGCGATGCGAATCACCCCCTAAGGATGACCGAAAGCGACAAAAACCGCGAGTTCTCGGCAGAATCAGGCTATGAAAAAGATTGCTTTAGTGACTGGTGCATCCAGCGGGATTGGGGCCGCCAGCGTCATCTCGCTGCTTGAGGCTGGCTTCGAGGTTCATGGTGCGGCCCGGAGATTCGAGCAGATTCCAGCCGGCGCAATTGCCCACCACCTTGATGTGACAGATCCAGAGAGCATTCTCGAGTTAAGCCATCGCTTTCCTAAATTGGATCTTCTAGTGGCAAATGCCGGTGGAGCTTTCGATGCCACCACTGTTATGGATGCTGACCTCGATTCTTGGTCAAAGACTTTTGAAATTAATGTGCTTGGAACAATTCGCACGATTAAAGCTTTCAAAACATCTCTCTTAAATAGTTCATCGGCTCACATTATTTTGATGGGCTCAACCGCAGGCCGGGTTACATATGAGATGGGTGGAAGTTATATTGCTGCCAAACATGCAATTGCAGCTATTGCTGGCACTTTAAGATTGGAATTAAACGAAATTCCAATTCGTGTTAGTGAAATCGCACCCGGAATGGTCAAGACTGATGAATTTGCTCTCAACCGTTTTGCAGGTGACAGTGCAAAAGCCGCAAAGGTTTATGAAGGCGTTGCAAAGCCACTGACAGCTGATGACATCGGAAAAATAGTTGCCTGGACCGCAAGTCAACCAGATCATGTCAATCTAGATTTAGTTGTAGTTCGACCTGTTGCACAGGCTGCACAACATAAGGTACATCGAATTACTAAATGAAATTAGAAGGAGAGATAACTCGAGGAACGACAAATCCGAATCGTCTTCGGCGTTGTGATCGTTGGATACTCAAAAATTTCGAGACTTTGTTCCGTAATCATGAGAATGGAATGGTCGTTGATCTTGGTTATGGAGCATCACCGATCACAACGGTAGAGATGGCAGACCGACTTCATCAGCACTATCCTCATATCGAAATTGTAGGTTTGGAGATTGACCCTGCCCGGGTAGCAAATGCCCAAAGTGCAATTAAACCTGGTCTGAGTTTTCAACTCGGTGGGTTTGAAATACCAACACCTAAAAGACCATTCCTAATTCGCGCTTTTAATGTGTTGCGGCAATATCACGTCGATGAGGTGCTTCCTGCGTGGCAAAGACTTCAAGAGAAGATTGAAAATGATGGAATCATTATTGATGGAACTTGCGATGAGATTGGAAGAAGATCAACCTGGATAACATTAAGTAAATCAGCGCCGATTTCGCTCACGCTTGCCACTCGCTTAATTGGCCTTGAAGATCCAAAGGAATTGGCAGAACGTTTGCCAAAAATCCTTATTCATCGAAATGTTCAAGGAGAAAGAATTTTTAATTTTCTCGAGGACTTATCGTTAGCCTGGAAGAGTAATTCAAGTTTAAAAATTTTTGGACCGCGTCAGAGATGGAATGCATCCGTGGCAGACGTTAGACAAGATTGGCCAATAAGTTCAATAGGCTTGGGAGAGTTAACCATTGCTTGGGATGCCGTTAACCCACTTAAGAATTAACTCTGATTCAGTATTGAACGAATCTCACCAACAACGTTTCCACCACCGAGCACCTCGCTCTTGGCCAATTGCTGCAAAGGTGCTGATGTAACTCCCACAAATTCCAACGCAGCAGCAACAATTACCGGTAAGGCCCTCATAGATCCATCGATAACTTTAAAAGCAAAAGATGTCCCATCCGGAAGAACACCAATTTCTACTCCTTCAGCCCCCTCCTTTAATATCAAACCAGGAATTACGCGCATTGCTTCTGTAGTAAAACGACCCTCACCCGCGACCATCTCTGGATGCGATCGCATTGCTCTAGATACTTCGGCAAGTGATTCAGTTGTTCCGAGCCCTAACGCGGCTGATGCTTTTGCTAAACCTCGAACCGAAGTAGAGAAAATGGGTGCGCCACAACCATCTACGGCGGTAAATCGCGAAGTGACACCCGTTAGTTCTTGGTAATTGGATTTGATCGCCTGCTGTAACGGATGTTCTGGATCGCGATAGGTTGCGATATCCCAACCGTTGATTTTCGACGTTGCAATCATTCCTGCATGTTTTCCGCTGCAATTGTGAACTTCCCGCGCCTTTGGATTTGCTCCAAAAGCGCGACGTTCGCTATCGCCGTAGGGTCGATCGAACGGACACTGCAACGCTTCTACACCCAGTCCTACAGTTGCCAAGATCTCGAGAGCGCCCGCTTGATGGGATGCAGATCCAGAGTGGCTAGCAGCAACGAGTGCTAGTAATCGATCCGGTAATTCCAACCCGAGTGAAACCATCGTTGCAGCTTGCAAAGGCTTTGTTGCAGATCGAGGAAATATATCTTCATCAACATTGCCCCAGGTGTGCCAACTCTCTCTACTTATCGCCAAGGAGCCGTAGTGAACAGATTCGACAAAATCATTTCGAATAACTTCTGCTAACGGCGCATATTTACTCATGCGCGTTGTAATACTGACCAAAGGTGAGGTTGCAATTCATGATCCGGAGTTTGCATGTCATATGCATAGAACAACTCCCCTTCAACCAAACCTAAAAGTCGATGTCCGCCACTAATTGCTTTGGCAGTTGGAGCGCTATAGGCAAAATCATGTGCTAACTGAATTTTCGCACCCTCATATCGACCTACCCAGCCTTCAGTGATTGCTGAAGAATGTGAAATGACTACTTCCAAAATATTGTTTGGTTTTGGTCGCCAAAAACCTGTTTCCGATGCCGCCGGTCTAACGATTTCTCCATGTGAGCCAAGAATCCACGAACGCGAAAAGTAAGTAAGAAAAGGTCTGGTGTCGTGACCAAAGGTGATCTCATGAGCAAATTCGAATCGATCGACATTAGGTGGGTATTCGCCATGGCCTTTGCCCTTCCAAGTTCCCAGCAACCAAGCCAAGGGAGCAAGATCAGGGTGAAGATCTGCCGGAATTTCAAATGCCACAGCATTAGCCTAAAGGTTCTAGAGTTGATTCATGACCTCGCGCCCGCTCATCCTGAAACTCACGACTCTCGAGCCCGAGAAAGCAGCCCAAGCGCTCAATGTCGCTTCGGTGGCACTCGCCTCTGGAGCGAAAGTCTCGCTCTGGTTAACCGGAGATGCGATTCGTCTGGCCCAGCCTGGCTTTGCCGAAACCATTCAACTTGAACATAGCGCTCCATTTAACGAACTACTCGAGGCCATTTTGGCTGCGGGTTCGATTACGGCATGCACTCAATGCCTAGCTCGTAGGTCCCTAAGCCAAAGCGATTTAATTGCCGGCGTCGGAGTTGCAGGTGCTGGGAGCTTTGCTGCGGAAATTCTTGCTCCCGACGCGCAAGCTTTGATCTATTAATTTCCTTCACAAGTTATTGCAGCGGGTCTACTCTCCCTTTATGCGTCAAAGATGGATTGCCGCCATTATCGGAACTCTCTTTTTATTCACTTCTGCAAGCGCTCAGGCAGTAGATACTGAAGATGAGCAAATTTTTCCTTGGACCAAAATTCCAGCGAATACATCAGCCGTTCAGTTTTATACGCCTTCATCCATGAATTACAACCCATTTATTCATGCTGAGTTTAAGAAATTGTGCACCTCGGTTGACGATCCTCATTGTGCAGATATGAAGTGGGTCCAATATTCGACTTACTTGGGACCTTGCACGACGGCAAGCGATACAGATTGCATTGAGAACTTTTCTGCAAAACTTCCCGATGGAAATATCGCTACGTCAACACTCGACGTTCTTCAACCCCAAGTTCCCGCACCCGGATTTGCAGCTGATCCAGCACGTACCTTGCCCGCTGCACATATGCCTGTTGTCTACGACATCGCTCAGGCTGCGCATACCTCTGGCAATAAATACATGGTTGGCGTCTTCATCAGTGGACGTACGGATGAAAATGGAAAAGGTGGCAAAAGTACATTTGGAGCATTTAATAGAGGAATACTCAATTTCAATGTCTACGCAGTTTCTGAAGAGAAAGACTCTAAATATCAGGGCTCAATAACCCAAGAGAGTGAAGGTTATGGAGTAACCGGGGGCGGTACTGGCGAACAAGAGGGATGTGCATTAGCGGAGAAAGGGATTTGTTGGAGAACAAGAACGCTACCTTCTGATATTTCTTATTCAGTCACAGTCAGGTTAAGAGTTGCTCCCCCAGGTTGGTTATTTGGTCGGACGGTAGATCCACAAATTTCTGTTGAAAACGTTAGCGGTGTTGGTGAGAAATGGAGTATTTCAGCGAAGGCTATTAAAACCGCATATATCTGGGGATATGCCTCGAATGACAAACTTCCTCCTGGACATGATGCTTGGCTAGCAGCACAACCGATTCGCACAATTCCAGTTTGGGATGACAAGAATCCTGCCATTCTCTACCGAGTTCAC
>CAYFKL010000095.1:0-5596 GCA_964343565.1 uncultured Actinomycetes bacterium
CCTGATAGGGTCGCATAGTGCTATTAAGTGACCGCGACATCCGCAGTGAAATTGCCGCTGGACGGGTGGGGGTAGAGCCCTTTCACGAGGCAATGATTCAGCCATCGAGCGTGGATGTTCGGCTTGATCGCTATTTTCGAGTCTTTGAGAATCACAAATATTCGGTAATCGATCCGTCATCGGAACAACCAGATCTAACTCGGGCAGTGGAAACTGAAGGAGATGAGCCTTTCATTCTTCATCCTGGTGAATTCGTGCTTGCTAGTACGTACGAAGTTATTACTCTCCCTGATGACATTGCCGGTCGCCTCGAAGGAAAGTCTTCACTAGGTCGCTTGGGATTATTAACCCACTCCACCGCAGGTTTTATTGATCCAGGTTTCTCTGGTCACATCACTTTGGAACTATCAAACGTGGCAAATCTTCCGGTAAAACTTTTTCCTGGAATGAAAATTGGTCAACTCTGTTTGATCAAACTCTCTTCACCAGCTGAACATCCATACGGCTCGGAAAAATATGGTTCGCGATATCAAGGTCAACGCGGCCCAACACCGAGTCGTTCGTATCTAAATTTTCATAGGAGTGAAATCAAGTGAGTGAACGCGAGCGCCTTGACTATCAAACATTTGGCGAGGCAATTCGCGAATTAGCAACTGAAATTCATCATTCAGGATATGAACCAGACATCATTCTCTCTATTGCAAGAGGCGGATTGCTAATAGGTGGAGCCCTTGGCTATGCGCTTGGGGTAAAAAATACTTTCACAATGAGTGTGGAATTTTATACCGGAGTAAATGAGCGTTTACCGATGCCAGTTGTGCTTCCGCCAGTTCCAAATCAAGTTGATATCGCCGGAGCGAAAGTTTTGGTTGCTGATGATGTTGCCGATACCGGAGCAACATTGGCCCTAGTTAAAGCATTCTGTGCAGGACACGTATCAGAAGTTCGTTGCGCTGTGCTTTATGAAAAGCCTAGAACCGTTGTGAAGCCAGAGTATGCATGGAAAAAAACAGATAAGTGGATCGAATTTCCTTGGTCTACTCTTCCACCAGTAACGGGAGTCGGAGAATAAAAGTCGCTCCTTCTCCCAATCGACTGACAACATCAGCACTGCCACCATGTGCCTTCATCACGGCATCAACAATAGATAATCCAAGACCACTACCTTCGGGAGCACCGTTGGTTCGCGTTCGCGAAGCATCCGCTCGATAAAAGCGCTCGAATATTCGTGCGGCTTGTTCTTCAGTAAGACCAGGTCCTTGGTCGGCTACCGAAATAATTGCCTCACCAGAAATTGCTACTAATGAAACATTGATTGGTGTTCCATCTGGAGTGTGTGTTCGAGCATTCACCAATAGATTTGAAATAGCTTGATTGAGTCGAAGTGCATCTGCTTGAGCCAAGATGGCCGAATTAGGTGGGATGTAGGCGATCGGATGGTTTGGTGTAGAGACTCTGGCTGCTTCAACAACTTCATCAACGATTGCTCGAAGGTCAACGGTTTCTAGTTCGAGCGGACGTTGCTGATCCAACCTAGCCAGTAACAGTAAGTCTTCAACGAGGGCGCTCATACGAACAGCCTCTCGTTCGATTCGTCGCATCGCATCGGTGGTTGCAACTTCACCAGCAATAGCACCTTGTCGATGCAATTCTGAAAAACCTCGCACTGCAGTGAGAGGCGTTCGCAATTCATGACTCGCATCAGCTACAAATCGACGGAGCCTGGTTTCACTCTCCTCTTTGACTTTGAAAGATTCTTCAATTCTTTCAAGCATTCGATTCAGTGATCGAGTAATTCTGCCAACTTCTGTCTGACTTGATTCATCCGGGATACGAGCTGAGAGATCGCCGGCAGCGATTGCTTCTGCGGTCTCTTCAACTTTGGTTAGCGGACGAAGTCCAACTGCAATCACCATTCGACCAAGAATCAGAAGCAGTAATAGCGCAAGAATTCCAACTAATCCGATAAGCGTTGCTGTTCTGATAAGAGTTGTGTTGGCATCGGCGAGTGATAGTGAAACGACGACGACACCTTGGTTATTTGTTAGGGGTCGAGAAATGATTCGATGATCGTTGGCGCCTTCAACATGCCACGTCCAAGGCTTCGCTCCATGCTTGAGGGCTTCCTGCACAGTGATCCCAGCAAACGATGGAGGTTTTTCGTTAATACCTCCACCTATTGTTCTCAATGGATTACCTGATGGGTCGAGCAATGTCACCGAAAAGGCGCTTGGAACTCTTCTACCCCGTCCCATCATGTCGCCGTCGTTCATTTGATCGTTAAGACCCATATCGTTCAAACGTAAGACAGGCCCGGATGCAACTTGAGTTAATTGATCATCAACTTTTCCGATGAGATAACTTCGCAATGCAAATGTTGCCGAAAGATCAGTAATTACAAGAGCAATTGCGGTGAGCACGACTGACATGGCAACAAGTCGCGAGCGCAGACTCCACGAACGAGGAAGGCGTGGGTGGATCACGGAATCTCGTTAAGCCGGTGTCTTGAGTCGGTAGCCAACGCCGCGCACGGTGTGAATCAATGGTGGATCGAAGATATCGATCTTCTTTCGCAAATAGGAGATGTACGTTTCAACAATGCCAGCATCTCCTCGGAAATCGTATTGCCAGACATGATCCAAAATTTGGGATTTAGATACAACTCTTCCGGCATTGATAAGCAAATATCGAAGCAAAGTAAATTCGGTTGGCGAGAGGTCTATCAGTTCTCCGGCGCGATGAACTTCATGTGTTGCTTCATTTAATCTCAAATCAGCGAACGAGATAAGTTCTGAATCATCTTCAAAATTTTCATCTGCTACTCGGCGCATCAATGCACGCACTCGAGCAACTAACTCTTCCAAGCTAAATGGCTTAGTGACATAGTCATCTCCACCAACTGTTAGACCTGCGACTTTATCTTCAGTTGTGTCTCGAGCGGTGAGAAATAAGACTCCAATTTCAAGTCCGGATGCGCGAAGTTGTTTGCAAACTTCGAAGCCATCCATACCGGGCATCATGACATCGAGAATGACGACGTGAGGTCGAAAATCTTCGGCATCGATCAGGGCTTGGCGACCATTGAATGCACACTTGACTTCATAACCAACAAAACGCAGCGAGGTTGCGATGAGTTCAGCGATATTGGCCTCGTCATCAACGACGAGCACCCGTTGTTTTTCAGCGGCCATAGGTAGAGCATGAACCCTCTCTCTGGGAGTTTCCTGAGAGAGGGGGCAGAACCAGCCGGGTCTTTAGAAGGCTCGGATCGCTCTGGTTGGCATGCTGTAACGCTTATCGGTGATCCCGACATAACCGCTGGCGGCAAAGTCCACCGTGACAACGAGATCAGCGGTGGTCTCGGTGGAAGTCCAGTACGGCTGGAACAAGTTAGCCACCGTGTTCTGGTTAGTGCGGTTGGTGTAGAGCGCACTCATCTCATCAGTTGATGGCAGATACCAATCTGACTTGCCACCGCCACGATATGCCGCGACCGCCTTAGCTGCGATGTTGGCGGTGTCGTTGGTGTTGATCCAGTAGGTGTTCTTCGCACCAGTACCAATGGCACTTCCCATGGCATTACTTCCTACTGCAGTGCGGCTATTCGACCAGACCAGCAGCGGTTCTGAAGTTCCGCCATTCCATGTGTTTGGTGCTGCTTCAAGATACTTACACGTTGCAGCCAATGTGGTTCCGCAAGCAAAACCGGAAGCGTTGACATAGAAGACACGACCTCCACCAGGTCCGATATCACCAACGACACAGATTCCACCTTGCGCACATGTGGCTGGTGCTGTGACAGTGAAACTAAATGTTCGCGTTGCACTGCCAGCAGTATTTGTTGCTGTGATGGTGAATGTGGTTGTGGCTGCACTTGTTGGTGTTCCGTAGAACTTTCCAGTTGTCGTATCAAATGTCATGCCAGCAGGTGCAGCGGGCGAGATTGCATATGAAGCAACATCACCTCCGGTATTAATCACTGTGAATCCAACAGCAGCCACGCTTTGAGCAACTGTCTCCGACGTTGCAGAGAGCGTGAATGCAGGTGCGGCAAGTGAAGCAACTGGTCCAGCAAACGCACGAATTGGACGAATGTACATACCATTCTTCTCTTGGTAAGTAGCGCTAAGAGATAGCGCTCCAGCATCATCAAAACCAGATGCCCATGCATAAACCGGACCGTTATCTGATGAAGACCAGTAGCGATCTGGAATGAAACCACCAATGACATAACGCTTGGTGTACATCAGATTCAATTCATCAATTGCTGGTAGATACCAATCGTTATAAGTAATACCACCAACAGTTGGTGCGTAAGCACGAGCTGCTTGCGCTGCAATTCCTACAGTTGAGTCAAACGCAATGATCGCGAGTGAGTTCTTGTAACCGGATCCAAGAGTCTTGGCCGGACCGAAGGCACCTGAAGATGCAGTGGTAATGCTTGACCAGACGCGCTTGGTATCAGCACCGGCCCCAAACCAATTGCTTGGAGCGGCTTCTAGATAGTTGCAAGTATCGCTAAGCGTTGGACCACATGGGAATCCGGTTGCTGATGCGTAGAAAATAATTCCACCAGTTGGACCAGTGCTTCCTACGTTATAAGCAACATAAGCCTTAACGGTGAAGACGAATGTTTTGCTCGCAGTACCTGAGATGTTGGTGCCAGTGATGGTGTAGGTCGTCGCTGCTGCTGCACTTGTTGGCGTTCCACTCAAAGCACCAGTTGTGGTGTTGAACGTCATGCCAGCAGGTGCTGCTGGGGAGATGGAGAATGAAGCGATCTGACCACCAGTGGAATTAACAGTAAAGCCGGTTGCTGCAATGGTGGCAGTTGCTGTCTCACTGGAAGAGGAGAGCGTGAATGCAGGCAACGCAACTGGAACTGTGAAGGTGAAGGTCTTACTAGAACTTCCCGACGCGTTTGTTCCGGTAATTGTGTAAACCGTATCCAACTGCGCTGTGGTCGGTGTTCCACTAAATGCACCTGTTGTGGTGTTGAACGTCATGCCTGCAGGTGCAGCTGGAGAGATTGAGAATGACGTAATTGCTCCACCAGTTGAGTTCACGGTGAATCCAGTAGCGAGAGTGTTAACCATTCGAGTTTCACTCGTTGACGACAAGGTAAACGCTGGTGCTGCAACAACAACTGCAAAAGTAAATGTTTTCGTTGCCGTACCTGAAGCATTTGTTGCCGTTACGGTGTACACAGTCGCTGCAGCAATACTGGTAGGTGTTCCACTGAATGCACCAGTAGTGGTGTTAAACGTCATTCCTGCAGGAGCAGCTGGAGAGATCGAGTAACTCGTTACCGTTCCCCCAGTAGAAGTAACGGTGAATCCAGTCGCTGCAGTATTAACGGTTCGAGTCTCACTTGCAGCAGATAGCGCAATTACCGGAGTTCCAAGTGTCACGGTAAGAGTGAACTTACGAGTGAATGAACCGGTCGCATTGCTTCCTGTTATGTAATAAACAGTTGCTGCTGCAACAGTTGTTGGTGTTCCACTGAATGCACCTGTTGTGGTGCTAAATGTCATGCCAGCAGGTGCTGCTGGTGAAATCGAGAACGATGCGATCGTGCCACCAGTTGAGTTCACTG
>CAYFKL010000096.1:0-5373 GCA_964343565.1 uncultured Actinomycetes bacterium
GCAACAAATATGGCAGGTGGAGCCCCTGCTTCCGAGATCGTGCGGTTGGAAAAACACGAAAAAGTCATCGGACTTGCTCCAATAAGTGAATCAGGACCTGGGATTGCTCTTGCAACAGCCCAAGGAGTGGTCAAGCGAGTTACTCCGGAAGTTCTTATCAATAAAGATATGTGGGAAATAATCGCCCTGAAACCGGGTGACGAAGTAGTGGGTGCACACGCACTCATTGATGGGAAAGAGGAGTTCTACTTCATAACTTCTGGCGCTCAACTCTTGCACTTTTCTGCATCATTGGTGCGACCACAAGGTCGCAATGCAGCTGGAATGTCTGGAATTTCGCTTTCAGAAGGCGATCGAGTTATCTATTTTGGCGCAAAAGATCCAACTCAAAATCTTGTAGTCGCCACCATTGCTTCATCTACTGGAGCGCTTCCGGGGACTAGCGGGTCCTTGAAAATAACACTGGCCAGTGAATTCCCTGGCAAAGGTCGCTCCACAAGTGGCGTTCGATGTCACAAATTCTTAAAGGGCGAAGATGAACTAGTTGTTGCAACAGTGAGCCTTCAACCTCTTCGAGCATGTTCTGCAAATGGATCACCAATTGATATCCCCGAAGAGTTGAGCAAACGGGATGCTTCTGGCTCCGCATTGCCCGGACCTATTTCCACTTTTTCATGATCCAGTGCTCCAACAACTCTGAAAGCAGCATCGCTACTTCCCCAGTTACCCGAACCTGGCTCGCTCTGGAGCAACCAGGTCCTTGGGGTCAATATGCGCTAGCCCAGAATGGTTCTCGTTTACCAGAATTAATTCGGCAACATTTAACTTCTTTCGATGCCCGAAGTATTTTGATTAGATCGGCATTTCGTCGTCCACACCACCTAAATTCAAATTCCAGAGTGCTTTATATTGCGCCTTTGATGGATCATCCAAATAAGATTTTCGAATTAATCCTCGATGATATCCACGACTTACTGCAACTTAGCCTAGAAGACCTAGTCCAAGGTAAATACGGCACTCCTATCGATTCCACAATCCATTTCATCTGCACAAACGGCAAACGAGATATCTGTTGCGCAAAGAATGGACGAACTCTCCTTGATAAATTAAACGATCAGGGTGAAATCGCCTGGGAATCAACGCATTTAGGTGGACATCGATTTGCTCCAGTTCACCTCACTCTTCCCGACGGTCGAATGTGGGCACGAGGGGGTGAACTTCGCGGCAGTTCTTTTCTTACAGCACCTGAGCAACGACTAGAGTTCGAGCTCTATCGAAAAGGTATTGATATTTCTCGATTTACATTTCGTTCTGAACAAGTAAGTTCGAATTCATGGCATGTCATCGCCAATGGCGAAGGAAAAACTTATGAAGGTATTTTTGATTTTGTGCTTGAAGAACGAATTGAGTCCTGCGGCAAGTCCCAAGTTGATGGAATCACCTGGAAGATTTAAGCGTCGATCCTCTCTCGATCAATTTGAGCTGAGCTCTCAATGATAAATTCTTTTCGAGGTCCAACTTCATTTCCCATCAGCAGTTCAAAAACTCCCTCTGCGGCAGCGATATCTTTGGCCGTGATGCGACGAAGAGTTCGATGGGTGGCATCCATCGTCGTCTCCCGAAGTTGATCGGAATCCATTTCTCCTAAACCTTTGTAGCGTTGGACCGGCTCCTTTATTTTCTTACCTTTTTTGATTAAATCTGCAACTACCTTTTTCATCTCAGTATCGGAGTAGGTATAGATGTACTCCTTTTTACTTCCGACCACTTCAATACGGTGGAGTGGTGGTACGGCAGCAAATACCCGACCTTCATCTAATAGCGGCTTCATATATCTATGAATAAGCGTGAGAAGTAAACAGCGGATGTGAGCTCCGTCCACATCTGCATCTGACATTAAAATTATTCGTCCATATCGCACCTGGTCGATATCAAATGTTCTTCCAGACCCGGCTCCAATAACTTGGATGATAGATGCGCATTCAGTATTTTTTAGCATGTCACCTAATGAAGCCTTTTGAACATTCAAAATTTTTCCCCGGATTGGCAAGATGGCTTGAAATTCTGAGTTCCTAGCCTGTTTCGCCGTTCCAAGAGCGCTATCTCCCTCGACGATGAATAGTTCTGTTTTTGAAACATCCTCGCTACGACAATCCGAAAGCTTGGTAGGAAGACTTGAAGATTCAAGAGCAGTCTTTCGTCTTTGCAGTTCCTTATGCGCCCTAGCAGCGAGACGAGTCCTAGAAGCATTTGCTACTTTTTCCAGAATTAATCTGGCCGCCGCCTTATCGTTTCGTTTCGAGGAGGAGAAGAAATGCTTCAATTGTTGTGAAACCACATTTCCCACGATCCGACTAACGGCAGCTGTGCCTAAAGTTTCTTTGGTCTGCCCTTCAAACTGAGGTTCTGCCAATCGAACTGTGATGATTCCGGTCAAACCCTCAAGCACATCGTCTTTAATCACATCGGCTTCATTACTCTTAAGCATTTTCAATGATCTAAGCGATTCGTTGAAAGCTTTTGTAATGGATCTCTCAAATCCAGAAACGTGCGTACCGCCTTTGGGAGTGGAAATGATATTCACGAAAGACCTAATGGTTGAGTCGTACTCGCTGCCCCACCGCAAGGCGATATCAACTTCTACGTGTCGTTCAACCTCTGTCGAAACCATATGCCCAGCCTCGTCAAGCACTGGAACACTCTCAGTGAAATTTCCCGAGCCATGCAGTCGAATTGGATCACATATCCCTGCGTCTGGGGCAATCACTTCGCAAAATTCAGAAATCCCGCCTTGAGCTACAAATTTTTCGGAGACCACACTCTTTCCGCGGGCATCTCGTACCTCGATAGTTAAGCCTGGAACCAGAAATGTAGTTTGTTGCGCACGGGCGTGTACTTCAGCGAGATCTATCTGAGCTTCTTTTAGAAATATTTGTCGATCTGCCCACCATCGAATTCTGGTACCAGTTACCTTCTTATTAACTTTTCCTCCGGCTCGAAGTCCACTCTTTTTAGTGAAAGCAGCTTTAGGGCCATCTCCGTCGAATACTCCCGTCGTGCCTCTGCGGAATGAAACATGATGGATGATGCCGTCGCGATCAACTTCAACATCTAATCGCTCGGATAATGCATTAACGACGCTAGCGCCAACACCATGTAGGCCACCTGATGCCTGATATGAACCGCCGCCAAATTTTCCACCTGCATGCAGTTTGGTCATAACTACTTCAACACCAGTCAGACCGGTTTTTGGTTCCACATCTACCGGTATTCCTCGACCGTTATCACTTACCTCAACGGAACCATCTCCAGCGAGGGTGACGGTGATCTGCGAACAGAAACCAGCCAATGCCTCATCGACAGCATTGTCAATGATCTCCCACAAACAGTGCATCAAGCCGCGTGAATCAGTTGTACCGATATACATTCCAGGGCGCTTACGAACCGCGTCCAAACCTTCTAGGACACTCAGATGCTTGGCTGAGTATCCTTCCGGAGCATTCTTTTTCGCTGGTGGCACGTGGGAAGGGTACCGGGATAGACCTGGCTCCTCGTGGATTTCCCCGTGTATTTACTGTGAAGTGCTTGGGTAACTGTGAAGTTCGACACGCGCGAACCTCACTTTATGATGAAATAGCGAGCGGGAATAGAAAACCACTGGTTTGATGTTCTCTAACACGACGGCCAACCACCGTCGTGATTTGTATAGAAGGAGGAGCCATGACCCAATTGAACGCAACCGATCGTTGTGATCGCTGTGGTGCACAAGCCTATGTCCGGGCCATCCTGCCTTCAGGTGGAGAGTTACTCTTCTGTGCCCACCATGCCAAAGAGTATGGAAATGGATTAGCAAGCATGGCTGCCGAAATTCACGACGAAACTTCTCGTCTCGTTGAATCCTCGGGTTCTTAATCTAAATAATCACGCAAGACTTGTGAACGCGATGGATGGCGCAACTTCGACATCGTCTTAGATTCAATTTGGCGGATGCGTTCACGCGTAACACCATAAACTTTGCCAATTTCATCCAAGGTTTTTGGTTGTCCGTCTGTTAAACCAAATCTCATTTGAACGACTCCTGCTTCGCGCTCGCTCAAGGTATCGAGAACTGAATGGAGTTGCTCTTGTAACAGAGTAAAACTGACAGCATCCGCAGGAACAACAGCTTCCGAGTCCTCAATCAAATCACCAAACTCTGAATCGCCTTCTTCACCCAGTGGGGTGTGCAGCGAGATCGGTTCTCGGCCATATTTTTGAACTTCAACAACTTTCTCAGGAGTCATGTCTAATTCCCGAGCAAGTTCTTCTGGAGTTGGTTCTCGGCCAAGATCTTGCAACATCTGTCGCTGAACTCGAGCAAGTTTGTTGATGACTTCAACCATATGAACAGGAATGCGAATGGTGCGGGCCTGATCCGCCATAGCCCGAGTGATTGCCTGACGAATCCACCACGTTGCATATGTGGAGAATTTATAGCCCTTGGTGTAGTCAAATTTTTCAACCGCACGAATCAAACCAAGATTGCCTTCTTGAATTAGATCAAGAAATAGCATTCCACGACCGGTGTATCGCTTTGCCAATGAAACTACTAAGCGCAAGTTTGCTTCCAGCAAGTGATTTTTTGCGTTGCGCCCGTCTTGAGCAATCCACTCAAGCTCTCGTCGTTCTTTGTCGGTGTATTTTTCAGTGCCGTTGATTAACTCTTCAGCAAATAATCCTGCTTCGATTCTTTTGGCCAGCTCCACCTCTTGCTCAGCATTGAGTAGGGCTACCTTTCCAATCTGCTTCAAATAATCTTTAACTGGATCTGCAGTTGCACCTGCTGAAACCACTTGTTGAACAGGTGCATCTTCTTCGTCAGAGGCGGAGAGGGTAAATTCTTCGGTATCTTCTCCGGTTGCCGGTTTTTCTTCTTCTTCATCATCAACGGCAGCGGCTGTAGCTAATTCATCAGCCTCAGCTACCAATTTCTCTAAATCTTCCAACTGTTCCAAATTTAGATCTTCAAGGTCTTCTTCATCCTCGACAACAATCTCTACATCGGTTTCCACGACTTCAACAACTGTCGCGCTCTCCTTCTTGGACTTCTGATTTACTGGTGTTGCACTCTTTACAGGTGCTGCATTCTTTACCGGTGCTGCATTCTTTACCGGTGCTGCATTCTTTACCGGTGCTGCCTTTTTTACCGGTGCTGCCTTTTTTACCGGTGCTGCTTTCTTTACCGGTGCTGCTTTCTTTACCGGAGCTGCCTTCTTTACAGGAGCTGCCTTCTTTACCGGAGCTGCCTTCTTGGCAGGCGCACTCTTCTTGGCGGGTGCTGCTTTCTTGGCAGGCGCACTCTTCTTTGCGGGCGCACTCTTCTTTGCAGCAGGC
>CAYFKL010000097.1:0-5306 GCA_964343565.1 uncultured Actinomycetes bacterium
CTTTTAGGTGATGCCTTATCCATGTTGGCGCATGACCAAGGTTGGGATAGTGGATTGCAACAATCACGTTTTTTAGCCAGTTGGGCTGAGATAGTGGGTGCCGAATTCGCTGAACACGTGCAAGCAGAGAGCCTGAATGATCAAGGTAAATTGCTTTTAAGGGCCGATTCCACAGCGTGGGCGACCCAATCTCGATTGCTTGCCGACGATCTGCTGCGCAAACTTGAAGAACACCCAATCTCCACCGGTCTAGTCAAAGAAATCCGGGTCTTGGCTCCTGCTGCTCCCTCGTGGCGAAAAGGTGAACGCCATGTACGGGGGCGTGGCCCAAGAGATACCTACGGTTAATCATCTCCCCTAACCGGGAGTGAATTAAAGCACTAGAGCGCCACTCCAAGGCCTTTAAAAGCCACTGCTGACCAGAAAATACCACTAAGATTAGACTTAGATTTTGATGGTTTGCCTTTAAACGCCCACCAGGGCGTTTTTTACGGAGTGGGGTAGAGCGGGTGTCCGAAGAGAACAATTATGACGCGAGTGCCATTACCGTACTGGAAGGTTTGGATGCGGTTCGCAAACGTCCAGGCATGTACATCGGCTCAACCGGTGAGCGCGGTCTCCACCATTTGGTTTATGAAGTAGTTGATAACTCGGTTGATGAAGCATTAGCTGGGCGGTGTGACCGAATCGATGTGGTGATTCAAAAAGATGGTGCAGTAAGCGTTACTGATAATGGCCGCGGCATTCCAGTAGATCTTCATCCGGTAGAAAAAAGACCCGCAGTAGAAGTGGTCCTCACAGTGTTGCACGCCGGTGGAAAATTTGGCGGTGGCGGATATTCCGTTTCAGGTGGCTTGCATGGTGTTGGTGTCTCTGTTGTTAATGCACTCAGCACAAAATTAAGAGTTGATGTCAAGCGCGACGGCTACCATTGGACGCAAACATATAAATATGGTGTTCCAGAAAAAGATTTGGAACGCCTCGAAGCAACTTCTGAAACTGGAACTGTAGTTACTTTTTGGGCCTCTGACGAGATTTTCGAAACTACTGATTATTCATTCGAAACTTTATCAACCAGATTTCGTGAAATGGCTTTCTTAAATAAAGGTTTGACGATCTCACTCAGAGATGAACGACATGGCCATGTCGATGAAAATGGTGAACCAATTCAAGTTGTTTACAAATACGACGGTGGAATTGTGGATTTCGTCAAACATCTCAATGGCACCAAAGGTGTGACACATAAGACCGTTATTTCATTTGAAGCAGAAGACGAAAACGCACAACTCTCATTAGAAGTGGCGATGCAGTGGAACGCTGGATTTTCGGAATCGGTTTATACCTTCGCAAATACGATTAACACAATCGAAGGTGGAACGCACGAAGAGGGATTTCGAGCCTCTTTAACTTCGTTAGTTAATAAGTTTGGTGAAGAGTGGGGATTAATCAGAAAGAAAGAAGATCGATTAACCGGCGATGACGTACGCGAAGGTCTTACTGCCATAGTTTCAATCAAATTGGGCGAACCACAATTTGAAGGTCAAACCAAAACAAAATTAGGAAATACCGAAGCCAAAACTTTCACCCAGAAAGTGGTCTATGACCGGTTGGGTGAATGGTTTGAAAAAAATCCTGGCGAAGGAAAAGACATAGTTCGCAAAGCGATCGATGCTGCTGCAGCACGTACCGCTGCGCGCAAAGCAAGAGATTTAGCTAGAAATCGCAAAGGACTATTAGAAGGCCGGGGAATGCCAGGAAAACTGGCTGATTGCCAATGGACCGAACCTGAGAAGTGCGAGTTGTACATCGTGGAAGGTGATTCCGCTGGTGGATCAGCTAAAGGCGGTCGAGATTCGAAGTTTCAAGCAATCTTGCCTATCCGTGGAAAAATTTTGAATGTTGAAAAAGCACGGATCGATCGAGTCCTACAAAATAACGAAGTTCAAGCATTAATTACCGCACTTGGTACTGGAATTCACGATGAATTCGATGTGGCAAAACTGCGCTACCACAAGATTATTTTGATGGCCGATGCCGATGTTGATGGACAACATATTCGCACCTTGCTTTTGACTCTGCTTTTCAGATTTATGCGCCCACTCATCGAAGGCGGTTATGTTTATTTGGCACAACCACCTTTGTACAAGATTAAATGGGGTGGAAAAGAGGCCGTTGAATATGCCTTCAGTGATCGCGAACGCGATGGATTTATCAAGATTGGAACCGAGGCAGGAAAACGTTTACCGAAAGAAGATGGAATTCAACGATTCAAAGGTTTAGGAGAAATGCCTGCCAAAGAATTGTGGGACACCACCATGGATCCGGATCGGCGTGTATTGATAAGAGTCACTTTGGATGACGCCGCAGCAGCTGACGATCTTTTCTCCGTGCTCATGGGTGAAGATGTAGAACAAAGACGAGCATTTATTCAACGGAACGCTAAAGACGTTCGTTTCCTAGATATCTAACAAAGAGGAAAGATGACCGAGATACATACCGAAAACAATGATGGGTCCGGCGCTCGCGACCGGATCGATTTGGTTGATATCAATGTAGAAATGCAACGGTCGTATCTCGATTACGCCATGAGCGTCATCGTTGGTCGTGCTCTTCCAGATGTGCGTGATGGATTAAAACCTGTTCATCGTCGAGTGCTCTATGCAATGTTCGACGGGGGCTACCGACCTGATCGTGGATATTACAAATCTTCTCGCGTGGTTGGCGATGTGATGGGCAATTATCACCCTCACGGAGATAGCGCTATTTACGACACTTTGGTGCGGTTGGCACAACCTTGGTCATTGCGTTACCCACTTGTTGATGGAAATGGGAACTTTGGTTCACCAGGAAATGATCCAGCTGCAGCAATGCGTTATACCGAAGCGCGGTTGGCACATATCGCTATGGAAATGATGCGCGATATCGATGAAGATACCGTGGATTTCACTCCGAATTACGACGGCCGTAGTCAAGAGCCGCTGGTCTTACCTAGCCGTTTTCCCAATTTATTGGTGAACGGTAGTGCAGGCATTGCAGTTGGTATGGCAACCAATATTCCGCCGCATAATTTGCGTGAAGTTTCATCTGGAATTCAATGGTTCTTAGAACATCCTGATGCCACACCGGAAGAGTTACTCGCAGCACTTGTAGAACGGATTAAAGGACCAGATTTTCCAACGCGGGGAATCATTGTTGGACGCAGTGGAATCGAAGAGGCGTATCGCACTGGACGCGGATCGATCACGATGCGAGCTGTGGTCGAAGTCGAAGAGATCAACGGTAGGACCTGTTTAGTTATTACTGAACTTCCTTATCAAGTCAATCCAGATAACTTAGCTTTGAAGATTGCTGAACTAGTTAAAGACGGAAAAATCGCTGGAATCGCCGATGTCCGCGATGAAGGAAACGAACGTCTGGGTCAACGTTTGGTAATCGTCTTAAAGAAGGATGCGATCGCTAAAGTTGTACTAAACAATCTTTATAAGCACACTCAACTGCAAGATAACTTCGGTGCCAACATGTTGGCATTGGTAGACAACGTCCCAAGAACATTGCGACTAGATGAGTTTGTTCGCTATTACGTACTTCATCAAGTTGAAGTTATCGTTAGGCGAACGAAATTCCGCTTGGCTGAGAAAGAGAAGCGAGCTCACATATTACGGGGTTACTTAAAAGCCCTTGATGCCTTAGATGAAGTTATTGCTTTGATTCGCCGAAGCGCGACAGTTGAAGATGCCAGAAGTGGTTTGATGCAACTACTTGAAGTTGATGAAGTGCAAGCAAACGCAATTTTGGAAATGCAACTTCGACGCTTGGCTGCCCTGGAACGTCAAAAGATCATTGATGAATACGACGGAATCATGGCTGAAATCAATGAACTTAATGCGATTTTGGCTAGCGAATCCAAGCAGCGAGAGATCATAGGTCAAGAACTTAAGGACTTAACTGACAAGTTCGGTGACGAAAGACGTACTCAAATTATTGCTGCGGAAGGTGATTTCTCTGCCGAGGATTTAATTCCAGAGCACGATGTGGTTATCACGATCACTCGAGGTGGATACGCCAAGCGAACGAGAGTAGATCTATATCGCGCGCAACGTCGAGGTGGCAAAGGAGTTAAAGGCGCTGCCTTGAAGCAAGACGATATCGTTGATCACTTCTTCGTTTCGTCTACTCATAATTGGATTCTCTTCTTCACCACCAAAGGCAGGGTTTACCGAGCCAAGGCATATGAACTACCTGATGCCGGTCGTGATGCGCGAGGCCAACATGTTGCAAACTTGTTGGCATTCCAGCCAGACGAAGAAATCGCCCAAGTACTCTCGATTGAAAATTACGAAGTTGCACCGTATTTAGTGCTCGCTACTCGTGGTGGATTGGTAAAGAAGACTTCACTAACGGAATATGATTCAAATCGCAGTGGTGGCTTAATCGCGATTAATCTTCGTGAAGATGATGAAGTTGTTTCCGCAGCGCTCGTTAGCGAAACTGATGACATTCTTTTGGTCTCTAGAAAAGCTATGTCACTTCGATTTACTGCAACTAATGAAGCATTACGCCCAATGGGACGAGCAACCTCAGGTGTGATTGGAATGAAATTCCGAAAAGACGATGCGTTGTTATCCATGGATGTGGTTGCAGAGGGTGATGCAAATGTCTTCACCGCCACCGATGGAGGATTTGCCAAGCGCACTCCAATCGCGGAGTACCGAGTTCAAGGTCGTGGTGGCTTAGGTGTTAAGGCGGCCAAGATTGATGAAGAGAACCGCGGAGTTCTAGTCGGTGCGTTAGTGGTTCATCCTGGAGATGAAGTATTAGCAATCACTTCAAGTGGAATTGTCATTCGCACAAATGCCGATGAAGTTCGACAAACGGGTCGTGACACCATGGGTGTCCGACTGGTCAATGTTGGCGAGGGCGGATCAGTTGTTTCGGTCACTCGAAATCCTGAAGTTGCTGATGAAGGCGAGATCGAGCCAGACTCACAGGGTTTGGGGTCCGCTCCCGAATCGGTGTAGCCTCCTGCACTCACGGGCCTATAGCTCAGCCTGGTTAGAGCGCTTCCCTGATAAGGAAGAGGTCGGAGGTTCAAGTCCTCCTAGGCCCACGTGAAAAAGAAACTGTTCGCCCTGATTGCGCTGGTCGCGGGTGCCTTCTTTGTGAAGAAGAAGCTCACAGATCGGCAGGCGGAAGAGGATCTTTGGAACACAGCTGCCGAGGAGTAGCACTAGACTGCTCCAGGTTGTTGGCAAGGGGACTTAGCTCAATTGGTAGAGCACCTGCTTTGCAAGCAGGGGGTTAGGGGT
>CAYFKL010000098.1:0-2505 GCA_964343565.1 uncultured Actinomycetes bacterium
TGATCGAGCTCCTTTGGATCGCCCTCGTCGCGCCCGGATGGTTGAACCAGAAATTCCCGAATTCATCACTGGGGAAGAACTTGATAAGGCAACAATTAAGGAGTTAGGAACTCTTGCCGAAAAGAATGCGAATCACGTGGCTCGGCATTTAGTAGCGGCCGGTATGGCTTTGGATGAAGATGTTGAAAGGGCATGGCAACATGCAAAAGCTGCAGCGCACAATGCCGGTCGAATTGCGGTAGTTCGAGAAACAGCCGGTGTAGTTGCTTATCAAGCTGGACATTACGCTGAAGCTCTTGCAGAACTTAGAGCCGCCACTCGAATGTCAGGGAATTTTGGAGTATTACCGATCATGGTTGATTGTGAACGCGCGTTGGGTCGTCCTCAAAAAGCTATCGAATTGGCTGGCCACAATGCTGCGAAATCACTACCTGTAGAAGACCAAGTTGAATTGAGAATTGTGGTTGCCGGGGCGAGAAGAGATTTGGGCGAAATCGATGCCGCGATAGCGACTTTGACCTGTCAAGAGTTGAAGATTGATGCAGCGGAATGGGCTCCGCGCCTTCGATATGCCCTTGCTGACGCTTATGCAGAAAAGGGGGATCGTAAGAATGCTCTGAACTGGTTCACTAAGGCTGCTGAATCCGATAGAGATGGTGTTACAGATGCACTCAATCGTATTCAATTATTGGAGATGTAAGTTTTTAGGTAGCAGCATCTCCAAAGGAGTATGTAAATCCATCGGATTTGTCGAGCCATCGGTTGATTCCAACAATATTTGCTGCGGTTGAATTCAATGCTTCAAATCTCTTAACGACTTCTGGATTATCAAAAAGCTTTTGATACCTTTCTCGCGTTTTCTCAGCGATCATAGAAACTGCATGATCCAGATCCATCTCTACTGATCGAGCTTGGCGAACCAATTCAACCCATAGATGTAATTCTTCACGGCTGCGCTGCAAAGTGTTTTCTATTTCTATATTCGGACCATAGTGACTAAAAAGTAGTCTCTTCGGTTCCAGTTCTTCAAAAAGTTGAATTGTATTTAGTGCAATTTCGAGGTTGAAGTCCGGAGGTGGTGTAGCGGGACGAACGGTATCGGTTTCAGGAACATACACTCCGGCTGCATCTCCGACATAAAGATCCCCTGTTTGCGAGTCGAGCAGTCCAACATGATGGGATGCATGTCCAGGTGCATAGTAACTTTTTAAAGTTCGGCCATCGCCTAAATCAATCTCAGCTACGTCATCGATTGCGATGACTCGAGCAGCATCTGTAGGTAAAAGCTCTCCCATTAATGTGTCGATTGCCGAACCAAAAACTCTTCTCGCTGAAGCCATCAATTTAGATGGATCTACTAAGTGTTTGGCTCCACGTTGGTGTGCCATCAAAGTTGCTTTTGGAAAATATTTGGTCAGATGTCCTGATCCTCCGGCATGATCCAGATGTATATGGGTAACAACGATATTCGCTAAATCTGATGTTCCAATCCCTAAAGTAGCAAGTGAATCGATCACAACTTGAGCGCTAGACGAAGTCCCTGTTTCAATCAGAGTTGGCTTCGATCCGCGAATAAGGTAACCGGCAGTGATCCCGACATAGCCGGATTGTTCGGTATCAATTTGATAAACGTCGTTTCCAAGGTCGGTAACCGTTGCCACTTCTAATTTTCTCCACATCTTTTCGAATCAGGTTAATACCGTCGAATTCTTGATCCAGACTACGCGGCAAATGCTCTGGCGAGAAGGAAATGATGCGATGAGAAACAAACTGAAAGACCACATAAATGACGTCCGGCTTAGGGGCATCGTTGCAGGGGAACCGAGAGTAGTTGGATTGGCCCAAGGCGAGGTGGTGGAATTTCGACTTCAGGTAGCCCGAATTGAAGGGGGAAGCGACCAATTGGATTTAGTCTCACGACTGCCTCGGTTAAGGCGAAGTGCTGCCACTCTAAAGCCCGGCACCCTGGTCGAAGTTGTTGGGAGCGTTCAAAAACGATTCTGGAGTACCGGGGCATCGTTGGCTAGCAAAGTCGAAATCGAGGTGTACGAGATTACGAAAAGCCCCTGAGCCGGTACCGTTGGGGAGTGGCAACGAACCAGGACCCTTTAGCCAATTTGGCTCAGAATTTGCGCGGGTACGCACAGATGCTGAACGCACTGAGTGAAACAACTTTAACTCCGATTGCAGGAATGGCATTCGAAGGCGCTAAGGATTGGATTTCGCAAATCATTTCGCAAGCTGGAACCACGGTTTCCAACTCAGCGTCTTCAATCGAAGCTTTACTTCCATCAGATGTCCGCAAGACAGTTCGCGAAGAAGTTGCGCGCGGATTGAAAAATGCGGGAATCGCAGAGTCGAAATCCCTAAAAGATGCGCTTAATCGGATTGAAAATTTGGAGCGAGAATTAGCTCGATTAAATGGCGTCGCTTCCCCAGCGAAGAAGGCTCCAGCGAAGAAGGCTCCAGCGAAGAAGGCTCCAGCGAAGAAGGCTCCAGCGAAGA
>CAYFKL010000098.1:2605-5247 GCA_964343565.1 uncultured Actinomycetes bacterium
CAGCGAAGAAGGCTCCAGCGAAGAAGGCTCCAGCGAAGAAGGCTCCAGCGAAGAAAGAGGTTAATTCATGACCGAACCGGAGAGTCAGCAAACACCTATGGCAGCTTTGGATAAAGCTCGAGCGGATTTAGCAAATTTATGGTCTGCGCCGACAGGCTCACACCCGCAAACGTATGAAAGTATTCATCAAGTTCTTTCTGAAACCCTCTCATCTATCGATTCTTTGTAATTCATGTCGGCAAAATTCCGGTTAGATGTGGAGCTCGTGCGACGAGGTTTAGCCAAATCTCGGGAGAGCGCAATTCACGCCATTGAAGCTGGTGAAGTTTTAGTAAATGGTTCAGTAAATTCGAAACCTTCTTCTCAAGTAAACGAAGGTGTATCTATCACCATAAAGAGCGGAAGCGAAGAGAGATACGCATCCCGCGGTGCTTACAAATTGCTTGGAGCACTGCTCGAGTTTGAAAGTTTAGGTCTTAGTGTCGAAGGGAAAAGAGCGCTTGATGCTGGAGCATCGACCGGAGGTTTCACTGATGTGCTCTTAAAACGAGGGGCAAGAGAAGTTGTCGCAGTTGATGTCGGCTACGGCCAAATGGTTTGGGAGCTTCAACAAGATCCTCGTGTCAAAATTTTTGATAGGACCAATGTTCGACATTTGGAACTTGAGATCATTGGTGAAAAAGTTGATGTGGTCGTTGCTGATCTTTCGTTTATCTCGCTGAATTTAGTGCTACCCGCCTTAGTGGGTGTAGCAACTCAGTCATGCGATTTCCTATTGATGGTCAAACCTCAGTTTGAAGTTGGAAGAGAAAAACTTGGAGCTGGGGGAGTAGTCAGAGATCCAGCGTTAAGAATGAGTGCCATATTGCAAGTCGCCCAGTCGGCAGAAAAAATTGGATTAGGAACCGCAGGAATTGTTGCTAGCCCTCTTCCTGGCCCGGCTGGAAATGTTGAATATTTCCTTTGGTTGAAGCGAGGCGCACCAACTATTGATCCGGCAAAGATTGCTCAAGCCATTGAAAAGGGTCCCGTGTGATGTCTCGTCAAATCGCACTTTTAACGCACAGTTCTAGGCCGGATGCTCAAGAAATTGGAGTGGAATTAACACGCACATTTGAATCGAAAGGCGTGAAAGTAGTCAAATTAACTGAAGAAGAAACGCTCTCAGATGAAATTGAAATGCTCTTGGTTCTTGGGGGCGATGGAACAATCCTGAGAGCATCGCAGAAATCTTTTAACACTCAAGTACCTCTTCTTGGTGTGAACTTGGGGCATGTAGGTTTCTTGGCGGAAGCCGAGCGAGCAGATTTAGATTTCTTGGTTGATGCCGTTCTTGGCCAGCGATATCGAGTTGAAGAGAGGATGGTTCTCGACGCAAGTTTAAGCGATGGACACGAAGATTTCGCCATAAACGAGTTTGCTATCGAAAAGTCAGGTAGCAGAATGATTGAAATATTGCTTTCAATAGATTCGAGGCCTGTTTCGCGCTGGTTCTGTGATGGAGTGATTGCATCAACACCTACCGGTTCAACAGCTTATGCTTTTTCCGCAGGCGGGCCAGTGATCTGGCCAGATGTGGAAGCTGTTCAAATTGTTCCGTTAGCGGCACATGCTCTCTTCGCTCGCTCATTAGTTGTTTCACCGTCTTCTACGATAAAACTCACCTTAGCGGCTGGTGCGGCAACAGTGATTGCTGATGGCCTGCGTCAAAGTCCACTCAATATTGGTGACACCATCACTCTCACCAAATCTTCCAAAAACTTGAGGTTAGCCCGACTACATTCCACACCATTTGCGGATCGTCTCGTCGCAAAATTCAAATTACCGGTTGATGGATGGCGTGAATCATAAATGTTAAGTCACCTCAAGATTAAATCACTTGGAGTGATAGAAGAAGCGAATATCGAATTTCAGTCAGGTTTTAACGTCATCACAGGGGAAACTGGAACTGGTAAGACAATGCTGCTCACAGCATTGGGACTTGCATTAGGTTCCAGGAGTGATGTGGAACTCATCCGCCAGAATGATGATCGACTTGCAGTTGCCGTGACTTTTGATTCAACTTCTGCTGCGGTCCAAATCTCTGATGAAATGGATATTCAAGCAGACGATGAAATCATTCTGGGTCGATCAATCACAAAAGATGGTAAGTCAAAAGCAGTAATTAATGGATCTCCTGCAACAGCGACTCAACTGCAAACTATCGGTTCAAGTTTGCTTACTATCCATGCACAAAATAGTTCAACTTCGATCCGACGATTAAGTTCGCAGCGTGATCGTCTTGATGAATTTGGCAAAGAGGAAATATTCCAAATTAAGCAACAACTTGCTCAATCGTATCAAGATGTGAAATCTTCCTTAGATCAATTGGCGGAATTTTCAAGTAAGTCAAAGAACTGGCAAACTAGATTGGGCGAGTTAGAAGAGTTAGTGAACAAAGCAAAGTCCCTTGCAATTGCGCCTTCAGAACTTTTGGAAATCGAAGAAGAGCTGAAGAAATTGAATAGCGTGGATCAACTCGCCACGCCTATAAACCAGGTTGTACGTACCTTTGAAGATGGATTAATCGGTACGCAGACCTTAAGATCTCTTGCTTCTTTAGCAGATGCGGATTCTGAAGTTGTAGAGCTAGTTTCGATTTT
>CAYFKL010000099.1:0-2418 GCA_964343565.1 uncultured Actinomycetes bacterium
CCTGCCTCTCCATAGGCTCTTCGAAGGTCAGAGATCGGAGGTAACTTTTCGCTCATGTGACCCATCTAACGCGATGAAGGTCATGATCCGCTAGCGCAACTGCGTTTGCGAGAGAAATATGGGAGCAGGTACTTTCCGTGTAGCAGTAATAGCTGCTGAGGAGACGAGGACGTTATGTCAGATTTTGTGCCCGGCCTAGAAGGCGTTATTGCTTTTGAATCTGAAATTGCCGAACCCGACAAAGAGGGCAGCGCACTTCGTTATCGAGGTGTCGATATTGATGATCTTGTGGGTCGAGTGACCTTTGGCAATGTGTGGGGACTCTTGGTTGAAGATAAGTTCAATCCAGGCCTGCCGCCCGCGGAACCATTTCCACTTCCAGTGCACTCTGGTGATGTCCGGGTTGATGTGCAATCTGCAGTTGCAATGTTGGCGCCATCATGGGGATTCAAACCTTTGCTTGATATCTCTGATGATGAAGCTAGAAACAATTTAGCTCGCACCAGCGTGATGGCACTCTCTTATGTTGCGCAATCGGCTCGAGGAACTTGGCAACCTATGGTTCCAGAACACGTCATCAACCAAGCCGAGACGGTAGTGGAAAGAATGATGATCCGTTGGCGCGGTGAACCAGATCCTGCACATGTTCGAGCAATTGATGCTTACTTTGTCTCTGCTGCCGAACACGGAATGAATGCATCAACATTTACTGCTCGAGTTATCGCTTCAACTGGTGCAGATGTTGCAGCTTCCATCTCTGGCGCTATCGGGGCCATGTCTGGACCTCTTCATGGTGGTGCACCTTCGCGTGTGCTTCACATGATTGAAGGCGTCGAGCAAACGGGAGATGCGCGAAAGTATGTTAAAGATTTATTAGATCGCGGAGATCGTTTAATGGGCTTTGGTCACCGGGTATACCGTGCTGAAGATCCACGAGCACGCACTCTTCGTCGTACAGCACAAGAACTAAATGCACCACGTTACGAAGTCGCAGTTGCTTTGGAAAAAGCAGCACTTGCAGAATTACACGAACGCAAGCCCGACAGAGTTCTTGAGACCAACGTTGAGTTCTGGGCTGCAATCATCTTGGATTTTGCTCAAGTGCCATCACACTTATTTACTTCGATGTTCACCTGTGCGAGAACTGCAGGTTGGGCTGCACACATATTGGAACAGAAGAAAACTGGCCGCTTAGTTCGTCCATCTGCCCGCTATGTTGGTAAAAGTCCACGCAAGCCCGAAACAGTAGATGGTTGGAATGATCGAATGGCACCACTACACGCCATTTAATTTGATACTACGAGAGAGGTGAGCCAAATATATGGCTCGCCTCATCGTTTGTTAAACCAACTTCTGAATCGGCTTTGAGCAAGATTCCTTCAGATGTTTTCTGTAAATCAATTATTGCGCCAGGAATAATTCTTGCTGCCAATAGTTCATTAAAGATATCAACTTCACTTTGAATGGATTCGCCCAGACGTGTAATCAGGACTTTTGTGGCAGAGATAGTGGCAAGGTTACTAATCGCATCTTCACCTGAATTTCTAAATTTTTCTCCGATATTTCGGTTCAGTAAATCTGCTAATCCTGGAATGGGATTACCAAAAGGTGAAAGTTCGGGATGATTGAGCATTTCATAAATGCGAACTTCAACTTCTTCAGAAATGACGTGTTCCCATCGACAGGCTTCTTGATGAACAAGTGCCAATGGCAATTTGATGACATCCACCAATAGGCACTCTGCCAAACGATGTTTTCGCATCACACTCTCCGCAGCCTTTCGACCTTCTGGAGTGAGGTTGAGTATCCGGTCTGGACTTATCTCTATCAGCCCATCTCGCTCCATGCGTGCCACTGTCTCGGAGACCGTGGGTCCAGAATGTGCCAATCTCTCCGAAATCCGGGCTCTCATCGGAGTAATTCCCTCTTCTTCTAACTCGAAGACGGTGCGGAGGTACATCTCCGTCGTATCAATCAAGTCAGTCATGCGAACAGAGTACCCCCACGCTAGCGTTGTCTCATGGCGATTATGTGGTTCCGACGGGATCTAAGAATCGGAGATAACCCGGCGCTTACATCAGCGTTGGCTGAGGGAGAAGTCGTTGCACTTTTTATTCGTGAGGACCTTCCAACGAGTTCTCGTCGCGCCGCATATCTGAACGCCTCGTTGCATGCTCTCAATGAAAGTTTGGATGGACGGCTGGTAATTAAGAGTGGAGAGCCCGTTGAGGTTTTATCTGCCTTATCAAAAAAGTACGGACCTATTTTCACTTCGCAAGAATTCACACCTTTGGCTGTTAGCCGAGCAGAGAAACTGAATGAATTAGATATTTCATATGTTGGATCTCCCTATGCGGTTTCACCAGGGCGGGTAAGAAAACCTGATGGTTCTCAATACAAGGTATACACGCCTTTCTA
>CAYFKL010000099.1:2518-5187 GCA_964343565.1 uncultured Actinomycetes bacterium
GGATACCCATTTGTAGATGCAGGAATGCGTCAACTCAATGAAGAAGGATGGATGCATAACCGGTTACGCATGGTGGTTGCATCATTTTTAATTAAAGATCTGCACATCGAGTGGCAGCATGGTGCTCGGTATTTCATGGATCAACTTTTTGATGCAGATGTTGCCTCAAATGCTCATGGCTGGCAATGGACTGCAGGATGTGGCACTGACGCTTCGCCCTACTACCGAGTTTTTAATCCCGTTGAGCAAGGTAAGAGATTTGATCCAGATGGAGATTACATCAAGAGATATATCCCTGAGTTGCGTCATCTTTCTTCGGAAGAAATACACGAACCATGGCTCTATTTAGATGGGTATTCAAACGGTTATCCCGAGCGAATAGTCGACCATGCTCTCGAGCGACATGAGGCGTTAGCGCGACTTGATGGATTAAAGGCTTAATTCTCCGTCAAGAAATTAGTGAATTGCCAGGGATCTTCATGATCATACTTTCGCTCAATCCAAGGATGAAAGAGATCATTTCTAGATTTCATAGGATCCCAGTCAACCGGACCTGACCAAATCGGAGCCCAATATTTTTCAGCCACTGAGAAGACCGCTTCCCATGGCAACTCATCAGGGACCAATAAGCCTTCTTGCGGATGATTAATCATCCAAACAATGGCGGCATAAACAGCGGAACCAACTTGAACTGTCGTCGCTGATTGACCAGGTACCAATGTACGAGCTCGATCAATATCGAGCATCGAACCACACCACCATGATTTATAGGGATGACCCATCAGCAGCACACCAAGTCGATCTTCGCCGGAAATGATTTCTTCATTCATGATGCGTTGATTTTCTTGCAAATCCCATTGACGCATTTCAAGCTCGCGCAGAGACATGATGCCGGCATCGGAGGGGCAATATGCGTAGTGAACGGTAGGGCGGTAAACAGCTTTTCCGTTCTCCCAAACCGTCAGGTAGTCGGACATTGTGAAAGCTTCTCCGTGACGAATCACAAGTCCAGTAATTTCACAATCAGGTACCCACGATCGCACCCAGGTTGTGGCACCTGGACGTGCGAGTGCTATTTGGTTGAGTGGGCCAACTCCTTCATGGACGTAGGCATCACGTGGAAGTTTCTTTTCATGAGTACCCCAGCCGAGTTCAGCCGGAGCGATTCCCTCTTCATAAAAACCTTCAACGCTCCATGTATTAACAAATTCGTCTACTTGCTTCGGTTGATCTGATATTTGAGTATCTCGCTCCGCAATGTGGATTACTTTTACATTAAGGAGTTGAGCCAATTTGGGATAGTTTCTCGCTTCAAGAGCAGCGCGAACTTCCTGCCCAACAATTCCATCACTTAATGCTTTCTCTGCAATTTCCGTTAATGCTTTTTTAGTGAGGTGTGAAACCATTCCAGGATTTGCACCGTGTTCAACGACCGCGGTAGCACCCTTACTCGTCCATTGAGCTTTCATTTCTCTCAATCTCATGTGACGGTGATAGAGCGTTCGTTCTAGCGGATGCCGCTGCGCACCTTGGGTGTAGGGCTCCCATTCTTCGACTGAAGTATTTAGATACATGACACCGTGTTCATGGGCCCAGCCGATGATGACATTTGCATCAATATTCCACGCAAGATCTAAAAGGATGTCGCCCTCACTGAGAAACCGAGAGAGCATGCTGTCTAGATTTTTTTCGGTGATTGTGTCTTGCACATACGTTGCACCAGCGGCGATTGCACTTTGGACTCTGCTTCGATTATCAGTTTGATCCAGGATCGTTATCTGTTTACCTTCGACAATCTGGTTGTCGAGTAGGAGCGGTAGCGTGCATTGCGAGACTGATCCCGCTCCGAGAACAAGGATTCGACCTTGGAACATAGCTGACAATGAGACCTCCCTAATAGCGCCCGGAAACCGAAGCCGTTGGCACAAACTCGAGAAGCGTAAGGCAGTTACTCGCTGCACCCAAATCGCTTAGTGGGTCAGCCGTGCTGGGGCGCGATAGAGGTAGCCCTGTGCGTAGCCGCAGCCCAGGAGGCGTAGCCGGTTGGCGATCTGCTCGTCGGCGACGCCCTCGGCAACTACTTTGGCATCGAGTTGAGCTGCCAGAGCCAATGCGTGAGAGATGACAGAGGTTGCCCGATTCGGGTGAGTGACTAACTGTTCAACGAGTTCTCGATCTAGTTTGATCCACTCCCACGGAAATTTACTTAAATATTTCAAGGAGCTAAATCCACTTCCAAAGTCATCGATTGCACACGAGATTCCCAGTTCACTTAAAACTTGAAAATCTTTTTCAAGGAGTTCGGTCTGCTCGGTTAGTTCGATAACCAATCTGATTCTTCGATTAAGCTCAGATAGTTCATGCAAAAATTCAGCATCCTTTAATGAACTAGCATCAATATTTAAGGAATAGAATCCCTTGAATTCCGAATTACATGAAGCCTCAATAGAAATATTTTTCATGACTTGCAACGTTAGTTGCGTGAGTAATCCTTGTGATTTGAATTGATCAAGAAAATCTTTTGGCATTCTCATGATCCGGTCGCTATCAATAAATCGTGCGAGTGCTTCATAGCCAACGATCTGAAGTGAACGCATATCCAAAATAGGTTGGTATTGCACTTCAATAGAATTTTCCCAATCTAAACTCTCTTTTGTTATTTCCAAAGC
>CAYFKL010000100.1:0-5079 GCA_964343565.1 uncultured Actinomycetes bacterium
AAACCACAAACAAAGAATGAAAAAGTAAGCAAGATAAATGCTTTGCTTCGTGAAACTTTTCTAAGGATAGCTACCGCTAATTTCGCAGGATTGGTGTCGGTTTTACCCGGTGCTTGCCAATCGGCATCGGCCCCTAGCGGCGTACTTCCAACTGCTTGTGGACTTTCTTTCATGAAGAAGTAGATAAGTGGAACCATCATGAGGGCCCCACCCGAAACTAACAATGACGCAGCACGCCAACCGTGATGCGAAGCGATACTTGCCACGCTCGGCAAAAAGATAAGTTGCCCGGATGCTGTCGCCGCCGAGAGAACTCCGGATACTAACCCTCGTTTGGAAATAAACCATCGGTTCACAACCGTGGCCACAAAAACTAATGCCATCGAGCCAGCACCCACGCCTACCAAAACTCCCCAAAGCAGAATTAATTGCCATGAAGATTTCATAAAAATAGTTAAACCAGATCCAAGACCAACAGAGGTCAGTGCGCTCATGACAACTCGTCGCACTCCGAATTTCTCCATCAGCGCTGCCGCAAATGGTGCGGTCAAACCGAAGAGCAATACGTTTATCCCCACTGCCAAGGAAATGATTGAACGAGACCACCCAAACTCATCCTCTAAGGGAACCATCAGGACAGAAGGTGCCGAACGCATGCCTGCAGCACCCATCAACGTTAAGAAAGTAATTCCCGCTGCGATCCAAGCCGGGTGCAGCCGTTTACTTTGCACGTTGCAACCACACGGTCGTATCCGTTGGAATCTTTCCTCGCTCCAGAGGGGCACTGCTATGTAAAAGTACGTAGCCAGCAGGAATTTTTTTGCGCCAACGACCAAAATTGGTTATCGAGAGAAAACTCTTGCCTCGAGAAATAGCCAACACATTCTTCCCTAACGAAATAAACTTCAAATCTCCCTCACCAAGATCATCGTGTGCTTTCCGAATCTTCAGAGCCTTGCGATACATCTCCAGACTTGATGTCGAATCATTCTGTTGCGCCTGCACGCTAAAGCGACCCCAACCTGCCGGTTGTGGCAGCCAAGCTTGGTCAGGTGTTAGATCCGTGCGGTTTGAAAATCCAAACGCACCAGCAGCTGAAATCGTCCACGGGATAGGAACGCGACAACCATCTCGTCCAACATCTAAATGATTGCTTTGGGTCCAGACCGGATCTTGACGTCGATCATCTGGAATATCTTGCACATCAGGAAGTGCTAATTCCTCACCTTCAAAAATGTAACAACCACCGGGCAGCGCAAACATGAGCAATGCGCCGGCGCGAGCACGTCGTTGTCCTCGAATGATATTTACCTTTTTGGGATCACCATATCTTTCCCGTGTTGTGCCCCCACCCGGATTTAAATCACGGTCATATCGGTCGACCGAGCGAGCGACATCATGATTATTTATGACCCACGATGGTGGAGCCCCAACTTCCCTAACTGCCTCTATCGATTTGGTTATGGTGGCTTTCATATCAGCCAAATTCCATTTGGTGCCGAGAAAATCAAAGTTGAAAGTTTGCATCATTTCATCAGGGCGTACGTATCTCGCCATTCTCTCTGCTGAACCTATCCAAGCCTCTGAAACAGCCATTCGCTGCCCAGGATAGGAGTCCAGAATTTTGCGCCAATGACGAAAAATGTCATGCACACCATCTTGATCCCACATCGGCTGTGGTTTGTACTCTAAAAGTTTTGCGCCTTCTTCACCCTCTTGATCTGGCAGACCGTGGGCTTTCACCATGCCGGCAGCCACGTCAATTCGGAAACCATCAACGCCGCGGTCTAACCAAAATTTAAGTACCGTTTCAAAGTATTGGTGAACTTCGGGATTTTCCCAATCAAAATCAGGTTGCCCTGGGGCGAAAAGATGTAAGTACCACTGGCCCAACGTTCCATCTTGTTCTCTAATTCTGGTCCAAGCTGGACCACCAAAAACGGATTTCCAATTATTAGGCGGTAACTCTCCATGTTCGCCTTTGCCATCTCTAAATAAGTATCGGGCACGTTCTCTAGATCCAGGAGTGCTCTTGAGTGCAGATTGAAACCAATCGTGTTGATCACTTGAGTGATTTGGAACGATGTCCACTATCACTCGTATATTTGCCGCTTTGGCATCGCTCATCAGTCGATCAAAATCACTCAAATCTCCAAAGAGTGAATCAACGTTCATGAAATCAGCCACGTCATATCCGTGATCAACTTGTGGCGAGGTGTAGAACGGAGTTAACCAGATTGCATCAATACCCAGATCTTTTAAATAAGGTATGCGACTTCTAATCCCTTCAAGGTCACCAACTCCATCGCCATTCGAATCGGCAAATGATCGTGGATAGACCTGATAAATCACGGCATCTCGCCACCAGATAGATTTGTTCTCTTCCACTAGGGCTTTTCTTCCAGAAATGGCTCTAACGCACTTCGCTCGGATGCATCCAAACGGCGAGGACATTGATTTTCCAAATCATAAGGAACCATCACACTCTTAGCTTTTGCGAAGATGGTCGTTTCATCTCTTAGAACATATGCAAGATGAAATGAGGATGCCGAAATTTTTGTAGCCCAGATCTCGATGAGAATTGGCTCTTCACGCCATGTAATTGGGGCTAGGTAATCAATCTCGTGTCGAGCAACTACAACACCTTTGGCAAGCGGGGTCAGCCCTTGGCGTGCGGGATGTACCCAAAACATATCTACCCGAGCTTCTTGAAGATACTCCAAGTAATAAACGTTATTCACATGTTGAAATGCATCGATATCGCCCCAACGTATTGAACAGCGATAGCTATGACGCATTAGCGGGTCAACTTGCGATAGGTAACTCGATGCGGACGCGCAGCATCTACTCCGAGTCGATCGATCTTATTCTTTTCATAAGATTCAAAGTTTCCTTCAAACCAGAACCACTGTGAATCACCTTCGTAGGCGAGAATATGTGTTGTGACTCGATCGAGAAACCATCGATCGTGAGAGATAACTACGGCGCAACCAGGAAAATCAAGTAGCGCATTCTCCAGAGATCCCAACGTTTCCACATCGAGATCGTTCGTTGGCTCATCAAGTAGCAGTAAATTTCCACCTTGTTTCAGCGTCAGTGCAAGATTGAGCCGATTTCGTTCACCACCCGAGAGAACACCGGCTGGCTTTTGTTGATCAGGACCCTTAAATCCGAATGCCGAAACGTATGCACGACTTGGCATTTCAACTTGTCCAACTTTGATGTGGTCTAACCCATCGGAAACAACTTCCCAAAGCGTCTTCTTTGGATCAATTCCTCCACGACTCTGGTCAACATATGAAATTTTTACAGTTTCACCGACTTTGATGCTGCCGCTATCTGGCTGTTCCAAACTTTGAATCATTTTGAAGAGCGTTGTCTTTCCCGCTCCGTTTGGTCCGATAACTCCGACGATGCCATTGCGGGGCAGCGTGAAAGATAAGTCATCAAATAAGAGCCGATCGCCGAAACCTTTACTCAAATTTTCCACTTCAACAACTACGTTGCCTAGCCTTGGTCCAGGTGGAATCTGAATCTCTTCGAAATCGAGTTTGCGCATCTTGTCTGCTTCAGCGGCCATCTCCTCGTAACGCGCCAACCTCGCTTTCGACTTGGCTTGGCGGCCTTTAGCGTTTTGTCGCACCCATTCCAATTCTTCTTTCAGGCGCTTGGCACGTTTTGCATCCTTTTGACCTTCAACTTTTAATCTTGTCGCCTTTGTTTCCAAATAAGTCGAATAATTTCCTTCATATGGATAAGCGCGACCGCGGTCTAACTCCAAAATCCATTGAGCAACGTTGTCGAGGAAGTAACGATCGTGGGTAATAGCCACAACAGTTCCAGGATATTTCGCTAAGTGCTGTTCCAGCCAAAGCACGCTCTCTGCATCAAGATGGTTGGTCGGCTCATCGAGTAATAAGAGGTCAGGTTGTTCTAACAATAATTTGCACAGGGCAACTCGACGTCTTTCTCCGCCCGACAAAACTTTGACATCTGCATCTCCAGGTGGGCATCGAAGCGCATCCATAGCCTGTTCAAGTTGTGCATCGAGATCCCAGGCATTTCGATGATCTAGTTGCTCTTGCAGATTTCCCATTTCCGCCAGAAGTTTGTCGTAATCCGCTTCAGGATTAGCCATCTCATCAGAGATAGCGTTGAACCGATCGAGGAGCGCCTTAGTTTCTGCAACACCTTCTTCGACATTTTGAAGGACATTCTTGGTCTCATCCAGCGTTGGTTCCTGGAGCAAAATTCCGACCGTGTATCCGGGGCTAAGAAAGGCCTCTCCATTTGATGGTTGCTGAAGGCCAGCCATGATCTGCAGGACAGTGGACTTTCCAGCACCGTTCGGTCCAACCACACCGATCTTGGCACCCGGAAGGAACATGAGGGTGACGTCATCAAGGATGACTTTGTCCCCATGGGCTTTTCGAGTTTTTTTCATCGTGTAAATAAATTCAGCCACGATCGGTAAGCCTATCGGGGGTCAGTGCCGGTAAATAAATCCGGGTACGCTGGAGCCCATGCGCCCGTAGCTCAGTCGGATAGAGCATCTGCCTTCTAAGCAGAGGGTCGCAGGTTCGATTCCTGCCGGGCGTGCTTAACCAAGCAATTGATTGCCATCGAGATAGGCATCAGCCCTGCCCCGGGTGGAAGCGATAAGACGTGCGTTCGCCTCATCGCTACCTTCTGCCCAACTCTTTGCGACAGCTGGCTCTTTTCCAAACTTAATGTGCCGTTGAATTAATCGTGACAAGCGAGTCTCATCATCTACATCTAGAAACCAAACTTCGCTCAATGCATTCCGAACTCGTTGCCAACCATGCTCAGCGAAAAGGAGGTAATTTCCTTCAGTGACGACAACGGAAGTCTCTTTCAAAATAACGCCCTCTGCGGCAATAGATTCTTCAATTTCCCGATGGAAGACCGGAAAGTAAATTGGATCATTTTTTTCTGTGGAGATGCGTTCCAACAATGTGGCAAAGCCAATTGAATCAAAAGTTTCCGGGGCACCTTTGATATGTGCCAGATTTCGATCCTTCAAAACTTGATTGCTGAGGTGATATCCGTCCATAGGAA
>CAYFKL010000101.1:0-5077 GCA_964343565.1 uncultured Actinomycetes bacterium
GCTGACATCGCTGCTACGAGCGAGGATTTCCCAGCAGACGGGTAACCAACCAGTGCAATATCCGCCACGCTCTTGAGGATGAGACGGATGCTTTTTTTCTCACCAGGTTCACCAAGAAGAGCGAAGCCAGGGGCACGACGACGCGACGAAGCAAGACCCGCATTACCCAAGCCACCGCGCCCTCCTTTCGCAATTGTGTATGTGGTTCCTAATCCGACCATGTCGATGATGACATTTCCAGACAAATCTTGCACCACAGTTCCATTGGGAACACTCAAAATCACGTCTTCCCCGGCCGGACCATCTTTATGTCCACCATAACCTTGGCGACCTGAGGTGGCTTTTCGATGTGGAGAGTGGTGATAATCCAAGAGCGTGGTTGAGTTCCCATCAACCTGCAAAATCACATTGCCACCGCGGCCACCAGTGCCGCCATCCTGACCACCTAACGGTTTAAATTTTTCGCGATGCACCGAGACGCAACCATTACCGCCATCTCCACCTTGCACGTGAAGCACCACTTCATCAACAAAGGAGGTCATGGCACCCACTTTCGTGGTGATTGGTTAATGAAGATTCTCTCAGAGAGCATGAAAACCACGGCTCTTAAGAGCCAAGTAATGTAAAAGTGTTTTAGGCGCTGGCCGGAACGACATTAACTACGCGTCGACCGCGAGCGCGACCAAATTCAACTGCTCCATCAGCAAGCGCGAATAAAGTGTCATCGTTTCCACGACCTACATTCTTACCAGGATGGAAATGAGTTCCGCGTTGGCGCACAATGATTTCTCCGGTGCCAACAATCTGTCCACCGAATCGCTTCACACCAAGTCGCTTGGAGTTTGAATCGCGGCCGTTACGGGTTGAGGAAACACCTTTTTTGGATGCCATCGCTTATGCCTACTTTCCAGCCGAAATTCCGGTGACCTTGACGCGAGTCTGCTTCGCACGGAAACCCTGACGACGTCGATAACCAGTCTTGCTCTTGTATCGAAGGATGGTGACTTTTGGTCCCTTAACTTCTTCAAGAACTTCTGCAGTTACTTTGACCTTAGCAAGCGCGTCGCTGTCAGTGGTTACTTTTCCACCATCGACAACGAGAAGTGCTGGAAAAGAAACCGATGCACCAGTTGCTGCGTTGAGACGATCAACCAACAGAACATCGCCAACAGCGACCTTCTCCTGGCGCCCGCCAGCTTTAACAATTGCGTACACGGCTTGCTCGCTTTCCTAAGCTCGAACGCCTAAGAGTACGGATTTACGCTCAGAAGGGTCAAATTGAGGCGGGTCAATTCTCCTTCAACCCCATTTGCCGGCTAGACTCCTATCAGCCACGGCGAGTAACGGAATGGCAGGAAGTTCCGCACCGTGGGGGTGAACTCCGGAGGACCCGGGTCGCCCGACGTGAGATAGAGGGGTGTGACCGGCAGCGCCGGCGCTTCGATGGATGCCATCGACCCCAAGAAAGACTTGCACATTCTGCGTTCCCTCAAAGATGCTCAGCCGAGCCAATATTGGATCGATGCCGATCCGCTGGAACCGGAACCGCACTCTGCTCTCATTGGTCACACCACTGCGCAACTTTGCGTAGTTGGAGCTGGATACACCGGGCTGTGGACTGCCTTACTGGCAAAAGAGGCGAATCCGGAGCGAGACGTTGTGATTTTGGAGGCCCGGGAGACCGGAGCTGGTGCATCAGGACGCAATGGCGGATTCGTGGTTTCCTCGCTTACTCACGGCTGGATGAATGGCCAAACTCGCTATCCAGATGAGATGCCGATCATTGAACGAATGGGTCGAGAGAACCTCGATGCAATTGAAGCGGCAGTGCGCAAATACAACATTGAATGCGATTGGGAACGAACGGGTGAATTAAAAGTAGCCGCTGAAGAGTGGCAACTAGATGGCTTCGAAGAAGAAGTTGCGCAACGAAATGAGAACGGCGATAAAACTGAATTACTTTCTGCAGAAGAGACTCAAAGACTCATTCACTCCCCTACTTATCACGGTGCTGTGTTTGACCATGATGGAACTGCACTTGTGGATCCAGCCAGATTGGTTTGGGGATTAGAGAGAGCATGTCTCTCGCTCGGCGTGCGAATTTATGAAAATACCCAAGTTAGAAAAATTGAACATGCTGCAAATGGTGTGACGGTACATACATCGTTTGGGGCAGTGTTTGCTGAAAAGGTAGCACTCGCGACTAACGTTTTTAAACCGCTCGTTCGAAGTGCCAGAAAATTTATTGTTCCAGTTTATGACTACGTTCTCGTTACCGAACCGTTGACCGCCAAGCAACATGAAGCGATTGGATGGGAAGGCAATGAAGGCGTTGGAGATGCCGGCAACCAATTCCATTACTATCGAAAAACATCTGATGGATCCATTCTCTGGGGAGGTTGGGATGCGATCTATCACGTCGGCGGACGCGTGCATCAAGAGTATGAATTTCGCCCAGAATCTTTCGCTACTTTGGCAGGACATTTCTTCAAGACATTCCCACAATTAGATGGAATTCAATTCACCCATATGTGGGGCGGTGCGATTGATACCTGTTCCCGCTTTTCACCCTTCTGGCACTTATCTTCAGACGGCCGAGTCGCATATGTACTCGGCTTCACCGGATTAGGCGCTGCCTCAACGCGTTTTGGTGCACAGGTCATGCTCGATTTACTGGATGGGATTGAAAACGAACGAACTTCACTAACTATGGTGCGCCGTAAGCCGATTCCATTTCCTCCGGAGCCTTTGAAATATCTAGGAATCCAAGCAACTCGCTGGTCGATTAACCAAGCGGATAACAACGGTGGTCATCGAAATTTATGGCTAAGAACCCTTGACCGGTTTGGTCTCGGTTTTGATAGCTAGGGCTACGCTGTGACCATGCCAGCTGATGCCACACCCGCGTTAGAGCGAATCGGCCACATGTACGGCCCAGACTTCACTTTTCTTGGAGTCGACAAATGTGATTTGAGTAAACCTGAAACCATGAAAGGCGCCGACATTGTCATTGTCGGTGCTCCATTTGATGGAGGGACGAGCCATCGTTCCGGTGCCAGATTTGGTCCCCAGGCAATTCGAATGGCTGATTATTTGCCGCACGATGGATCACGCCCTCACCTCTCACTTCGAGTAGATGGTTTGCAATCCTTAAAAGTTGTTGATGCGGGCGATTTGTTAATGCCATCAGGCGATACCGAAAAAGCCCTAGCAATTTTAGAATCAGCAACAGAATTGATCACAAAGCATGGAGCAATCCCAGTTGTGCTCGGTGGAGATCACACCATCGCAGCTGGTGATGTCACAGGCGTTGCTCGCATCAAAGGTTGGGGAAAAGTTTCCATGATTCACTTTGATGCGCACGCTGATACTGGCGAACATCAATGGGGAGCGTTACATGGTCATGGAACTCCAATGCGCAGACTCATTGAATCAGGCGCAGTTAGAGGAGATCGATTTCTACAATTAGGTCTTCGAGGCTATTGGCCAGATGAGCCAACCTTAAAATGGATGGCTTCCCAAAAAATGAACTCTTACGAAATGACCGAGATTCACCATCGAGGTCTAACTGCAGTATTAGATGAGTCTTTCAAAATTTTAACCAACGAATGTGACGGAGTTTTTCTCTCCGTCGATATTGATGTGGTTGATCCTGGAATGGCTCCTGGAACTGGAACCCCAGAACCAGGTGGCATGACAAGCCGGGAATTACTCGAGGCGGTGCGCCGAATTTGTCTCGAACTTCCGGTGGTGGGAATTGATGTCGTGGAAGTTGCTCCCGCCTACGATCAAGCCGAAGTCACTGCCTTCCTGGCGAACCGCGTGGTCCTTGAAGCAATTAGCGCCATCGCACGTCGCCGGCAGGATATAGAGTCAGGTTCAACTTACTCTCCAACACAGAACTTACTTGCTGATCGCTAGGAGTCCCAATGCTTTACGGAATCATCGCCTTGGTAGCACTCAATATTTTGCTAACAATTTTGATCTTTACAAAAAGAAACGATCAGCGAATCGATATTTCTCCTCAACTCTCCGAGCAAATTTCACGCCAACTCTCCGAGCAAAGAGTTGAAATAACTTCAACTTTGGCTGCCAATCAACAACTTCTGAATGAAAGTATCAAATCTTTAACGGAATCGATCTCTAAGAATGCCCGCGAGGATAGAGAGGCCAATGAAACGTGGCGCACCAATTCCCAGCGGTCACTCGAACAGAAAGTGACGCTAGTCCAGGAGACTTTGAAGAAGGAATTAGAGACGCTACGCCAAGGTAATGAACAAAAATTAGAGCAAATGCGAATGACGGTCGATGAGAAACTTCAAGGAACTCTTGAACAAAGGCTAGGTGAATCTTTCAAATTAGTCTCAGAGCGACTAGAGGCGGTCCAAAAGGGATTAGGTGAGATGCAATCTCTCGCCACCGGCGTTGGTGACCTGAAGAAAGTTTTAACAAATGTGAAAAGCAGAGGTGGTTGGGGGGAAGCACAACTTGGTGCACTCCTTGAAGATTTCCTCACGCCTAACCAGTACGTGAAGAACCATAATGTAAAGAAATCCACCCAAGAGTTGGTGGAATATGCCGTGAAAATGCCAGGGCGATTTGATGATGACGAAGTTTACTTACCGATTGATTCAAAATTCCCAATGGATAAGTACGAACAGCTGGTCGCAGCGCAAGAGACCGGTGGAGATGTTGAAGGTGCAGCGAAAGAATTAGAGCGCTCGCTTAGGAACGAAGCAAAAACTATTTCAGATAAGTACATCGATCCGCCACACACCACCGACTTCGCAATTATGTTCCTGCCAACTGAGGGACTCTATGCTGAGGTCATTCGTCGACCTGGCTTACAACAAGAACTCCAGCAGCAACTTCGCGTTGTCATCACTGGCCCGAGCACACTGACAGCATTTCTTCACAGTCTCAAAATGGGCTTCCACACTTTAACGATCGAAAAAAGATCAAGTGAAGTATGGAAAATTTTGGCTAAAGCCAAAGAAGAATTCCGTAAATATGGCAACGAGCTTGATCGCCTTAAGAAACAACTTCAAACCGCCCAAAACACTGTTGAGTCAGTCGG
>CAYFKL010000102.1:0-4927 GCA_964343565.1 uncultured Actinomycetes bacterium
TTTCAGATGTCGTGAGTTGAAAGCCTTCCGCAACAAAGATTGGGTCATAACCGAAACCGCCAGAGCCTCGTGGAGATTCAATAATTCGCCCTCGCATCTCACCCTCTTCAACAAATTCTCTGCCATCCGGAAAAACCAGCGCGACCGCACATCGAAAGGAACCAGTTCGTCGTTCACTTGGGACATGGCTTAATTGATCAAGTAAAAGTTTGAGATTTGCTTGATCATCACCGTGTGAACCCGCCCATCGAGCAGAGTAGATTCCCGGCATTGCATTTAGTGCATCTACGCAAATTCCTGAGTCATCTGAAAGTGATGGCAATCCACTCTGCTTGGCATAGGCTCGCGCTTTAATAAGAGCGTTTTCTACAAAGGTAGATCCCGTCTCTTCCACATCCATGAGATGCGGAAAATCCAAAGTTGATTTCAAATCAATCTGCCCACCGAACTCTTCGATGATGCGTCGAAACTCTTCGATCTTGCCGCGATTCTTTGTCGCTATTAATAAATTTTTCACTTGGATAGAGCGTTACTTTGTGCAATCGTCAACTCTTGGCATCCGGCCACAGCAAGATCAAGCAGTTGATTTAACAACTCACGATCAAATGGAACCCCTTCTGCTGTCCCTTGAACCTCAACGAAGTTTCCTTCACCTGTACAGACCACATTCATATCAGTTTCGGCCCGAACGTCTTCTTCATAGTGCAAATCTAAACGAGGTTGCCCATCAATAATTCCAACGCTAACTGCTGAAACACTCGAAGAGAGTGGAGAGTTCTTAAGTATGCCTTTCTCGATTGCCCAAGTGATTGCATCATGCAGGGCTACATAAGAGCCGGTGATAGCAGCAGTTCGAGTTCCGCCATCTGCCTGTAACACGTCGCAATCCAAGACGATTGTGTTTTCACCCAGCGCATTCATATCAATGATCGAGCGCAAAGAGCGGCCAATTAATCGAGAAATTTCTTGAGTACGTCCACCCAATTTGCCTTTAACTGATTCGCGATCAGAACGATCATGGGTAGCTCGAGGCAGCATTGAGTACTCCGCGGTAACCCAACCTTGGCCCGTTCCCTTTAGCCAACGTGGCACTCCTTCTGTGAAAGATGCAGTGCAAAGGACTCGGGTATTACCAAATTCCACTAAAACACTGCCTTCCGGATGGATAGACCAACCGCGAGTAAATGAAACTTTTCTCAAGTCGCGAGCGCCGCGACCATCACTTCGATTTTCTGCTGTCATAGGGAGAAACCTTACGCTAAATCTAGATGGCTAACTTGTGCTACTTCTGGACCTAAAAATCGACGCGCGAGTTGCGCAAATGGTGCGGGTTCTCCAGTCGCCATAAAGGAATGTTTTGGCAAACCTGAATGGCTCAATAAATTTGACTCGAGTAAGACTTTGTAAACATCCTTTGCGGTCTCTTCCGCGCTTGAAACCAAGGTGACCTGATCACCTACGACGTATGAAATCACACCAGTCAACAGCGGATAGTGCGTGCAGCCTAAAACCAAAGTATCGATTTCAGCAGCAAGCATTGGCTCCAAATACTCTTTTGCAATTTTCAGTATTTCAGAACCAGAAGTCTCACCTCGTTCGACATACTCAACGAAGAGTGGACAAGCAGCAGAGGTAATCTGAAGTTGCGGTGCAGCAGCAAATGCATCGTTGTAGGCGCCAGATTCGATAGTGGCTCGCGTACCAATAACTCCGACTCGACCATTTCTGGTAGCGGCAACAGCTCGCCGAACTGCAGGTTGAATCACCTCTATAACGGGAACTTCATATCTTTCACGGGCATCTCGCAATACCGCAGCGCTTGCACTGTTGCAGGCAATCACGAGTGCTTTTACCCCATCGCTCACGAGTCGATCCATGATTTCAAGAGAAAATTGCCGAACTTCTGCAAGTGGTCTTGGCCCATAGGGTCCTCGAGCGGTATCTCCGATATATGTGATTGATTCAAATGGCAACTGATCAAGGATCGCCCGAGCCACAGTGAGCCCGCCTACCCCAGAATCAAAAATTCCTATCGGAGCCATGGGACAACTCTAAGCCCAGAGCTGACCATCCAGCCGCTCTTCGGCGTCGTCGATCGTTCCTTCATAGGCCCCAGTACTCAAATACTTCCAGCCACCATCGCAGATGATGAGTGCGATATCTGCACTGCCTTGACGCTTGACCACTTCTTTCCCGATTGAGAGTGCAGCATGCAAAATGGCGCCGGTTGAGATTCCCGCAAAAATTCCTTCTTGAGCCAGTAAATCACGAACTCGTTGGACCGAATCATGGGCTCCAACAGAAAATCGTCGAGTAATAACTGAAGCGTCATATAACTCGGGTATAAAACCTTCGTCGATATTTCGAAGCCCGTAAACCAATTCACCATATCGAGGTTCAGCTGCGATGATTTCAATCTCACTTCGTTGTTCACGAAGATACTTACCAACTCCCATTAATGTTCCTGTAGTACCTAATCCAGCAACAAAATGTGTGATGTTCGGTAAATCTGCATAAATCTCAGGGCCGGTTGTTTCGTAGTGCGATTGAGTGTTAGCTTCATTGCCATATTGATAGAGCATTACCCAATCTGGATGTTGTGAAGAAATCTCTTTTGCCTTTCGAACTGCTTCGTTAGATCCACCAGCAGCATCTGAGTAAATAATTTCTGCTCCCCACATGGTGAGCAATGCTGTTCGTTCCGAACTTGTATTTTCCGGCATCACACAAACCATTCGGTAGCCTTTGAGTCGGGCTAACATCGCAAGTGAGATTCCAGTATTACCGCTTGTAGGTTCCAGAATTGTGGCACCAGGTTTCAATAAACCTTCCCGCTCGGCCTTGGCAATCATGTAATGCGCTGGACGATCTTTTACGGAACCTGTGGGATTACGATCTTCCATCTTTGCCCAAAGTCGCACATTTGGCGCGGGCGATAATTTAGGTAAGCCTATTAATGGTGTATGACCAAGTGAATCTTCTAGCGAATCGAAACGCACGAATTAACCGCCTGCAACAGCAGGCAGAATAGTGATGGAATCACCTTGCGAAACCGTGGCTTCCAAACTGCCAATAAATCGAACGTCTTCATCATTGAGATACACATTCACGAAGCGACGCAGTTTGCCCTCTTCCAACAAACGCTCACCTATGCCAGCATACTGAGATTCAAGTGATGCGATGACTTCGCCAAGATTTTCTCCAACTGCGGAAACACTCTTAGAACCACCTGTATAAGGTCGCAGAATAGTTGGGATTCGAACTTGAACTTCAGCCATGGACATAGTTTAGATTCTGAGGTGCAAGAATTTCTAATCCAGATGCGCCAATCCCGTTAATCCAGGATTTGGACTTCTTCTTCGACCACGTTTCCCTCGATGATTCTGAAAGAACGAAACTCTCTTGCTCCTGCAAGTTCCTCGCGAGTAGAGACCAAAACATAATGCGCCTCTGGCTCTGAGGCATACGCGATATCAGTTCTCGAAGGATAGGCCTGCGTTGATGTGTGTGAGTGATAGATGACCGTTGGAACTTCATCCCGATCATCCATATCCCTATAAAGTTTTAGTAAATCCGTGGACTCAAATTCATAAAAAGTTGGAGACATTGCGGCATTGAGCATTGGAATATGCCGGCGTGGAGAATCGAAATCAGGGCCACTAATTACCCCACAAGCTTCATCCGGATGGTCTTTGCGAGCATGAACTTCGATGGCTTCCACGAGTTCACGCGAAATTCTTAACACACAACCATTCTAACTAAGTTGTTCGATCATTTCGGATTGAATCCAGCCTAGCCAGTGATACAGCATGGCCAATGGCTCATCCCTCTGATCAACATCTCCAGGCTGCTTGATTTCCAAGCGCTCACCTGCTGCCAATCGAAGCAAGTTGATGGCTTTGAGAAAGCCGTCAACCTCACTTAACTCAATCACAGTGCGTTTTGAAATCTTTTGATTCCAAGAGTCCAAACCATCCATCATTCTTCTGGATACGTCCGTTCTTGCGAATTGATCAAAATCAATTTCAGATTCAATATCAGAATAGACGCGTGGGAAGAGTCGCTTTAGTACATCATCAGATGAATTGTTCTCGCTGATCAAGTTGCCCACTTGAGACATCAACGATTTCAATGTTTCTACTTCAACGTCATCAAGCTCGAGCAAAAAATTCTCACTCTTTGAAATCTTCATTGGTCTAACTCAATCGTGGCCCAAAGCCCAAATTCATGCAGTAAGGCCGTTTTTACTTCCATAGCCTCTCGAGGACCAGAAGCAACAATCGACTTTCCATCATTATGGACTTGCAGCATCAAACGCTCTGCGACTTCTTTTGGATAAGCAAAAACTTGCATAAATACATGGGTGACATATGACATTAAATTTACGGGATCATCCCAAACCACAATCTTCCAAGGTCGGAGTATTCCAGTTTGGAGATCGGCTTCGTGAACCGTTGATGTCATAGTCAAATTCTACTTATCTAACGAACGATTAAAGAGATCGTTTGACTTGAAACTTCTTCATATTTCGTATCTGATCGTGCAACCACTTTAAAGAATCTAACTCCATCACGTTTAGTTGTGATGTCAAAACTAAAACTGCCATCTGGCAATGTTGCCCCAGTTTGATACACACTCCAACGGTCATCAATCTTTTCTAACAAGGTAAGGTCAGTAACTTCCCGAGGAATTACGTTCCCTTGTAAGACCGCTTTTTGGCCGGCCCGAGGTGAGGAGATACTCAATGAGCCAATCATTCTTTGAACATTCAGATTTTGAACTTCTGAAACTGCAGCCAATCTTTCCCAACTGGCAGGAGAGGAGACCCTAACTTGCATGTATTGGGAAGCGATCAAATTAATGACTGCCTTGCCGTCGATAGTCGTAGGAATTGTCGTTAGATCTCGCCAATCAGTATCTGAATTCC
>CAYFKL010000103.1:0-4858 GCA_964343565.1 uncultured Actinomycetes bacterium
TGCAACTATTCTCTCGTTGACTATTGATGTTGTCGGTTATGAGTCTTTTCTTTTTACTATAGGAGCCTTATTCGTTCCACTTACCGCGATCACTTTGGTTGATTGGTTCTTGAATCGTCAACATTGGAATCTTTCAATTGATGCACCAATGCGTTGGGCACCATTCATATCTTGGGTTCTTGGATACATTGTTTATAAGTATCTGCATCCGGAATGGTTAGGGGCATCAATTTCATCATTCCTGGTATCTGGCTTGTTGACAGCAGCTTTTTCATGGCGGCGAATTTGAATCCAGTCGTCATCGCTCATCGAGGAGCTTCATATCGATTTCCTGAACATACATTGAAGGCTTATCAAAGCGCAGTTATTGATGCTGATGGATTTGAATGTGATGTTAGATTGCTTAGGGATGGAAATATTATTTGTTGGCATGATGCCACATTAAGTCGAACCAGTAATGCTCGCGGTCTTGTGGCAAATCAAACCTGGGAAAAGATACAAGGTATCGATGCCGGGAGCTGGCATCGAAGTAAAACTTTTCAACCACCTTTAATATTTAACGATTTACTTGAGTTGGCTAAACAAAACGGAAAATCAATTTCAATTGAAACAAAACATCCAGTGCCTTCTGGCGGTGCTATCGAATATCGATTAGCAGAGTTACTGCCGATCATTTCAAGTACCAACGATGCGGCAAGAGCGGATTTTCGACTCATGTCTTTCTCTTTGCTGGCGGTTTTAAAATGGAAAAAACTCCGTCCGGATATTCCAGCGGTTTATCTATTAGATAAGCGTCCATTGAATTTCTTGCCCAATTGTGAAGTTATCGGACCTGGAATTTCTCGCGTTAGAAGAGATCCAAAATTAGTGAAATCCCTGCAGGCTCGTGGATATCAAGTTCATGTATGGACAGTAGATACTGCCGAAGATATTGATCTCTGTCTTGAGTTAGGTGTGAACGCCATTATCACTAACAAACCGGATGAAGTTCGAGCTCGAATTTCTGGATAGGGTAAAGGCATGTCGGAATTTCCAGTTGTTGGTGGTCGTGAACCTTGCCCCTGTGGCTCTGGCAGACGCTATAAGGCATGTCATGGAAAAGATCGAGCTACCACCACGTTTGTGGCCCGACCATTTGCTGGATTACCCAATGAAAGTGAGTGGGTCGCACTTCGCGAAATTGTTCCAGCAGCAACGGGAAAGATTGAATTAAAAGACGGCTCCACTGTTTTAGTTTGTTCGGTATTACCCAATGCTGTTGCAGCGATGCATCGTGAGGATGGACAACTCATGGTGGGACTTCAAATTCAAACCAGTAGTGGTGATGCAAGTAGAGACATAGCCGGTGCGTTAAAAGCAGTGATGAAATTGGAACCAGGTTATGCGGTGGCTGCGGGCGATCTTACTAATACGGAACGAATTCAAGATTTAATTGGAAATCAACAAAGCTTTTCAATAGATGTACATGAGGACTTTTCTTTTTGGTTTTCTGACCAAGAACTTTCTGAAGAAAATACTCGAAAATCTCTTGAAGAATTTGAAGGAATCATTCCAGTTGAGAGAATCAAGGTCGACTCAGGGTCAGCATTTTGGTGCGAGTTCTCAGAGAGAACTGTCGTGCGTTGGATATTAACGACAGAAGAAGAAAAATCACTTGACGCTCTAGCACGTTTAGGTGCATCGGATGAGCTAAACGTTGGTGAAGGAACTCGATATTTAGGCGCTTTCAGAGCAGATGGACTATTAGTTCCCGTTTTTGACGTTAATCCAGAGACACCAGTGCGAACCTTTGAGCTCACACTTGCAAACCTCTCTAAACTTTTTTCGAAAGCATTCGAGAATAAGAATCCGCTGAACTCTGCAGAAAGAAAAGTCAGAGCTGGTTTGGTTGGACGTCAACTAACGTTGCGTTAACCCATCACCGTTCCGGTTGAATCCGCATTTCTTTCGCGTTTTCTTGAGAACGTTCCTAAATCAATTGGCAATTTTGTCTTGGCTCCCGTCACCACCACGGGTTCTTTATCGTGATTGGTTCCATCTTCGACGGCATCAATGAGGTGGCGCATAATCACACCTACTCCAGGTGCGTTTTTGAATTGATTTCCACTCGTGCCGATGGCTAAGTAAAAACCGGGGAGAGAACTACAGTCATAAATCGGAGTCCAGTCGCTGGAAACGTCATAGACACCAACAATTCCTTTAGGAGATGAGGGAATTCCAAGATCGGGAAAACGTCGAGCTGCTCGAGTGACTTGAGCTTCGAATGATTCGCTGGTTCTGACCATGTTCACTTCATCAGGGTCATCCACCCAATGCAAAGGATCGCATTCGGGTTCAGTTCCTCCAACCAGAAAACCGTTTCCGGGTGTGGTGCGCGAATATGTTCCAACATCTAGATCTCCAACCATCGGAATTCCTTGCATTGAGCTTGGTAGATCTACGTGATGAACTTCTTGACGTAATGCACGAAGAGAGACCGTAAAGTCGTGACCTACACCCGCCATTGCATTGATTTGGGTTGACCATGGACCGGCAGCATTCACAACAATATCTGCTGATATTTCACTGCCATCATCGAGAACCACTCCGCGAATTCGATGATCGTGAAGAATCCTTACGACTCTTGATTTAAAAATAAACTTCGCCCCGTGCCGTTTAGCCGCACTCGCTAAATTAATCGCAGATAAAGAAGGATCATTGATGTAGCCGCCGTCAGGCGTATACATGGCGCCTAGAGATGATGTGGCATCTGAAAAAAATTCTGGATCAGATATTTTTTTTGGTGGCCAATACTTTCCGGCATCAATAGCTGGAATCTCTTTTTGTAACTTTTCAGCGTTCCACATTTCGTATGGAATTTGGCATTGTTCATACAGGCGTTCTGTATGTTCAGTATCAAATAATGGAACATCGAGCATTGCTACACCAGTTTGAATCAACTCTGCCAAGTGCTCATTGCCTGGTGCTTGTAAATGTTCTCGCCAGTCTTGCCAGAGTCGGTATGATTCCCAAGCCAAAGCCACCCCGGCTAATGTTGAATAGTTGAATCGAATAACGGCGCTTGAAGAACTGGTAGACCCTTGACCAGGTCCACTTGCCTTGTCAATCACGGTCACGGAATAACTTGCGCGTGAGAGTTCGTAGGCGATAGCACTTCCCATCACGCCTGAGCCGATAATGAGCGCTCGTTTTAATGACACCATCTGATCTTGTCATAATCGGTAGACTTCGGGAACGTAGTGCGACAGGGGAGAGAATGAATACTGCATACATAGCGCTTGGAATATCGATCGTAGCGCTGGTGCTAGCTGTCGTTCTCAGCGTGAATGCCGCTGGAATGAAAAAGAAATTTTCTGTCCTACAAGGCAGCGGAAGCGAAGTGGATTTTGTTACCGCAGTTGCTCGTCAAGTCGAACAGGTGAATGGCCTCAGAACCGACGTTGCGAACTTGAGAAAAGATCTGACAATCTCGCAAGGCGAATTGAGGGATGCCCTACGTCATGTTGCGGTCGTTCGTTATGACGCATTCGGAGATGTTGGTGGACGGATGTCCTTTTCGGTGGCCTTCCTTGATGATTCAAATGATGGGATTGTGATCTCGTCTATTAATGGCCGTACCGAAGGAAGAACGTATATCAAGGGAATCAAAGCTGGTAATAGTGTTGGAAGCGAACTTTCACCTGAAGAAATCCAAGTAATACAAATGGCTCAGCAGGATAAATAAATATGAGTAAATACGCATACCTTGGTCCGGTAGGAACATTTTCAGAAGTTGCTCTCACACAAATAAGTAAAGCGACTGATGAAAGAATTCCATTTTCAAACATCACCTCAGCGCTTAATGCAGTTCGAAGTGGCGAAGTGATTGGTGCATTGGTACCAATTGAAAATAGTGTTGAAGGATTTGTCGCTCGTACCCTTGATGAATTAGTTGAGGGCGATCCTCTAGTTATTGTTGCCGAAACCACTTTACCGGTTCGCTTTGCATTAATTGCCCACCCCAACGCTTCTTTGAATTCGATCGAAACAATTGCAACTCATCCGCATGCGGAAGCCCAGTGTCGAACATTTATCGCCGAAAAACTTCCTCATGCAGACGTAATTGCTGCTTCCTCGACTGCAGCCGCTGTTGAAGCTATTTCAAAATCTCAATCACAAAGCATTGCTGCGATTGGATCAACCGAAGCAGCGAAGAAATACAATTTAAGTGTTTTAGCAGAAGATATTGGTGATAACAAAGAAGCTATTACACGATTCGTTCTTGTTACTAAACCCGGGAATATTTCGAATTCGACTGGTCACGATAGAACTTCATTGGCGATCTTTATTGGTGCAGATCATGCAGGTGCGCTACTGGAAATTCTTACTGAATTTGCAGTTCGTGGAGTTAACCTCTCCTTTATTCAATCTCGACCAACCGGTAAGGGTCTAGGTTCTTATCACTTCTTAGTAGATCTAGAAGGTCACGTATCAGATTCAAGAGTTGGCGATGCAATGACAGGATTAAAGCGAATCTGTCAGGACGTGCAATTTCTTGGATCATATGAAAGAGCAGATAAAGTTAAAGTCGATGTCAGCAAAAGTACTTCTGATAAATCTTTCGCAGATTCAGGCGATTGGTTATCAAAAATACGCCAAGGCAAAGCGACGTGATTGCTGGGCTAGCCCCTGGTGAGGAACGATCTTTTGCTCGAGCAATTTTGGCGGCAAGATCAGAGGGTCGGAAATTACAGCCAATTAGTAATACGCGACTTATATCAAAGCAAGATGCGAAATCAATTTTTGCGGCTTCACTTGATCTTCGCCAAGCAAAAGGTGAAGAGATCGTTGCAGCTGTTTTAAGTGAGCACGATAACGA
>CAYFKL010000104.1:0-4755 GCA_964343565.1 uncultured Actinomycetes bacterium
GGTAGGGCTTGCGGGATTCCGCGAGCGCCTGAGTGGCGATTGACAGCGGCAAAATTCCAATTGCTCTCATGGGTCCATAATTTGTTTAAGCAAGCCATCTGACGATCTGACCAGTTGAAATTTGCTGTGTTTAAATCAGAGGCAATCGACTGGGCTCCCAGTTTTGTTCTTGACCAGAAGACCGAGCCACGAGATGAACTCTTCAAAATAGTTCGGTCTGCAACAAACTCTTCACCGCTATGCGTCACGGTAACTTGATCACCTTCGGTGCTAGCCGCTGCATGAGCAGTGTCAGGTATAGATATGAGCATCGTCGATAGCATTAAAAGCGTTACTACGGTTCTCCTCATCTCCACTCCTTTCGTCTCGTTGCTCTGGTAACACCATGCCTTTGTCCTATGTATGAGTGTCAAATCGAGATTGTGGAAAATAATCGAAAAAAACGGACATATTTCCAGCTTTTTTCTTTACTTTACGCGGGGAAAAGTGAGTGAAAGAGAGAGATCTCACATTTTGAAAAAATCGATATTCTGCCTATAAATCAATGGAAATTCCCAGAAAAAATATTTTAAGAATTAGCGTGTCTAGCGTGACAAAGTAGATAGGTACTTTTCTCGCGAACTCAGTTGCGAAGTGGATCTTCCAGCATCTCGGTTACTAAAGCGGCAATCGGAGATCTCTCACTTCGGGTGAGTGTGATGTGCGCAAATAATGGATGTCCTTTAAGCGCTTCTACAACGGCAACCACACCATCGTGTCGACCTACACGTAAGTTATCTCGTTGAGCAACATCGTGAGTTAGAACGACTCGTGATTGTTGACCGATTCTTGATAGCACTGTGAGCAGCACTCCTCGCTCCAGTGATTGAGCCTCATCAACAATGACAAAAGAATCGTGCAAAGATCGACCTCTAATATGAGTCAATGGCAATACCTCAAGTAAGCCACGTTCCATAATCTCTTCAATTACGTGATTACTTACTAATGCACCCAACGTATCGAATACAGCTTGAGCCCAAGGATTCATCTTTTCACCCTCAGTGCCTGGCAAATAACCCAATTCCTGTCCACCAACGGCATAAAGTGGTCTAAAGACCACAACCTTCTTGTGGACCCTGCGCTCCATGACCGCTTCTAAACCAGCGCAGAGAGCCAAGGCGCTCTTACCGGTGCCAGCTCGACCACCGAGGGAAACAATGCCGACCTCTTGATCCATCAATAAGTCAAGCGCTACCCGTTGCTCGGCAGACCGACCGTGAATACCAAAGACTTCGCGTTCTGATCGAATAAGGCGAAGTGATTTATCTGGTGCAACCCGGCCCAATGCACTACCGCGCTCACTGACCAACACCACTCCTGTGTGACACGGCAACTCTCGTGCCGCAGCTAACTCAACTCGCTCCTGCTCGTAGAGAGCTGAAACAACACTTCCAGCAACTTCTAATTCCGCCATACCAGTCCAACCACTACTTGGCGCTAATTCAGCCCGGTACTCCTCAGAACTAAGTCCCATCGATGCGGCTTTAACGCGTAGTGGTAAATCTTTGGAAACTAAAGTGACATCTTTATCTTTGGCTAAGTTAAGTGCTACCGCCAGAATTCGAGAATCATTGGTGCCATCTCGCAAAAAGCCTGCTGGTAAAACTGAGAGATCAGAGTGATTTAATTCAACGTGAAGTGTTCCACCTTCGTCGGTTAACTTCATTGGTGCATCAAGTCGACTATGACGAATTCTTAAATCATCTAAAGATCGAAGTGCAGCTCTTGCGAAATACCCAAGTTCTGGGTGATCACGCTTTGCTTCCAATTCGCCAATCACTGCGATAGGTAGCACGACCTCATGTTCTGCGAATCTAAAGATTGCACCTGGATCGGCCAGCAAAACACTCGTATCAATGACGTAGGTCTTGCACTTACTCACCCATACTCCTCGCGCCTAAGAGCAGCTGAAGTTGTAGTGGTAAAGGTACGCAAATCTCTTACTCTTGATTGGCGACACGCCCAGACAAAACGGAAATCAACTACCAAATCTGCGTGAACGTAGCGCAAACGCGCGTACCGCCCGAAGGAAGTCAATCCGCCTAAAATCTGGCCAAAATGCTTCACAGAAGTAGTACTCGGAGTGGGCGCTCTGCCAGAGTAGAAATCCGGATAACCGTTGCTCCCCTGATGTGCGAATTATTAAATCCGGATCTGGTTGACCTTTTGTATACATGTGTTCACTGATGTGATCTGGAGTTAGCAAATCGGCCACATCTGATAACGATCTGCCCTGGGCATCATGTTCTTTTAGCAGAGCCCTCACTGCATCGGAAATCTCTTGTCTTCCACCGTATCCAATTGCAACGTTTACCAAGGTTCCGGATGAGTTTTGAGTCGACTGTTTTATCGCGTTAGTGAGGCGATCTCGCATCCAAATAGGTAGAACTTCTAAAGAACCAACAAAGTGCAAGCGCCATGAATCAGCTAAGTGTTCAATCGCTTCGGTAACAATCCGAAGTAATGAACTTAATTCGCTCTCATCTCGAGAAAAATTATCGGTACTTAACATCCACAACGTGACATGTTCGATGCCGTACTCGTCGCACCAAGTAAGCAAATCATCAATCTTTCGAGCCCCGGCACTATGTCCACCCTCTGTATTAACACCGGAACTCTTCGCCCATCGTCGATTCCCATCCAGAATTACACCAACATGTTTAGGCATCGATAAATGTTTTACAGTTTGGCTCAACCTTTTTTCATAAAGTGGGTAAGCAATTGCTTTGATCCAGCGTTTAAAGAAGGCAAGCACGATTATGCAACGAGAGAACGGGCTCGTCGATCAGCAAAGAATGAGGCCAATGGAATTGTCCCCGCCAAAAGAAAGAGGACAGTCCGCTTTAAATCCCAATTCTGCTGACGAGATAGCAAGAAAGCGGCAACTACATAGATCATGTAGAGAAATCCATGTACTTGCCAAGCATAGAAATACCAGGTTCCTTCTCCGTTAAACCCATACTTATATGGCAACGCGATGAAAGTATTAAAAGCCAGCGCCACGCCAGTTAGCCATGCCATCGTGCGAAAAAACTTCAACATGTGGAGCACGCTAGCACTAGATCCCTCGCTCTTGACGGAGAGTGCGAATCCACAGGTAGATCACGCTGAGAATCATGAGCCACCAAATGCCGGTGTAGGCCAAATGTTGCCAGTAATAACCGGGAACACTCTTCTTGGCGATAGGAGCAGCTGCAGTGATTACATAGGTATTTTGGTTTGCTGGAATTTCTTGATAGGCATTTATGTAACCTAGAAAGATGTCTGCTCCTTGAGTTTGGTTCAGAATTAAAGCTGGATCTAACCGGGTCAAACTGGCTGGGTCACTTAAAAGTTCGGCTGAATCGTTCACCTCAATGGGATTCAGTCGCCCCTCAACCACGACCGATTCATTGAGTACGGCTGGTTGTCCCACACCTCGGAGTACCAAAATTGCGCCCCCCGGCGATTTCAGCAACCCGACTTCTACTCGAGAGCCATCAAATCTTTTCTGAAAAAAATTTGCACTATATTCTCCGTTCACTTTCACTCGGCGTTGCAACAGATCATTTGTTGGATAGGTCTTTACCTTGATGAGTGAATTTAATTCTTGTACTGGAAGATCGACTACTGGCTTTACTGAAGCCTTCAATTCACCTGCTCGATCCAATTGCCACTTTCCTAGAGCAAAAAAGATCAGTATTAAAACTAAGGAAACTGAAGTGTAGATAACCCACCAAGATTTTGACTTTGTTTCATTCACAAAAATCAGTCATCGGAACGGAGGCGTCTAAGTCTCTTAACAAAATTTCGAAGTAAGAGGTAAGTTGCAATTCCAAGCGCCAAAATTACTAAGCCACCAATCGCTCCTGGAGAGACTCTGCTTTCGTCGACAGCGAGAAGTAACACCTGCTCATGCTACTGCGATCTATGATGGCGCCGTGAAGCGGATCGCAGCTTGGCTTGCCATTGCTCTCGCCACAATCGCTACCTACTTTCTTTGGAAATCTTGGTACGCGCGGGCGAGTGCCTTGACCTATCAAGAATTGACCTTTGCCACGACAAGCCAGCAAGCACAGATCAAATATCAAGTCCAGCGCAGCGATCCAACCAAACCCGCAATCTGCGTGATTCAAGCACTCAATATCAAAGGCGAAGTACTGGGTGAGACCAAGGATGTGATCCCGGCTGGAAAGCAGGGGCTGGTAATCCGAAATCTAACTTTCCCCACCTCCCAACCAGCAGGCATTGTGCGAGTCGCAGAATGCCAGTTGACCAAGTAATCTGACCGGCTATGACCGGGACGTGGCTCTCTCAAGATGCATTTGATCGTCTACAACTCGAGCTCGCAGAGCTCGAAGGTCCACGCCGGGCGGATATTGTGAAGAAGATTGCGGCTGCCAGAGAAGAAGGCGATCTCAAAGAGAATGGCGGCTACCACGCAGCCCGCGAAGAGCAAGGCAAATTAGAAGGGCGAATTCGCCAACTAAAACATATGTTGGAGCATGCCCACGTCGGCATCAATCCCAATGCAGAAGAAGGCAAAGTGGCGCTGGGGATGGTGGTAACTGTTGATATGGCGGGGGAGGAAATGACCTTCCTGCTTGGCTCGCGAGAAGGCGCCCCCGAGAATCTTGATGTCTTCAGTGAGAAATCCCCGTTAGGCGCAGCGGTACTCGGCGCAGAGATCGGAGCTACCGTCAGTTACTCATCCCCAGACGGCAAACGATCATTCTC
>CAYFKL010000105.1:0-1782 GCA_964343565.1 uncultured Actinomycetes bacterium
GTTTCGCGATCGATTCCTTTTAATGGATCGACTCCAACCATCGCAAGAAGTTCAGGTGTCTCATGAGCGACTTGTTCGATCTCAACACCGCCCGCAGTTGAGGCCATTACTAAATATTGACGTTGAGCACGATCAACTAAAATCGAAACGTAATACTCTTCAGCGATCGAAGCGCCTTGGGCGATCATGACTTGATGAACGGTGTGACCTTTAATATCCATTCCAAGAATGTTTCCGGAGTGTGTGCGAACCTCATCGAGAGATTTCGCTACTTTGACGCCACCCGCTTTGCCTCGCCCGCCAACTTTGACTTGGGCCTTTACGACAACTACTCCACCAATTTTTTCGGCAGCTGCAACTGCTTGCTCCACTGACGTTGCTACAGCACCCTGTAGAACTGGGACACCATGGCTTTCAAAGAGATCACGGGCTTGATATTCGTATAAATCCACTCGCTAATTATGGTGAGCAGAAGGCGTGAACAGCCAGCCGCCAGTTAGGCGGCAACGTGTGAGGTGACCCACTCCACGATGGTTTCCATAGGAGTTCCAGGAGTGAAGATCTCCCCAACTCCCATGCCCTTAAGGGTTGGTATGTCGTGGTCGGGAATGATTCCCCCGCCAAAAACTTGGATATCCAACGCATCGCGCTCGCGCAGCAAGGTCATCACTCGCTCAAAGAGTGTCAGATGAGCACCAGAAAGTATGGAGAGACCGATGATGTCTGCATCTTCTTGGATTGCAGTTTCTACGATTTGTTCTGGAGTTTGATGCAGTCCGGTGTAGATCACTTCGACTCCAGCATCGCGCAATGCCCGCGCGACAACTTTCGCACCACGATCATGACCATCAAGACCTGGTTTAGCAACGACCACCCGAATTGCCATTAGACGTAGATTCCCATCGATCGCAACCACTTCACTGGATTGATAGGAACACCATATCGCCGAACTTCAAAATGCAGATGAGTTCCAGTCACGTGACCAGTGTTGCCAACTCGACCAATAGTGGTTCCAACGGAAACTTTTTGCCCTACATGAACCTTAATTTTCGACATATGCCCATACCAAGTTTGAATGCCATTGGAATGTTGGATTTCCACTTTGCGACCGTAAGAACCATCCCAACCAGCAAAGATCACAGTTCCACTTTGGGCCGCACGCACCGGCGAACCGTAGGCAGCGACAAAATCTTGACCGGTATGGCGATGAGATGCCCACAATCTTGAGTAAGAGTAGAAGCCGGCAGAGAGTCGATAATTTGCAACAGGTCGTGTGAAGTTACGTGAAATTTTTGCAAGTCTTGCTCGCTCTTTTGCTGCTGCAACTTTTTTCGCTTGGGCCTTTGCAAGTTTGGCTACCCGCGCTTTAGCTTTCGCATCACCCGTGAAAGGTATTTGGCCAGTAACTGGATGAGCCGCCAATGTGGTACTCAACGACTTTTTTGCCAAAGTAATCGGTGTTTGATTCGCGTTAAGAGCAGTTTCTGATGCAACCAATGGACCTTCGAGTGAGATTTCGGTTCCAGTGGCCGACAAAGATGCGCCTGCTCCAGCAAAAGAGAGGTATGCAATCCCTGCAGCTAGGGGTGTAGCAATGGCAATCACCGATTTGCGCACCCTGCCACCCTGCCAAATTAAGGCGCCCTTCGTCCACCGGAGGCGCGCCTGCTAGCCGAGTTTTTCCACCGGTGCGTAGCGTAAAAGCAACCTTTTTGTCCCAAATGACCCGAAATCTATGGTGGCCTCCGCCTTATCGCCGGTCCCAGCCACCGTCACCACTTT
>CAYFKL010000105.1:1882-4690 GCA_964343565.1 uncultured Actinomycetes bacterium
TGTGAGATACAACTGTTCTCTAGCGCGCGTCAGCCCTACATACGCTAATCGTCGCTCTTCTTCAATCTCTTTTGGATCCCCGATTGAACGCGAGTGAGGGAAGAGCCCTTCTTCCATGCCAGTGAGAAATACCACTGGGAATTCCAATCCTTTAGCAGTGTGCAATGTCATCAATGTGACAACCCCGTCACTTGCTTCTGGAATTTCATCGGCATCTGCCACCAACGACACTTGTTCCAAAAACCCAGACAGTGTTGGGATTTCCGATTCAGATCTCATTGATTCGTCATACTCGTGAGCAACTGCAACTAACTCTTCGAGGTTTTCAATGCGAAGTTCGTCCTGAGGATCACCACTTGAAGAGAGTTCTTGCACCAACCCTGATTGCGCCAAAAGCGCTTGTGCTATCTCTCCTGCGGGAGCGCTTGATTGCGCCAAATCACTAAAGGTCATGATCATCGCAACGAATTCATTAATGGTTGAGGATGCCTTTGTTGCGATACCTGGCGCTTCCTCTGCACGAGTGAGTGCACGCCAAAATGAAACACCTTCTGCGGCAGCAAGAGCATCAATTGATGCAATGGCCCTATCGCCCAATCCGCGTTTAGGCGTATTGATTATTCGACGAAGCGAGACTTCATCGTGTGGGTTAGCAATCACTCTTAGATATGCCAGTAGATCTTTCACTTCTTTGCGCTCATAAAAACGAACTCCACCGATGACCTTGTAAGGAATGGACTTGCGCATGAATATTTCTTCAAATACCCGAGATTGTGCATTCGTTCTATAAAAAAGCGCAAAATCAGACCACTTGCGTCTGCCATCGATTATGTGTTCTGCAACAAATTGCGCCTCATCATGCTCGTTATCTGCAACATAACCCACGATTTTTTCACCAGCACCACTATCGCTCCACAAATTCTTTGGCTTTCTCCCCTGATTCCTAGCGATGACTGAATTGGCGGCAGAGAGAATGTTCTGAGTCGATCGGTAATTCTGTTCTAACAAAATGGTTCGCGCGTTTGGATAATCTTCCTCAAATTGCAAAATGTTTCGAATCGTTGCTCCACGAAATGCATAAATCGATTGATCAGCATCCCCAACCACACATAATTCTGCAGGCGCTATCGAATCTCGATCACTTCCAACCAACTGTCGAATCATTTCGTATTGAGCATGATTAGTATCTTGATATTCATCAACCAAAATATGACGAAATCTATGACGATACTTATCCCGAACTTCAGGAAAATCCTTTAGAAGTCTGACGGTGTTCGATATCAAGTCATCAAAATCCATGGCATCTGAATCAACCAGCCGCTTTTGATATCTAAAATATGCATCAGCGCACAATTTTTCTAAGTGATTGCTCGCACTGATGGCATATTGCTCTGGGCCGATCAATTCATTCTTCGCATTACTAACCATCGCAGAGAACTGACGTGGCGGATATCTTTTTGGATCTAGATCCAAATCACGACAGATTAATTGCATGAGCTTCTGACTGTCAGATTGATCGTAGATTGAAAAATTTGATGAAAATCCTAAATAGGCATGCTCTGCTCGAAGAATTCGAACGCACGCCGAGTGAAACGTGGAAACCCAAATAGATCTCGGATGAATCGAAATCGTTTTTGATACTAATTCGTGCACGCGCTCGCGCATCTCTCCGGCGGCTTTATTCGTGAAGGTAATCGCGAGTATTTCGTGTGGCAATGCCCCACCGTTTTCTAGCAGCGCCGCGATTCTTCTGGTGAGCACCCTGGTCTTACCTGAGCCAGCACCAGCGACAATGAGCAATGGGGAACCACGATGCAACACCGCATCCCGTTGGGCCGGGTTTAGGTCTTGAACAGCATCCTCGCTCACGTGCGCTGAGCCTACTCACTTAAGATGTCCTAATGAGCGAATTCGAGCGAATCCTGGTGGTTACGGCGCATCCAGATGATGTGGACTTCGGTGCTGGCGGAACAGTTGCATCCTTCACGGCTCAAGGGGCCCACGTTGCCTATTGCATCTGCACCAACGGTGATCAAGGCGGTGCAGATGAATCAGTTGCCAGATCAGAGATGCCAAAGATCCGCCAACGTGAACAGCGCGCCGCCGGCAAAGCTCTCGGCGTTGAGGACATTACCTTTTTGAATTACGTCGATGGACATCTGCAGCCCACGTTAGAACTGCGTAAAGATATCGTTCGACAAATTCGAATTTCGCGACCTAACTTAATGATCATCCAATCTCCCGAAAGAAACTGGGAACGGATTGGATCCTCTCACCCCGACCACATGGCTGCTGGTGAATCGGCAATTCAAGCGGTATATCCTGATTCACGAAATCCATTTGCTTTCACAGATTTGTTGGAAAAAGAAAATTTAGCGCCATGGACAGTTCCCGAAGTTTGGGTAATGGGACATCCACATCCAGATTACTTCGTTGATACCACCGACTTTTTCGAGAAAAAAATTCATGCCTTGAAGGCGCATGAGAGCCAGACTGGCCACATGGAAGACATGCCAGGGATGGTGCGCATGTGGGGAGAACGCTTGGGTGAGCGTGGCGGATTACCAAGTGGTCGAACTGCAGAAGCGTTTAAGAAAGTGATGACCAACTAAGCAATTAATTCAATCAGTAGACCGGCTGGGCCAATAACAAATGCTCCCGGTCCTTCTCTTCCAACCGTAAAACCGTGTTCGACGAAAGATTTCGCACTCTTATCAACGTTATCTACTCTCATTTGAATCGATTCAATGCCGCCTGGCGGCGTAGTTGGTTCGTCGACTTCGCCAACTCCTGAAAAACTCATCAACT
>CAYFKL010000106.1:0-3414 GCA_964343565.1 uncultured Actinomycetes bacterium
TACGTCTGGAACTGCGAGTTTCCCTGTGGCGATGGCACTTATGCAAAATTCGGAGCCGCGATGAGTAAGTACGGTTATATGTCAGGAAAGGTGACCGTGGTATGAGCCAACACGATCAAGAAGAATTAACACCTACTCCTGGTGAAAGATTTCGCTCCATTCTCAAGAATCATCCGGAGGCAAGACAAGCCACCATTTACGGATTGTTATTCACTGTATTTTTTGTCTTAGTTGGCCTTTACCTCTATCCAAAATTCATGCCAAATGTCATGAGCGACAATATGGAAAAAGGTAAGAACGTCATTGTTTGGTTTACCGTCTTATCTGCTCCCATCGCAGGAGTAGTACTGGGAATCACTGCAGTTGCTCTTCGAAATCGACATCGAGGCAACACCCCACCCGAAGATGGCCCAGCAATTCATGGTCACGGTCCAATTGTTGGTACTTGGACAGTGGTTTCAGCAATCTTCTGCACTCTCGCGATTGTGTGGGGATTGGTAGAAATGAATGTCAGTTCAGATAACGCCAAAGAGAATGCACCTTCAGCGCTCGTTGTCGAAGTGACCGGTTCGCAATGGCTCTGGACTTACAACTATCCCGAATTTGGAATTGAAACCCACGAATTAAATCTTCCAATTGAGCGACCAGTGATTTTCAAAGTTCGTTCATCCGACGTAAATCATTCGTTCTGGCCAGTTCAACTTGGAGTTAAGGTCGATGCGAATGCCGGGGTCACAACTCAAACTCGCACAACTCCAGAACGATTAGGACATTTAGATATTAGGTGCGCTGAACTATGCGGCCTTTATCACGCATACATGGGAAATAGCGGAAACGTACTTTCCTTAACAGATTTCAATAACTGGGTTACCGCAGAGGGAGGGCAAGTATCAGCATGACCACACTCGATCACGCTCGAACTGAATCTATTCCATTTCCCCAAAAGAGTTTGATTACCAAACTCAATATGGGTACTGGGATGGTGCTGGGCATCATCTTTGCTGAGGCAACCTATTTCTGGGGTAAGTCCATGTGGGACATGGAGGAGCCAAATCAACTAAATCGAATATTGATTCTTTCGATGTTTGCTTGGTCGATTGGATTCTTAATCGGAATCGGCGCTTTCATTGGCCCCTTCCGTTGGCTCATTGGTAAGGACCTAACAGATGAAGAACAACTCTTCATGGCTGGCAAAGGTCAAGGAATTTCTCGCTATTTCCGTTACTGCACTGATCATAAAGTTGTAGGTATTCAATATCTCGTTGGCGTTATGGTGATGTTAGGCGCTGGCGGAACTATGGCCATGATGATCAGAACTAATTTGATCTCTAGCGGATCAAAGTGGGTCAATTCCGAGATCTACAACTCTCTTGTAGGTTTACACGGCATCACCATGATTGTTGCGATGATCATTGTGGCAACGGGCCCATTTGGAAACTTCATCCTGCCAATCATGATCGGCGCACGCGACATGGCATTTCCTAGATTAAATGCTCTCTCTTGGTGGCTACTTTTTACCGCGATCCCTGTCTTGTGTAGCGCATGGTTCTTCGGTGGTATTCCGACGGGATGGACGGCCTATGCACCATTGAGTGTCCAGGCTGGCGCAGGAATGAATGCATTCATCGTGACCATCATTATTTTTGCAATCTCATCTGCGATCGCTGGTGCAAATATAACCACCACCGTTTTTGCGATGCGGGCCAAGGGAATGAAATGGAATAGAACACCAATATTTGTCATTGGTGCGACCATGAGCGTTGCTCTTGCAATTCCAGCATTCCCAACTTTCATGCTCTCTCAAATTATGGCTGCATTTGATAGAACTATTGGAACCACTTTCTACGACGCACAACATGGTGGAAGCGGTTGGTTATACGCCCATCTCTTCTGGATTATGGGTCACCCTGAGGTCTATGTAATTCTGCTTCCAGGTGTGGCTATCTTGATGGAAGTTGCACCAGTATTTGTTCGTAAACCACTCTTCTCCTTCAATGCTGCAATTCTTGGTTTTGCAGGAATTACTGGTTTATCTATCCTGGTTTGGGCACACCACATGTATGCCACCGGTTGGATGCCAAGCCTCAACGGTCCATTCATGGTTACTACTGAAATGATTTCTGTTCCAACCGGATTGTTATTCCTGGTATTGCTTGGAACCTTATGGCGAGGCAAGCCTTGGATGAAGTTACCGATGCTGGGAGTTTTTGCACTCCTTTGGAACTTCCTCATCGGTGGCATCACTGGAATCTATCTTTCCGATGTTCCAGCAGATGATTACCTCCACGGTTCAATGTTTGTTACCGCACACTTCCACTACACACTCATGGGAGCTGCACTCACCGGTGCTATTGCTGGTTTGGCTTACTGGTTCCCCAAGATGACAGGAAGAATGCTTCACGAACGAAGTGGTTATATTTCATTCTGGTTGGTCCAGATTGGTTTCCAAGTTCTCTTCCTTGGAATGTTCGCCGCTGGTTCACAAGGTCAACCACGTCGTGTTGCTGACTACACACCTGATTTCAATACCTCAAACTTGATCAGCACTATCGGCGCTTACACGGTCGGTCTTGGCATGATCGTCTTGCTCTGGTCGGTTGTGCACTCATGGCGCAAGGGAGCGGTCGCACCGATGAATCCTTGGGGCGCTAAGACTTTGGAATGGTCGGTACCAAACCCCATTCCATTGGAAAACTTTGATCAGGAGCCGATTGTTTCAGACCATCCTTACACCTACGGAAAGGTGAAGTCATGAGCGCACATGTAATGCACCACGATTCGCCAGCCAAGGTTGGACGTCGTGAACGACTTGGAGTCCGATTAATAATTGTTGCCGATGGCGCATTTATTTTTGGATTGATCTTTACCTATTTCTATCTACGAAATCTCAATCTCAATGGTGGTTGGGTTCCTAAAGAAATTGGACCTGACGGTGGAAGTGGACATACCTATTCCATTAGCAGCGGTTGGCTAGTGACGCTCCCACTAATCGTCACAGCGCTCCTACATCGTTTCGGAACCAAGTCTGGTCGAGCTCACACTGGAATTGCTTGGATTGGCGTCTTCTCACTCGCTATCGGTTGGTACTTGCAATGGAATCAACTATCCACAATGACAGTGATGTTGCCTGAAGGTGGTGGCTTTGAAGGTGCTTATGCATCTACGTGGTTCTTAATGGGAGCGGCAAACTGGTTGCACTACTTATTAGGAATCTTTGTCGCACTTGGCATCGCGCTTCGCAGCCGTCGCACTAACCTGGACCCGATCTTGGAAAAGTGGCGTCAAGAGACTGCTGGCTCATGGCTCTCCTGGATCGCTATCTCTGGAGTTGCTGTCGCCATCACGACAAGTTTCGTTTAAAAAAGTGGGGCTCTCGGCCGAGAGCCCCACGAACTAAGCCCTGACTTAGTTATT
>CAYFKL010000106.1:3514-4667 GCA_964343565.1 uncultured Actinomycetes bacterium
GCACGGTAAGTGCATCCAATCGCTTTATTCCGAAGTAGAGAGCACTTGAGAGCGCTGTCACCGGAATCGCAGCGATCAAGAAAGCCTGCAAAATAATGTTCATATCTCCTCCTAAGTTTCTGGCATAAGTTGAACATCAAAGATTTGGAAAAGCCTGAGCCATCCCTTACGGCAGCATCAGGAAAAGTTGTGAGAACTCTTAGAAGTGTGTTCCCGTTAGACCGGTCAAGGCGCTGAGCACACTACTCACGCTCCACGTTGGCTCCTCGGGTTTAGCTAAGTTAGCCAGACCCTCCTCGGTTAGAAATGATTTGAGCGCCTTCGGCATTTCGCCACTGATTTTCGGTGTACCAATCGTTAACCAACGCCACACGCCTTTATCAATAATGATGGCTACATCTGAGTGCATCATGTCGTAAGCACTAGGTTTTCCAGTCTGCCAATCTGTCGGCATGCTCGCCGCTTCGGCTGCTTCAATTTCCATCCGTTTAGCGGGTGCGCCAAAGTAGGTCCAGAGTTTGGCTAAATTCTCGATACTTCCACTGGCCAATGTCCAAGAATTATCGTGAAACAACTCTTGATAAGCAGTCATCCGTTCAGGAGTATCGCGCTCTCCATCAACAGAGATTTCTAAAACTTTAACTCGATCTGACAATTGCGCATCTTTCACCGCTTGAGCAATGTCGCGCATATTGACGGTGGTCATCGGGCATATCTCTTGGCAAGATGTTAAAAAATTGGTAATTACAACAGTCTGATTTTGAAAATCCGAAAGTGAAAATTCCTTGCCACTAGCATCAACCAGTGGGAGTGACAAAATCTCAACAGGTAGGGATTGCTGTAAATATGTACCTCCGCCAGGCGCGGGAGTAGCCATCCCCGGCTCAAGCATCGGAGCAGCTTCCATTTTGTGATTGTGATCCGTGGCAACATTTTGATTTGTAGTACAACCGGCGAGCAAGATGGTTGCCACTACAACGGCGATTGCTCTCACATGGCCATGCTAACTAGCCAGAGAGCGATATGTCAGCAAAGATGGAGTAATGAGCATTACACCTGGTTCTTGGAAATCTCCGCTATCCGCGTCAGCCCTTGCATCCGCTGGAATTTCGTACACCTGCACTCAAGCCTTCTCTGATGAAGTCTGGTGGGA
>CAYFKL010000107.1:0-4601 GCA_964343565.1 uncultured Actinomycetes bacterium
CTTTGGGGATTAGGAAACATCCTGCTCCTGGTCGCTGTCGTTCCAATTTTGGTCTGGTTACTTAACAGAGTATTGGCCGCGTTGGAACGCATTCGATCTGCCGCCGATGATGCGCTCGCTGGTGGAGTGGCTTTGATCGGAGAAATTAATCAAGTTCCGGAATTACTAGCAGAGACCGACCACGTGATTGCTGAAGTTGCAAATGGAGCAGTTCGTTATGCCGGCCCAGTCTCAAAGTTGTTGGGATAGGAGAGAGATGAGAGCAGCAGCAGCCGTAACCCTCGTCTTAGGCACCTTGATCATTGCTGCCGCAGCGATTGGTTTGATCCGAGTGATTGGTCACCTTCGCGCGGTAGTGAAGACTCTGGATGCTTTGGATGGTGGAGTGCAAGTTATCGCAGCCCGAACAGCAACCGTTCCATCGGTAGTTCCATCTGTTAATAGCAGTCTGAAACCCGTACGCGACTTCGCGGAAACGATTTAGGAGTCGACATGGATTTTGGAACTCATTCAGGATGGGCGTTGGGTTATTTGATTGGCTTAGTAGTAGTTCTCGTAGTGGTAGCACTCGTTGTTCCAATCTTGTTATTGGCACATCGAATCGGAAATCAAGCCGAAGCCGTCAACAATGGACTCCAATCTGCTGTTAAGCACACAGCAGCGCTTGACGGTTTGAATACGACAATTAGTTACGCAGTCTCTGTAATTGAAGGTCTCAAGCGCGGACGCAAGAAGTTGGGTGGTTGAAATGTCAGCACAAGTTCATGACCTATGGACGCTAGCCAACATACTTGGTTTAGTAGTCGTCGTTGCAGTTGCAGCGCTATTAACGATTTTGGTTCTACTGGTGAAGCGAATTGAAAAGCGAGTAACCGCTATCAAGGCATCTCTGAATCAGGCGGAAGCTAATACGGCGAAAGCCACATTGATCGATACCACAGCCGGTGGGGTAGATGCAGTTCTAGCTGAAGGCTTAGAGCACCATCTCTTCCTTGGCCGAGTCCTAGATAAGGTGCGAAAATGAGTTCACTTGCCCTCTGGTCTGTTATTGATGTTGTGTTATTGATTGCAGGACTTGCGCTCTATCTCTTCATCGTCGGTGGTCAACTTACAAAGGTTGCTGGACTTCTTGAAGAGGCGGCAGATTTGGTTTGGAAAATTAAGGGAAATGCTGAATGCATCGAACCTGGTCTAAAGCGAATCAATAGAACTGGCGGCGTTGTTGCTGGCGCACTTCCACTCTTGTACGGGATGGCCGAAGGAATCGTGGTGGGAGCCACCTATCAACCGGAAACTGGAGAACGTCCACCAGTTAAGCCAGTCAATGGTGATCGTCGTTCACGCATGTTGCATGGAGTTGGACTCTCCGATTAATTTGTTGAGTTTGGATCACGATCAGTGGTGAGGAAATCGGTGCCGATCGATTTGTATTCACCGATCCACTGGTCGTTCCAAACTTTATGAAACTTTTCGCTATTGCATGATGGTTCATAGACTGCCAACAATTCTTCAACTATCTGAACGCGATGGCTTTTCAGCCCGCCAAGAATCTCGTAATAGGCGCAGTAGAGGTTAAATTTATTTCCAGCTCTTGCTATCCATCGGCCACTGAGTTCATGCTTAAATGGAAATCCAACGCTTTGTAGATCTTCGCTGTGGTCAACATAAATCACGGTGTACTCTTCAGGGCGATTATCGGGTTTAACCTTGCACATAATGGCGTATACCGCTGCAATTTTCGGTGGATGCCAACCTGCAAGAACCCGCGGTCCTTCAAATGGATAGCCCGCGAGTGAGCCGAGTCGAATCATTGATCTTCCAACTCAAATGCTTCTCGTTCACTAATAGTTTCAACTTCAACGATTGGCCATTCAGGCATTTTTGCGGTTCGAACTGCCTCATGAAAAACTTCAATCGCGAGTTCACGAGCCTCAAGTTCGCTATCGGCAATCACCACGACTTGAGCGCCGTATCCATAAGCTCCGGCGCCTGATGCCACGCCTTTGTGAGCCGCTACAGCATCCGCTAACTGCACAACTTCTTCGAGTTGAATTTCCCGATCACCCTCGACATAAATCGAAACGCTGTATTCCACGGTTGCTCCCGCTATCGATAGTTGGCCAAATAGAGCGCTAATTTTTCCATTGATTTCAAATTCGCGCCAGAGAAGAACTTGTCGATGTAGGGCTCAGCAATACGCAGCGCCATAGTGTCAACCTCTTCTTCATTTTGCATGATTGGATTAACCCAGACGATTGAATGAGAGAGTCGCGCGAGGGACTCCATCGATTCATAAAGATCTTGTGGATTACCACGGTCAAGACCATCGGAGCAGATAATCACAATTGAACCGCGAGTGGTTCCTTTCCGTCCCCACTGCCGCAGTAAAGTCTTAATTGATTTTCCTATTTGGGTTCCGCCATCCCAATCGAGCACTTCACTTCCTGCAAGTTTCATAGCTTCATCAGGATTTCGTCTCGCCATCATGTTGGTAATTCGCGAGAGTCTTGTGCCAAAACAGAAAGCCTCAACATCACCATGCGCGCGCTTTAAGGCGTATGCCAATTGCAAAAGGTGGCGCGAGTAATCTGCCATTGATCCTGAAACATCGAGTAAGAAAACGATTCCCCTCACTCTCCGACGTTTTTTAAGAAATTGAAGTGACTCGATCTCACCGGAGCGCATCGCCATCTGACGCACCATTTTCCGCAGCGCGATCCTTCTGCCGTTCGGATCGAGTTGATATCGCCTTGTCGTGCGCATTGGGGGAGCGGAGGCGATCAAATTGATTATTTTGTAGATTGAGCGCAATTCTTGTTGGGTGCATTCACGAAAATTCTTTTCACGAAAAATTTCAACACCAGAGGCAATCCGACCTAACTTAAATTCTCCACCACCCGGCTCATTACCTTCCGCTTCGTTATCCGGGATATCGAATGCCGCATGTGTTGACGAGACGTTCATTTTTTTTCGGCGTGACTGGACCGCTATTTTTTCCTGATTCAGGAAGTACTCTTTGAATACCCGGTTGTAAGTTGGTATTTGATCTTTTCGATGTACCAAAGTGGATTTTCCGGTGTAATACACCTGGTTGAGTTGGGATGGATCCAGAAGTCCAAGCCCTTGCAGAAAAGTCATGAGTTCATCGCTTCCAACTTTTACATTGGCACTTCGTAACTCATCTATGAAGCCCACATAGACATCAAGAATGTCTGAGTTGGCTGACACTAAACTTCTACAATCTCATTTATCGAGTGTTTTACCATTTCGAGATCTTCTCGATCCTTAATCACAGCACCGATGGTGGCCATAGCGGATTCTTTGGAGAGTTCACCGTTCGCGACGGCATCTAATGACTCTGCCCAATCTATTGCTTCTGCCACACCAGGCACTTTTGCCAAATCCATAGTTCGAATTTTGTTTACTGCAGAGACCACCTTGGTTACTAAATCGTGACCAATATTAGGTAACTTACGAGTAATGATGTCGACTTCCAGTGATGCTGCTGGAAAACCGATCCAACTGTAAAGACAACGACGTTTAAGGGCGTCGTGTAATTCACGTGTTCGATTAGAAGTCAAAATAACGACTGGTCGGGTTTTAGAAGTGATCGTTCCTAATTCAGGAATTGAAACTTGGAAGTCTGAGAGAAATTCAAGCAAAAAAGCCTCAAATTCATCATCGGCACGATCGACTTCATCAATTAATAGAACTACCGGATCTGGACTTCGAAGAGCCTCTAGTAAGGGTCGAACTTGTAGAAAATCGTCTGAGTAGAGATTTTCGAAGGCAATTTTGTTACCTTGGTCAGAGGCATAGGCACGAATGAACATTAATTGTTTGGCATAGTCCCATTCGTAGATAGCCTGATTGGCATCGATACCTTCATAGCATTGCAAGCGAATCAATCGACGGCCAGAAAGTTTGGTTAACGCCTTCGCTAATTCAGTTTTTCCTACGCCCACTTCGCCTTCAAGCAATAATGGTTTGCCAAGCTTTAAGGAGAGATAGATGGCAGTGGTGAGAGCTGAATCGGCAAAGTAGTCCACCGACTCGAGTTGAGTTTGTAGACTCTCAACCGAGTCAAGGGAGATAGACATTATTAGTTCTTATTGATTACGTCGTTTACAAGGGTTCCGATTGAACTGGTTTCATTCAATTTTCCTTCGCGACGCAAAGTCTCTTTCCAAGCGGAACGGATATCTCCACCATTTTCTGCGAAGCCTTCGAAACTTACATCTTTCATATTTTTGCAAACTTTATTGGGGGTGCAATCCTCATCAAGTTCAGGCACCAGATTCTCTTGGCTAGCCCAAAGGACGGAGAGGGCATTCTTGGCTGAATCGCTATTTCCCATGCGAAAATCCTACCGAGTTTCGTGGTCGCGTCCATTCGTAGCGACCTATCTGAACTGAATTCCAGCCGGTACAGTAGCGGCAGGAGGCCAGGGTGAAGGTTAAGTCGCTTTCTGCTGTGTTAGCACTCATTGCCATGTTGCTGGTTGCCCAGCCCCCGGCCACCGCTGAGACGGTCGGCCCAAGTGGTTGGTGGCGAAACTGTGCGCTCTGGGGATTGACCGATAAATGCGTTGAGTCAATTGA
>CAYFKL010000108.1:0-4593 GCA_964343565.1 uncultured Actinomycetes bacterium
GCGGCATACTCTTCTAAAACCTGCTCGATAGCACCGGAATTTTCGACATTCCATAACTCTGGCGCACCACCATCGGTTAGACCCAGAGATTGCAACATGGTTCCCATGGCGCCATCAGAAACAAGTGCGTGAGACTCAAGTGCTTGGTATAGATCCATCGCCATTCCTAAAATCGATCGAGTATTGCGCTTATTCTCTCATCGGTGAACTGTTTGGTCAGTTCTAGCGCGATCGCCTCGGCAACCTCTAATGGTGAGCCCGGATACTCAATCCATGGATCTTTGACCCAGCCGGAGAGATAGGCATCGGCATCCACCGCTCCTGCCCGCATCGCTGCCTCATCTATCGCCTCTTGAAAGCGAGATTCCAGTGAAACTTTGCTTATTTCATCCCCGGAGCGCGCCGTCACCATTGAAGGAATTTCCCGCCACCTGGTTATTTGATATTCCGCCACTGGGTGACCCTAGCAAAACCTCTATCCTTAGCAGGTGAGCCTGTCGTCACTCTTACGAACTCGATATCGAGATACCACTATTGGTAGAGCGGCTCGACTCTTAACTCCAAGTGATCGACGCAAAGTTTCTGTCGTAGTGGTCATTCAAATCATCCTTGGTGGTTTAGACCTCTTGGGTGTGGCATTAATAGGTGTGGTTGGTGCGCTCGCAGTCTCAGGTGTGCAGTCACAAAAACCTGGAAATCGAGTGAGTGCGGTTTTAAATTTCATTGGGTTAGATGGTTTTGATTTTCAAACCCAAACTGCTCTGCTCGGTCTGACCGCGGGCTTGATTCTCGTCGGTCGAACCGTCTTATCCGTTTTCTTCACCAGAAAAGCCCTCTTCTTCCTAGGCCGAAGAGGAGCTGCCATCTCAGCGAACTTAACTTCTAGAGTTTTAGCTCAATCGCTATTGGCAGTACAACAGCGCACATCGCAGGAGACGCTCTACGCTCTTACGTCAGGAGTTGGAAGCATCACCCTAGGTCTACTCGGTTCCGTAGTCACTATGGCATCTGATGTTTCGCTCTTGGTTGTCCTTGCGATTGGTCTAGTAGTTGTTGATCCAACTGTCGCAATCTCAAGTTTCTTATTCTTCATGCTCATCGCCGTTATTTTGCATCGAGTCATGAGCGGGCGTGCAATGCGACTTGGAACTAAGCAGTCAGAACTCTCTATTCAGAGTAATGAAAAGATTGTGGAAGTCTTAAGTTCCTACCGAGAGTCTTTAGTGCGAAATCGACGCTCGTACTATGCACAGCAGATTGGAAAGATTCGATTCGATCTGGCAAATGTCAATGCTGAACTTGCTTTTATGCCAAATGTTTCTAAGTACATTTTAGAAACCACTGTGGTGCTCGGTGCGTTATTACTCTCTGCAGCACAATTCTTATTACAAGATGCCGGACATGCGGTTGGAACACTCGCAATCTTTTTAGCAGCAGGAACTCGAATTGCGCCGGCAATCTTGCGCGTGCAACAAGGCTTGCTTTCCATAAGATCGTCAGCCGGTTCGGCGCTACCAACTCTTGATTTAGCCGAATCGTTAGCGAATATAAAGGCGAGCGAAGTTAAAGAGAGTGAAACTCTCGAAACTGAACATGAGGGATTTGCCGGAAGTATTGATATCAGGGATGCCACTTTCACTTATCCCGGAAAGAGTGAACCTGCTATTAGCAATGTATCGCTTCGGGTTAATCCTGGATCGTTCGTAGCATTTGTTGGTCCCTCCGGTGCTGGCAAGACCACAATCGTCGACATATTGCTCGGTATCTTGCCGCCACAAAGTGGATCGGTTCAGATTTCAGATGTAGATCCCATGTCCGCAATTACGAAATGGCCGGGGGCTATCGCCTATGTGCCGCAAGATGTGGCCATCGCGAGCGGGTCATTTCGAGAGAATATTGCGTTGGGATTTCCAATTGAATTGGCAAGTGATGAAGCAGTTTTGACTCCGTTGCAAGTTGCCCACCTAGATGATTTTGTGCTCTCAACGCCACATGGCCTTGATACTGAAGTTGGTGAGCGAGGTGCCAAAGTAAGTGGCGGCCAACGTCAAAGACTTGGAATTGCTCGCGCTCTCTTCACCAAACCAAAGTTATTAGTTTTGGATGAAGCGACAAGTGCGCTGGATGCTGAAACTGAATCAAATGTGGCCCTTGCCATTTCTTCGTTGCGGGGAAACACCACAGTCGTAATGATTGCCCACCGCCTTGCAACTGTGAGGAATGCCGATTTAGTTGTCTATTTGGACCAAGGCCAAGCGTTAGCGCAAGGAACATTTGATGAAGTTAGAGCGGCAGTTCCAGACTTTGACCGACAAGCTCAACTATTGGGGTTATGAAGTTGGGGATAACCTCATGAATTTCCCAGCAAAACATGAGAGGTTTTTCTCATGAACGCCATTTCAGTCTCAGAGTTGAGCAAGCAATACGGAGATAGAAGTGCAGTAAACAAAATCTCATTTGATGTACCAGCAGGAAGCGTCTGTGGATTTATTGGTCCCAATGGTTCGGGAAAGACCACCACTATCAGAATGCTTTTGGGGTTAATTTCTCCTTCACAAGGAAGCGGAGAGGTACTCGGGGAATCAATACTGCATCCAGCACGATACTTAGATCGAGTCGGTGCCATGATTGAAGGACCGGCGTTTTATCCAAGTCTTAGCGGTATCGAAAACTTAAAGGTATTAGCACATTTAGGTGGATTCTCAACCGAACGCATTCCCAAGCTTTTGGAGATCGTAGACCTTGAAGATCGTGGAGCATCCAAATTCAAAACTTATTCACTTGGTATGAAACAAAGACTAGGTATTGCAGCTGCGCTTCTTCCTGATCCATCGCTATTAATTTTAGACGAACCAACAAATGGATTGGATCCTGCTGGTATTCAAGAAGTGCGCCAACTTCTTAGAAATCTTGCAGATCAAGGAATGACAGTCTTTGTTTCTTCACATCTTTTGAGTGAATTGGAAATGATCAGCAATCATTTGGTGATGCTTCGAGAAGGACAAGTGCTCTTCACCGGGCCAATTGATCAATTGCTTCTCGCACAGAAACCAGTTTTAGTAGCAAAGACTGCAGCCATTTCAGATCTAAATCGATTACAAGAAATTGTGCGAGCAACAGGGAGATCAGCAGAAATCCTTAATGATGAATTACGAGTAGTTGCTGAGAGCGAATGGGCGGCTGAATTAAATCGACATGCATTTGCCGCAGGTATTTTATTAGTTCATCTAGTGGCATCCCGCCCTTCTTTAGAACAGACCTTTTTTGAAATGACGGAGACAAAGTAATGAAATATTTACTGCGAACAATTCAAGCTGACTGGCGAAAACTTCGTCGACCAACACTTCTACTTGGAACACTCGGCGCAGTTATGGGAGTCTCTGCCTTAGCCGCGAGTATTCAATTCATTATGCTCAATCAACAACGTCGATCTCGACGTGAATCAATGTTTACCACGGCGATGCTAGAAAATTCTCATGGACTTGCGAGTGGATTAGCAAATGCTGCTGGATTGTTAGGAGTCGTAGCACTGGCAGTATTTGCAGCCCAAACAGCGAATGAGTACACCAACGGAACACTACGAAATTTGCTGGTTCGACAACCTAGGCGATTAGTACTTTTGAGTGGGAAAGCACTCGCGATGGCGATCTTCTCTCTCTTAGTTGTTCTGACATCTGCAGTCACAACAATCGTTGCCTCTTATATTTGGGCAGCAGCCAAATCAATAGATACATCAGCTTGGACGACATCCGAAGGCCTTTCGTATCTGGCGAATGTTTTTGGAAATATTTACCTTGCGACAATTGGTTATGGAATTTTTGGCATGATGTTAGGTCTGGTTTTCAGGTCTCCGATCTCCTCGATCTCTATAGGTCTAGCCTGGACGATGATTGTGGAGGGCATTGTGAGCGCTGTATGGGATTGGACTGCAAAATACTTGCCAGGCCAACTCTTATCTGCCATTGGTTCGGGAGGCAATCCAATTATTGATTACTCCACTGCATTGCCGCGGGGTCTAATTTTCCTGGCCCTTTTTGTGGGAATTGGAGCGCTGCTCTTCAAGAAGCGAGACGTCGGAACCTAAGAATTGCTTGGGAGTTTGCGTGGCATTCCCAGCACTTTTCTAGCCTTTCTTTTATCCTAGGGAAACAACTTTCCCCAAGGAGTCTTACGTGCGAATTTCAAAACTCCAGCGCGCACTCGTAGCAGTGGCTCTAGTGAGTTCAACAATTTCGCTTTCTGGCTTAGCAACAGATGCTCAGGCAAAGACTCGCAAACCCACTGTCCAAGAGATTGCTGCTGCCAAGGCTGCAGAGCAAGCGAAAGCCCAAGCGGCAGCTGCTGCGAAAGCCAAATTAGATAAGGCCTCGGCCAAACTTAAAGTTCTTGCTAAACAGGCAGCGGCAGCTAGAGCGCGTTTAATGGCGGAGCAGAAGTTATTAGATGCCGCGACCAACAAGGCCACAATCGCGGCAACTAGAGCGGCGATGGCTCAGGCGCAAGTAGATGCAACGAAGAAACTTATTGGCAATATTGCGGCCGGTGCTTACAAAATGGGCGGAGGTTTTACCTCACTAGATTCACTCTTAAAAT
>CAYFKL010000109.1:0-2706 GCA_964343565.1 uncultured Actinomycetes bacterium
CTTTGGATCACCGCTTCATGGAATTCTTCGGCATCTTCGATTCTGAAGGGTCGTATTTCCATTAGAGGATTCTAGTGAATGTAAGGTGTGAACATGGCAAAAGCAGAACAAGATAAGAGTTCAAAAACGCTCGACATTAAATTGAATCGAATTTTGACCGGAAATTACCAGTCGACGGATTTCATTATTGCCGATGCCAAAGATGCGGATATGGCTTTTGGGGTTCGAGCAGCGGGACCGCGAACGGGAAGAAATTTCGAAGACAATGGTCCTGAAATTTTTAAGACTCGATCCGAATATCTGCAGGATATGCGAGAACTTATCGCGCAAGGAGTCTTGGACATCATTCTAACTTCTGCGTCTAATGGAGAAAGGTTATTCAAGGATAAGGCTCTTGGAAAGAAAATTACTCTTGCTGTTCGTGGAAACGATGCGTCTGATATTTGGAATCCCAGAGGGGGGAACTACCCGGCTTCACCCTCTAGGCCCTTTGCCACAGCAAATTTGAAAATCATTAGTAAATTCTGCGATCTAGTTCTTTATTCAATGACGTTCAACAATGATCTTGATCATGATATTCGAACCTTGCAGGCGTACAAGGAGTTTAGAATGCAAGCCGCTGAGCATGGTGTGAGACATTTCCTGGAAGTATTTAACCCAAACACGCCACAAAACTTGCAAGCCAAACAGACCGGTTCATTTGTGAACGATCACATTGTCCGTGCTCTTGCTGGCGTTACATCAGAAGAGCGACCCAAATTTCTCAAGATTGCCTATAACGGGTCTGAATCGCTTCGAGAATTGTCTGAGCACGATCCGAGTTTGGTAGTTGGAATTCTAGGCGGAAGTGCTGGTACTACTCGAGACACTTTTGAACTTCTCTACCGAGCAGAACGAAGCGGCGGCAGAGTTGCCTTGTTCGGTCGCAAAATTCAACGCGCTGAGTCACCATTAGATTTAGTTGCGTTGATGCGTCCTGTCTTAGAGGGAAATCTAACTCCTCAAGATGCAGTTGATGCCTACCACACCACATTAAAACGATCTGGAATCAAAGCGTTTAGATCGCTCGATGATGACAAGCAGGTAACAGAACCTGCTCTCTTAGCAGAATAGTAATCAGTTGATTCGATTTGGTTTGCTCTCTTTCGGAACCATTACGGTTGACTATGCCAAAATCATTGATCAATACCCGGATTTAGAAGGCATTGCGATTATCCGAGGCATCTCCCAAAGTTGTGGGGGACCAGCCCTGAATATTTGTTTTGATATTCGACAATTAGATCCAGGAATTCCAGTGGAATTGGTCTCTGCAATTGGTGTAGACGAGGCAGGCGACTTTGTGCTTGAAGAGTGTGAAAAATTTGGTGTTTTTTCGAAAAATATAAAGCGTTATTCGGGAAGTAAAACTGGGTTTACCGATGCGATGCTAGTTGAAGGTGATGCTAGAAGAACTTTTTTCTTTCATCGCGGATCATGTGATGATCTAACCAGCGAATTTTTGCCGATTGAAACCAGCAATGCATCTATCTTCCATATCGGTGCACCAGGTTTGCATGAGAAACTTGATTCAAATAACGGATGGCTCGATGCTTTAAGGCGTGCCAGACAACAAGGTATGCACACAAATATGGAACTCGTACAACTAAATGAATCAGAATTGAAGAGCGCAACAAAAAACCTGTTTCCCGAATTGGATTCAGTCATAATCAATGAGGTAGAAGCGGGCAGATTGACGGGTATTGATGAAACAGTGGTTTCGATCGAGCAAGCAGTTGACTGGACCAAAATTGAAACGATGGGAGTACGGCTTCTGGAATTTGGTGTCCGGAAGTTTGTAGTTGTACACACTCCAGCCGGAGCGGTCTGTGTGGATAGAGAAATGAATATATTTAGACAAGGTTCTGTGTTGGTCGGTAGAAATGAGATTAAAAGTACTTCCGGTGCCGGTGATGCATTCGCAGCAGGAATGCTTTACGGGGTGATGACCAATCTTTCACTTCCAAAAAGTCTTGAAATGGCAGTTGCGAATGCGGCTTGGAATATTCAGCAAGTTGGGACCAGCGTTGGGATGGCTGGGGCTGAGGAAGTTTTAATGAATGCACGGCATCGAGGTTTCCGGCAAATTCTTTAAGAAGACAAAACTTTCTCAATGAATTCAGCTTTTGCCTGGGTATAGGCCTCTCTATCACTCCCTAGATCTCTTGCTAAGCGATTCTTTAATTCCTGATATTCATTTCTGAGATGTTCATCTTTTCTCAATATTTCTCGAAACAAAATGTGCTGATTCCATCTTTCGGAATTCGAAGGGACTAGATGAAGGTGTGCGAAGCGATGTGAATCTTTAACCATGACGCAAAAGCGCCGCCATGGCCTTTCGTCGAGTTCGGTTGGTACAAGATTCCACTCCGGTAGTTGAAGGAGATGAGCTGAGATGAATGAGTCGATGGATTCGAAATCTTCGAACTTCGCCATGAGATCGATTATTGGTTTTGCGCTCAGTCCTGGCACCGAAGTTGAACCAATATGCTCAATGTCAATCAAATTCGCACCAGCTAAATCCTCGATTACTCGCATCAGGTTAATCGCTAACGTTGGCCATTCTGATTGGTAAGGAAGTATTACGACGGGTTCAAATGCCCATTGTGGCTCTCGGCGACCTGTCATGGGGATATTCTTTCACTTGATGAACGGACAATTGGTTACACC
>CAYFKL010000109.1:2806-4589 GCA_964343565.1 uncultured Actinomycetes bacterium
CTTTCAGATCTTTTGCTTGGAGATCGACCGGCAATTATGACGAGAGGCCCATGGAACACATCAATTGCACTAGTTAGCGCAATCTTTCTAGTCATCTTGTTGGAGCAAGGACTACGCACGCCAGCGGAAATTTTGACAATTCTGCTCTCTGTATTGATTAGAACAATGGCTCTCTGGAAAGGTTGGTCGGCACCAACTGTTGATCATTTCAAGCCAACATACTGGAAGAAGCGTTAGTTTTACTGGATTCCTTCAAGGTGACCCTTTACCCTGAAACCATGAAGTTTCGGTCCATGATCGCAGTCATCTTTATGGCCTGTTCAATCATAACTGTGACGAACAGCAACCCCGCACAGGCGGCGTTGGGTGATCCAATTCCTGGACGAGATATGCCACTTCATGATCCACCGTTCTGGACTGCATGTTCAACGCTGAATCAAACAGATAATTGCATTGAATCAATCGAATATTTAGATCCCATTACCAACACATGGATCAAGGGAAAAGAATTGAAAAACCCTTGGTACAAGCCAGGTGTTTCACTCCCCATGCGGGAAGGAAGTGAAAACTTCGTATGCGGAACCGGAAATGCCAGTGAATACGATGTTTGCTACGAATTTCCTGGTGCAGCAATTGATGGTTCAACCCAATACGTCGGCGCCATTGTCTATTCGAAAGAAGAGGTTGTTGGATTTCCCCGGATAAAGAATTCATTCGTACCCTTAAATGGGATTGATCCACGGAAACCGTTAGATTCCAAAGTGAATGGTTGGCAAGCGCTTAAGCCCGGCAGTACGTGGAGAATGACTCTAATCGCAGACAAAGTTGCGAAAGGGGCGGGACTTGCTTGGGCTTGGATGAAGAATCCGAGTATCGACGTGGTAGTTGGTACTGATGGAAAATCTCGTTTAATCACCTCTGGTTCAGTTCAAGAGGTGCATTCCTATGTTGTGGGCGGTGGACCTAATCCTTGTGTTGATAATCCCAAAAACGAATTAACCGCCAACAATTATCGAGTTGAATATTCCATCAATATTGATCCGTATGTTGGCGAATATGGAATTCTGCTGGGTACACCACCTGGAGGCGTCTTTCTCAATTCCAACGGTGGATGTGATTATGCAGTGAAATTTGATCGCGAAAATAACAAGATCAATGTTGTTTCAACAGGCCCCCATTTCGACGTATTTGGCAATGTCATAACTGGCTGGGTCGAGGCGAGTATTCGTGGGGATGTTGTTCGTAAAGTATTTGGGCTTGAACCAAAGACGATGCAAGAGGCATTAGTTGAGGTGACGGATTCGGATGGAACTGTGCAATCAGCTACTTTCACAACTAGGTACGTTCCGTCGTCAGATAAGGTTGAGATAAAGGGATACGGATTTCATTTTTCTGCCGCCAAGATTGCCATTAAATTGAAGAAGCCAGAAGAATCAGCCCAACCAACTCAAGTTCAAACAGAAGTTACAAATACACCAAAAACTGGAACTGTTCTCCCACCGCTCATGTTTGATCAGACTAAGACAAAGTCAATCAAAGCGACAATGAAGCAGACAATAGTATTCACCGCTGCTGATCCAGGTTCATGGAAAGCCAAAATTTCCAATTCAAAAGTAGTGAAATTTGTTCCAGGTGGTAACAAAGGAAGTTGGGTTGCCAATCCAGGGCTCGTCCCAATGCAACCAGGATCAGCAACTGTCACGATCTACAATTCTAAGAAAAGTTACGCCATTAAGGTTCTTATTAGTTCGTAAACCAAGTAAATTTAGGTGGGTTCGTTCAG
>CAYFKL010000110.1:0-4582 GCA_964343565.1 uncultured Actinomycetes bacterium
TGGTACTGTTCCAAAACCACTTCTCGGCATCCACCATGATTGGATCCAAAAATAGGTCCCAAGCCATGAGCCCCCAGCCGAAGATCAAGGGCGTCCACTGTAGAGATAATCTCCTTGAGACTATCAATAGTGGATAAGAGAACATGCACCAGGCTAATGGCACGATCAATGGGACTTCAAATAACTTTACGCCCAATGCATCTGAGTAGTGGTACGAACCAAAGGGCCAGGCAGTATGCACGCCAATTGATTCCGCGATGAGCGCAAAGAGATATGTTGAAGCCAACCAGATTCCAGCAAATTTGAAGCCATGTGAGCCGATTGCGTGTAACAAAGATGTGAGCGAAAAAATAATGACGATAAAAAAAGTGAGGAAATCTTGCAACTTATTGTTGCTAATGGGGTAGATGATTTGGGAAGCGATTGAGAGCATTGCAGAGATGGTTGCACTTTTCAGAAAGAATAATTTATTACTACGTTTTGAATATCCACCCCGATAAACTCTTACCGACATGGGGCTATTCTGCCATCAGGTTGATGTTGAATACCTCATCTTCGATCCGATCAACTTTAAATCGAGCAAAGAGCTCTTCTTGATACCAACTTAATTGATGAGTTAATTCAATAGCCCTTCGATGCGACATGTTCGTATAGGCAAAATCTTTGAGTGCGGCTTCGTCTCTCCAGATTGAAAAGGTTCCTTGGAGCCCGATCGGCGCCTCACCAATACCAATCGCATTGATAAGGCCAGGAGCATTGTGAAGGCTAGCTGTGACAGGAGGTGTTTCTCGCCAAAATCTTCGGGCGTATTTCCAATTCAAACGGGCGCGGGTTATTGCTGCGATTGGTACCGTATTTTGAATATTCCCGGTCGATGCCCCAAAGGGTTGAACGCCTGACCAATTCCCGATTGAATTTATAGTTGACATCTCAATTGTTGTCTTTTGAATAGCAACTTCATCAAAACTTCGTATGGGTTTGCTTTGTTCAAACTTTGACCTAAGTGACGCATCTGGCAGTACTGCAATGATTCCCCAAACATTGGGATCCGCATCAGACGGCGTAAACGTTTCACCTTTTCCGGTGCCTAGAAGTTTATGGAACGAAACATAATCCAAGCTCCTCAAAGATTTTCTACATGTCGCCATTCGAATCAGCCCGGAGTAAGAATGAGCGGTACGCCAGAACTTCAGAACTGTAATCATGCCGAAACTGTTGTCTTAATGAGATTTGCTACATCTTGCACGCAATCCCACTGAGGGGCGTGACCACAATCTGAAAGGCGGACCCAACGAGCATGTGGCGGTAAAAGCGATCGTTCCTGACAGGAATACGCTGGCAAGACTTGGTCTTGGTCACCAAAAACGATTGTGATTGGAATTTGATTAGAAATAGGAGCATCAAACCTTCGATACAACATGGAATACCAGGCTGGGAAGTATCCATCGCACCTTCCCATGGCTCTAGCTGCATCCAGGCAAGTTTCGTATGAAAGATCTCGCCATTTCGGACTGGTAGGTGCGAATCCGATTCTCTTGGACCAATTCATTCTTAAAAGAATAGGTTGAATAAGTTGGGTGCGCTTGGCGATATGTCGAGAGGTAGCGGTTGACGGTCGGATCTTGGTGTAAGCATTAAGCCAAAGACCTGCGGGCGCCAAACCTGTAACTGAAATGACCTTGTCTGGTTGATGAGCTGCAATTTCGAGAGCCACCCAACCTCCCAATGAATTGCCCACGAAATTGGCTTTAGTTATACCAATTCTCTCTAGTGTTCTAGTCACAAGCAGCCCAAGCGATGCCGGGTCCATGGGGGAACCAGGATCAAATGGTGTTTCGCCATGACCTGGGAAATCCAATGTGATTACGTCGTACTGATTAACAAGATTGGGTAGTAGTGGTTTCCAAACCGTGCTCGCTGAACCCATTCCGTGGAGTAGAACGAGTACTGGCATTCCCTGCGTGCCGTATCGACGAAATTCCAGAAGCATTCTTAGCCTTCACCTACAAATCTAATCTCTCCTTGAGTGATTTCTTTTAGTTCAGAAAAAGTAAGAGGGAAGACTGCGTGTGGATGACCTGCTGCGGCCCAAAGAATTTCATATTCGGAGAGAGCTTGGTCAATTAATGTGGGTAGAGGGTTGGGGTGACCGATCGGAGCCACTCCGCCGATGGCATATCCAGTGGCTTCTCGAACTAGTTCCGCGTCGGCTCTCCCCAGATCTGAGTGGCCGAAGTATCCAGCAACGAGTTTGGTGTCGACTCGATGACGGCCTGAAGTCAAAATGAGTAACGGCTTTTCGTCGAGCACAAAGATTAATGAGGAACAGACTTGCCCTACCTCGATTCCTAGGGCTTCGGCAGCCTCTTTAGCGGTCCGCGCAGAATCTTGTAGATATGTGATGTCGCGAGATAGACCCAAGCCGGCAAGTGAATTAGCAAACCGGATCACCGAGGGATGTTTCGCCAGTTGTTCGGTCATGGGAACAGTAAATCAGATAGGGTTTCATTTGTGCCTAGAGTCCTGCGACGATCGCTTGTTTGGTTGAGTTTATTTCTCTCAACCATCTATGCTCATATCCTTGCCGGTGGCGAAGTGAAATTTGCTCCACTTGCACTTCTAGGGATTTTGATGGCCCTCTTTATTCGTTTTTTTTCCTCACATTCTTGGCAGGGAATCAGACTCTTGATGTCCTTGACGCTCTTTCAAGCGCTAAGCCATTTATTCTTTGATTCTTCGGATCACTTTACAAGCAAGATGTTTGCATCGCATTTAGTTGTGTTACTCATATTTTTCATGATCGTTCAGTGGTATGAATCGATCCAGTATTTCATCGAAAAACTCTTCCCTCAAATCCTGATACGGATCATAATTCCAAACAAGTGGACAAGTTTTTTCCTTTTCCAAGAAGATTTTCTTAATTTTGAATCGAGTCGAAGTTTTGTAATCCGAGGACCCCCGGGTAGGCATTGCACCGCTCACACGTAATTTCGGCTCTCATGCAATGCGGTCGATGTTTGTCAAGCGATCGCAATATGAGTTTTTTTGCTCATCATAATTTTTTAGATCTTCATAATTGTTTAGGAGCGATTAATGAAAAGAAGATTTCTAGTTTTTGCAATGTCGACAACACTTATTCTCGTAAATTCAAGTTCTTCGTCTGCTCATGTTGGGATTGAAACAAGAGGCGTGGCTCCAACTGTCGGTTCCAGTTCAATTATTACTATGCGTATTGGGCACGGTTGCACCTCCCCTGATGGAAAGATGTATGGAACGCATGTGTTCGAGGTGTCAGTTCCAACCAATTTGGGTATCCCGTTACCTTCGGCAATTCCAGGCTGGCAAGCAACGGTTTCACCATCTGAAACAAAGGACGCATCAGGGATTCCGGTCAAATCCACAGTTACCTGGACTGCGAAAACAGATTCAGATGATGTTCAACCTGGAGCATATTTCGAATTCGGTTTGCGTCTTAAGTGGTTGATTTCAGGTCCAGCGTTTCTAGATAGTAAGCAGATTTGTCGCGTTCCGATCGTGCAGAAGATTCCTGCTAAGACGCAAAAGATAAATGGAAAAATAAAAATTATCAGCCCGGCTAAGCAAACGATTTCCTATAATCTTTTGTATCTTCTCTGGAACCTCCAGGATGGATCATCCGGCGGATATTCGGCGGATAGATTGACGGAAACAGGACCGTCTCCGAGCATCACGGTGTTAGCTAAAGCGTAACCTGGTGGATGTTTAAATGAAATCAAAAGTTCGAATTTGGCTATTTGTGGGTTGGTTGGTTTTCTCTTTTGTAATGGCCATTAGCCCAGCATCTTCGCACACTTCATTGCTAAATTCGAAGCCTGCGGCAGGAGAAGTGATGTTGGCTTCTCCTGCCAGCGTGCAATTGGTCTTCGATGGTTCTTTGACTGACGTTGCAAATGCAAACATTTTGAAAGTTCAAGATGAAACTGGACAGGATGTTAGTGAGGGGAGGTTAAGAATATTAGGCAACATAATGGAGAAAGGATTGATTGAAAACTTACCTGCAGGTACTTTTACGGTCCTATATCGGGTGCTGTCTGAAGATGGACATGTGGTGAGTAATTCGTATCAATTCACGATTCGTCGCGCCACCGCTGGGAGTGCCAAGACAGATGCCGTGAATCAGGATTCACAATTACAAACGCGATCTAAAGAGCCGGCCATCGCCTCGGACACAAAGACAGATGCTATAAATCAGGATCCACAATTTCAAACGCCATCTCGCGTTGAAAGTTTGTCTAAGAGCACCATCCAAAAAGACAAAGCGCGTGAGCAAAACAATGTTGAAAAAGATTTTTTGCAGCGTCATTCAGCTCATATATTGTGGTCTGTCTTTCTCGTTTTGGTTTCAACGGCTTGGTTCGTGTGGGAGGTTTTGCGAAACAAGAAAGAACTTGGTCTTAGTAGGCGTCCTTGAGCTCGATTTGAAGTAGTTCGGTCTTGTAGAGTTTCGCTGCCATGAGGTATGCCTCAACATTTGGGTCAGAAAATCCTGGTTCTACTTCTTTTTCAGAAATACGGGCAGGTACTCCGAGCGCTCTTGCATAGT
>CAYFKL010000111.1:0-4551 GCA_964343565.1 uncultured Actinomycetes bacterium
TGGGGCCAACCGGGGTCGGTGTGCTATTTGGAAAATATGCTGCGCTGGACTCGTTACCACCATTCCTGACCGGTGGATCAATGATTGAAAACGTTACGCTTCGCGAGGCCACATTTAGTCCAGTCCCCAAGAGGTTTGAAGCTGGTGTGCCAAATATGGCACAGGCGGTTGGTTTAGCGGCGGCAGTGGATTACTTATCAAGTATTGGAATGCACGAGATTTCTAAACATGAGGCCAATTTGGTAACTCTTGCAATTAATTTGCTGACAGAAATTCCGGGATTGCAAATCATTGGAAGTAAAGGACCTCGAGGTGGGGCAGTCTCATTCGTGGTTGATGGAATTCACGCTCATGACCTAGGTCAAGTTTTAGATGATGATGGTATCGCTGTTCGAGTAGGCCATCATTGTGCATGGCCCCTGATGAGAAGATTTCAAATACCGGCAACCACAAGGGCTACTTTCTATCTCTATAACACGCAAGAAGATGTTTACGCCTTAGTGGAAAGTGTAAAGCGCGCCATCAAATTCTTCGGGGGGCCTTTATGAACCTCGAAGCAATGTATCAAGAGATCATTTTAGATCATTACAAGAATCCTCAAAATAAGAATTTGGCAGGACCTTGCCCAGCCGGTTTCATTCAGGTTCATCATGTCAATCCAACTTGTGGAGATGAAATCTCTTTGAGATTAAAAGTTGAGCAAAATCAAATTGTGTCCCTTGAATGGGATGGTTTAGGTTGCTCAATTTCGCAGGCATCCGCATCGATTATGAGTCAACTTGTTATGCATCAACAAGTCCCAGATGCGCTTGATCAAATAGACCTATTTCTTAAACTTATGAAATCAGATACGAACGTTTCCTACGAGGAATTGGACGATGCCATAGCTTTTGCAGGTGTTGCTAAGTATCCGGCCCGGATAAAATGTGCCCTCTTAGGTTGGATGGCATTAAAGGATTCAATTGCACAATCCATGGAAGGAAGAAATTAATGACTGCATCAATAGATGATCTAACAGAGGCGATGAAAGATGTAGTCGACCCTGAATTAGGAATCAATGTTGTCGACTTAGGATTGGTTTACGGCATTCATATGGATGAGCACAAATTTGCCACGATCGATATGACGCTCACTTCTGCAGCTTGCCCGCTGACCGATGTGATTGAAGATCAAACGCGTGCTGCGCTATCAGGCATGGTAGAAGATGTCAGAATCAATTGGGTTTGGATGCCACCGTGGGGCCCTGACAAAATTACCGATGACGGACGAGACCAACTACGTGCGCTAGGGTTTACCGTATAAATACTGAGTTGGAGATTTTGTGGATAGCGGTATAACCACCCATATTGATGGAAATCGTCTCGATATTGTCTTAGAGCGAGAAGGCAGAAGAAATTCTCAAACCGAGGAAACCTGGATTGAATTAGCAAGAATTGGGCGAGAAGTCGCCTCTGATTTTCAAGTGATAGTAATACGGGCATCGGGCGAATCTTTTTCATCTGGTCTGGATAAGGATGTATTCCTGGGCAACGCAAATCCAAATTTTCAACAACTATTAATGAAACCAGATAGCGAACTAGAAAATAGTATTTCTGAATTTCAAGAAGCATTTACTTGGTTAAGAAAATCTAGTGCCATTTCTATAGCCCAAGTTCAAGGCCATGCTATTGGGGCGGGATTTCAACTCGCTCTTGCCTGCGATCTGCGTTTTGCCAGTGAAAAAGCACTCTTCTCCATGAAGGAAGTGCAATTAGGTCTCGTTCCCGATTTGACCGGAACTTTGCGTCTACTTGAGCTGACAAATTTTTCGAATGCGTTGGATATTTGTGTGACAGGAAGAAATGTCACTGCGGAAGAGATGCTTCGAATGGGATTAATTAATTGTTTAACTTCATCAGAAAACCTTGAGGAAAAAGTTAATCTGTATGTTGAGTCTGTTTTGAAACTACCGCCATCAGCAGTTTCGTCTATAAAACAACTTCTGGGGCAGTCGCATACTGATCAACTTGCAGCCGAACGTGAACATCAGGCTCGATTACTACGTAGTTTGGTACCTAGATGACGGGACCGGCCGCGTGGATGACTTATCGTTCCTTGACCCAGGACCCATCGGTTAAAGGTAAGAAATTAAATCGAGCAACGCTTAGACGAGTGATGCAATATGCCATTCCCTACAAAAGAGCCCTAGTCATATTTCTGACTACAGTCATTCTTGAAGCGCTATTGGTCACTGCTACGCCACTTTTATTGAGAAATCTCATTGATCACGGTGTAATTCCCGGTAACTCGAAAGTTGTTACTTACTTAGCTTTAGCTGTTGGGGGATTAGCTCTAGCTGATACCGGAATCAATCTCATTGGTAGGTGGTTTTCTAGTCGTATAGGAGAAGGGCTCATATACGATCTCCGCACTCAAGTGTTCACGCATGTGCAGTCACAACCCATTTCCTTCTTCGTTCGAACTCAAACTGGCTCTTTGATATCGCGATTAAATACCGATGTCATTGGAGCTCAGCAGGCGTTTACTGCAACTTTGTCGGGTCTCTTGAGCAACATTCTTACTCTCATTATGGTTGTTGTAACCATGCTTTATTTATCGTGGATAGTCACAATCTTGGCATTGGTTCTGGTTCCACTTTTCTTGATTCCGACCCGCGCGCTTGGCCGTAGACTTCAAAAGATGACGCGGCAAACGATGAACTTGAATGCGGACATGTCAAGTGTGATGAGTGAAAGATTCAATGTTTCAGGAGCGCTCTTAGTTAAACTCTTTGGAAGTTCTGAAAATGAGAGTCGATTGTTTTCAGGTAAAGCGCGGTTAGTGGCTGACACCGGTATTCGAATTGCACTTTTGAATCGTATTTTCTTTACTTCCTTGATGTTGATAACTTCAGTTGCGACTGCCTTGGTTTACGGAGTTGGAGGCCATTTAGCAATAAATAAGACAATCACCTTGGGGACTCTTCTTGCGTTAACTGCTCTGCTAGCCAGACTTTACGGACCCCTTACTGCGCTTTCAAATGTTCGAGTTGATGTGATGACTGCAATCGTTTCTTTTGAAAGAGTGTTTGAAGTGTTAGATCTGCAGCCAGCCATCTCAGATTCACCTAATGCCCAAGAAGTTCCAGCCGGTCCATTGTCGCTTCAATTTGAGAATGTGACTTTCTCTTACGCGGATAAGGGGGAAGAGACGCTCGAGTCGTTGGAGTTAGTTAAGAAAAGTGAACCTGGACCTGCCATAAATATTTTAAGGAACATAAATTTCAAAGTGGATGCTGGACAAATGACAGCGCTTGTTGGAGCATCAGGAGCCGGAAAAACTACAATTTCTCACCTGATTCCACGTCTTTATGACGTAACTGAGGGAAGGGTATTAATAAACGGTATCGATATCCGTAATTATTCGTTGCAATCTTTGCGCTCAAGAATTGGCGTAGTTTCGCAAGATCCACATCTTTTTCATGACTCCTTATTGGAGAACTTGAAATATGCCAAACCCTCAGCGACGCTGTCAGAAATTGAATCTGCATGCCGGCTAGCTCAGATATGGACCCTAATTGAATCTTTACCCGAAGGCTTGAGTACCCGAGTGGGCGAACGTGGCTACAGATTATCCGGCGGAGAGAAACAACGAGTGGCCATTGCAAGACTTCTACTCAAGGATCCCGAAATAGTTATATTAGATGAAGCAACCGCTCATTTAGATTCAGAGAACGAAGCAGAAGTTCAAGCTGCTTTGAGTGAAGCTTTGAAGAATCGAACGAGTATTGTGATTGCGCATAGACTCTCCACCGTAAAAAATGCCAATGAGATAATCGTGCTTGCGGATGGTGAGATTTCAGATCGAGGGTCGCATGATCAACTGATGGCGCGTCCAGGTTTGTACCGAGATCTATTCGAGCGTCAATCGCTTTCTAGTTTCAATTAAATCTTGCCGAAAAATTAGAACTCTTCCCAAAGCAATCAGGCATCCAAATAAGATCCACTGAACTGCGTACGCCGCATGAGGTCCTGAATCTGTTTTAGGTTCTTCTTGCGGTTTTAATTCAACTTCGTTTTGGCCCTCTATAGGATACTTTGCTGTTACACGCAATGAACTGTTTACTTCGAAATAACTTTTCCAAAAACCAAGCCCGCCTGAGGCATCAATAAATTTTCGAATATTATTCTTCTCCTGGGTAGAAGATCCAAAGAAGGATCCCGAGGGTCCACCAAAGTCACTCATATTTCCTTGCCGCGCTCTTGCTTGAATTTTGATCATGTTTGGTTTGAAAGATATATCCGGAATGTCTTTTGCATCTGAGCCGGCGGAAATCCATCCTAAATCGAGCCAGATCGATTGATTGCTTTCTGTCCTGCCTTTTGCGATTACCGCAAACCCGTACTGACTTTGCCAATATCGAGAGCGAACAACGGCAATCTCGAGATTTGAAACGGTGAGATTGTAAGTGCGCCAATTCTCAATTGGTGTAGGTGCAGTGGCCAAGTCAAGTGCAGGGGCTTTTTGCCTAATAGATAAAGTGTTGTTGAAAGCATCTCGAGTTACTTTTTT
>CAYFKL010000112.1:0-4479 GCA_964343565.1 uncultured Actinomycetes bacterium
TTGCGCGCCCGTAGGGATTCGAACCCCAAACCTTTTGATCCGTAGTCAAATGCTCTATCCGTTGAGCTACGGGCGCTTCGCGGAGCACTCTACCGGCTTCTCCCGAGCGCTCCCAAACCGGCTAAATGTCGGTGATCTTCAGGCTTGCGTGTGCCTTATACCTTCTATTCATCGAAATTATATTTGCCGTAAATGCTTCAACTTGGTGAGCATTGCGCAATCTTCCACCATAAACTCCGCGAGCGCCTGGAATCTGTGCAACTAACTCTTGCACCAAGTCTGTTGTTTCGCGATCATCGCCAAGTACAAGCACATCTATATCAAATTTGCTTTTCTCTGGATCAAGTAGATCAACTGCGCTGACATTGTGGAAAGCGCCAACTACTCGACTTTCCGGAAGTAACGCTGCTGCTTGTTGAGTAGCACTTCCTTCAGGAACTTTCAGTGCAAACGCTCCTTGGGCATCGAACCCCAAAGGATTAACGCAATCAATGACAATCTTTCCCGAGAGTTCTGCAACTAAAGATTTGATAGTCACTTCATGACCATCCCATGGAACCGCGATGATGACGACGTCACTATTTCGTACAACGCTGACGTTATCTGACCCAGTTAGGTTTGCAATTCCAAGTTCATTAGCCACTTCACTTGCTCGATTGGCATCACGCGAACCGATTTGCACTCTGTGACCAGCTAAAGCAAATCGACGTGCAAGCCCTCTACCCTGCTCGCCCGTTCCACCAACGACACCAATTGAAAGTTCAGCAATAGACATGAGTGCGAGCGTACCGGTGAAACCCTATGAGCGCGCGGTCGAAAGTAATTCTTCGTATGTTGGAAACTTCACTCTCGGTCTTCCCGAACTCTCCCCGCGCGCGATCTCACTTTCATTGATCTTGCGCCAACCAGCGAGATCAACAAAACCAATCTCTGGTGTGAACTCGGTTCCACGTGATGGAACATTTGCTAGATCTTCAAACATTCGCTCGACAACAAGCGCCGCATCATTCTTATTCGTTCCAATAACACCGCTAGGACCTCGTTTAGCCCATCCCACGACATACATGCCCGAAATATGATTGTTATCAGAATCTGTAATTCGGCCTTCTACATTTCGAATTTTTCCGTTGATCACTGGTAATCCATCGAGCGCAGCAGAGGTATATCCAACCGCACTTATCACGATATCTGCCGGGTGATCCACGGTTTCTCCTGTTGGGATAACTTCTGCGCCTTCAATTTTGTTTATTGAAAAACGAACTCCCGAAACTTTCGTATCCCCAAATATTTCAATTGGTGCTAACAAGAAATTTATTGATAACTCTCGATCTCTGCCCTGTGGAACAATTGACGACAAGTTCTGAAATGCTTCTAGGTTTTGACGAACATCTTTAGGAATCTCTTCCCATGTTTGTGTTCTATCTATTGCTTGTTGTACTAAATCAGCATTAACTAAAACATCAGTGTGTTCTAAATCGAGAAGGTCTCTTAGCTCTGGTGAGGTAAAGGCGGCGTGTTCTGGGCCGCGTCGAGCAACAATCATGGTGTTTCGAATCGAACTTTTGCGCAAAGCTTCCAACGCATGATCTGCAATATCAGTAGATGCTAATTCATCAGGTGTTACCGCAAGCAAGCGACCAACATCCATTGCAACATTTCCGGCACCAATAACAATCGCATGTGTTCCACTTAAATCAACTTTAAAATCTGCAAAGTCAGGATGAGCGTTATACCAAGGTACAAACTCTGCGGCTGAATGCACACCCATTAACTCTTCGCCAGGAATTCCAAGTTTTCTACCAATGTCGGCACCCGAAGCGAAAATTACTGCATCATATTTTTCTCTCAATTGCGAAATTGAAAAATCTTTTCCGATTTCTACATTTCCAAAATATCGGCATCGTGGATCATCCAAAATCTTTTCAAAGACTTTAGAAACGGTTCTTATTTTTGGATGGTCTGGGGCAACTCCGCTACGAACCAATCCCCAGGGGGTCGGTAACTTTTCAAAAAAGTCGACGGTTGTGGTCTCGTCTTTCGCAAAGATTGCCTGGGCGGCGAAGAATCCTGCTGGCCCGGCCCCAACGATCGCGACGCGAGTTTTCACATCTTGGAACTTACTCCCCAGTAGCCCTGAGCGGCAGGGGTTTGTGAGTGGTTTCACCTGCGGGGCGCTCGCCCTCCTTCGGCTCTTAGGTCTAACCTCGAAGCATCGAAAGGAGTGTCAATGGCGACACCAACCGCTCATGCCCGCCTGAATTCATGGGTTCAGGAGGTCGCAGAACTCACGACTCCAGATCAAATCGTATGGTGTGATGGTTCCGTTGAAGAGTGGACGCGATTGACTGATGAATTGGTCGCGGCAGGTACTTTCGTTCGGTTAGCAAAGAAGCAAAATTCTTTCTGGTGTGCATCCGACCCGACGGATGTGGCGCGTGTAGAAGATCGCACTTACATCTGTTCTGTTGATCCCGCAGATGCTGGTCCAACAAATAACTGGATGGATCCGAAAGAGATGAAGTCAATTATGACCGATCTCTATCGCGGCTCTATGAGCGGTCGAACAATGTATGTGATTCCTTTTTGCATGGGGCCAATAAATGCAAAAAATCCAATGTTTGGTGTTCAACTTACCGATAGTGCCTATGTTGTAGTTTCCATGCACATCATGGCCCGAGTTGGTGCCAATGTTTTGGCAGCAATGGGCAGCGATGCACCATTCGTGCCAGCACTTCACTCAGTTGGTTCACCATTGAAAGCCGGCGAGGCAGACGTTAAATGGCCTTGCAACGACACCAAATACATTGTGCAATTTCCTGAAGAGCGCATGATCTGGTCATACGGCTCTGGTTACGGTGGAAATGCTCTGCTTGGTAAGAAGTGTTACTCATTGAGAATTGCTTCAGTTATGGGCCGCGATGAAGGTTGGCTCGCAGAACATATGTTGATTTTGAAATTAACTCCACCGAATAGCAAGCCGCATTACATTGCAGCTGCATTCCCATCGGCATGTGGCAAAACAAATTTAGCAATGTTGGAACCAACTATTCCCGGATGGAAAGTTGAGACTCTGGGTGATGACATTGCCTGGATGAGGTTCGGTGCAGATGGTCGGTTATATGCATTAAATCCAGAGTATGGATTCTTTGGTGTCGCTCCCGGTACCGGCTGGGGAACAAATGCCAACGCAATGCGAACTATTGAACATGGCAACACCATCTTCACCAATGTTGCTTTAACTGATGATGGCGATGTCTGGTGGGAAGGAATGACCGAAGAACCACCCGCACATCTAACGGATTGGAAAGGCAGGGATTGGACACCTGCCAGCGAAGAAGTCTCCTCCCATGCGAACTCGCGATTCTGCACACCTGCCGGTCAATGTCCCATCATTGCTCCGGAATGGGAAGATCCAAATGGTGTGCCAATTTCAGCAATCTTTTTTGGTGGTCGACGTAAGACCACCATTCCATTGGTTGTTGAAGCACGAGATTGGAATCATGGCGTATTCATGGGAGCCACGCTCTCTTCTGAAACTACTGCTGCCGCGACTGGTGCGGTTGGCGTAGTTCGTCGTGATCCATTCGCAATGTTGCCTTTCATTGGTTATCACACCGGTGACTATTTCCAACACTGGATTAATGTTGGTAAAGAACACGACGCTACGAAATTACCTCGAATCTTTTACGTTAATTGGTTCCGTCGGGATAAAGATGGAAAATTCTTATGGCCAGGATTCGGTGAAAATTCTCGAGTGCTCAAGTGGGCATTAGAGAGAATGGATGGCAACGCAGCCGCTATTGAAACTCCGATTGGTCACGTGCCAACTGTCGATTCTCTCGATCTCGAAGGCTTGAAAATGACCAGAGCACAGATCGAAGAAGCACTTCGGGTTGATAATCAAGAGTGGCAAGCAGAAATCCCACTAATTGAGGAATGGTTCGACAAGATTGGCGAGAAAATGCCAACTGTCTTATGGACTGAACTCGATGGATTGAAGAGTCGCCTAAATTAATTCTTGTAACAGATAAATTCGATCGGAATATTGTCTGGATCTCGAAGTGTCACTGCCCAGGCATAAGGCGCATCTTCAACTTGTCCACGTTCAATGCCTAATTCATCCGCACGATTAGCCCACCATTGAACAGCCTCTTTTGAATCTGTAACAAAACCTATGTGATCAGCACCAATATTGCTCTCATCGAATCGAGAATTTGATGCCGTTCTATCGTGCTCAGTGATACCAAGTATTTGTCCTTCGGGCCATTGAAGTCGAACGCGATTCCAGCCAGCCCCAGTTAATTCAGTGCGAGTTGCAGTTCCAAATAAATTTTCATACCACTGCGCACTTAAATATCGATCTTGAACAGTGATAGTGACGTGGTGAAGACGAAAAGATGGCATTGGATTTCCCTCCAAGTCATTGTGGCGGAGGTGGGGAGATTTGAACTCCCGAGGGGCTTGAGGCCCCAACCGCAT
>CAYFKL010000113.1:0-4448 GCA_964343565.1 uncultured Actinomycetes bacterium
GATGAGTGTTTTAATCACTGGAGGAAGTGGCAACCTTGGCGGTGCACTGGTCCAACACTTTCTCAATAGCGGAACTTCGGTAACAACAACTTCTCACCTGGGAAGCACACCGGTGGGTGCTACTTCTATCGCGATTGACTTATCCCGCCCAGGTTCTGGAGAAGAGTTGGCATTGAGATTAGCTTCAGAAGATTTCAAAGTGATTATTCACAATGCAGCTGATCAAAGGGTTTCTGAAATTGCACAGCAAGATTCGCAAGCAATCCACGCAATGTTGAGCACTAACTTGGCATCGATTGCCGAGTTCACATCTGCTTGGGCACGGAGCAAGAAAGTTCCAGAATCGATTATCGGCATCTCTTCTGTGGAAGCTGCTTCCGCTCGACCGGGTCACGCTCTCTACGGGGCGAGCAAGGCAGGGCTATCGGCCTATTTGCGTACTGCGGCCGTGGAATTGGCGCCGACTCGGGTCAACTCCATCCGGCTGGGGTTGATGGATCGTTCCGGGCTTAGAGAGCAGTGGCCAACGGGAGTTCAAGCCTGGGAGAGCGCGGTTCCCACTCGGCGAATGGGCACTCCAGCAGATTTGATCCAGGCGATTGAGTATCTCAATGCCGCCAGTTGGGTCACCGGTACTGAGCTCGTTCTCGATGGGGGATTGAGCGCCACCGCAGGGTGGTGAAAGTTAGGACCTAGCCTGCTTTTTGACTAGGCTTACGGTACGGAAGCGGCCAGGACTTCCCCTCCTCACTGGCCTAAAGTCTTTGAGAGGAGTTACATGAAGAAGCGTTTAACTGCCAGCGTTGCAGCTTTTGCTATCGCTGCGCTCGGTTTTGCTTCGACCTCGGCAAGTGCCAAGGTGAAGGTCGCTGATGAATCATCATGCGGAACCGCTGGAGCGTTCTGCGTAGGTCTTGTTACTGATATCGGAAAAGTAGACGACAAGTCATTCAACCAATCCGCATGGGAAGGCGCTAAAGCAGCAGCTGCTGCTCTTGGTGGTTTCTCGAAGTACATCGAGACTCAAGATCCAAAGGATTACGCAACAAACATCGGTCTTTTTGCTGACAAGAAGTACAACGTCATCGTGACGGTTGGTTTCTTGATGGCTGATGCAACTGCAGCTGCTGCAGATAAGTATCCGAATGTGAAGTTCATTGGTGTAGATCAGTTCTACGCAGGTAAGGCAACCAACTACACCGGTCTTGGATTCCCTGAAGATAAGGCTGGATTCATCGTTGGTTACCTCGGCGGTTACTTGACCAAGTCAGGTAAGACTGCTGCTATTGCTGGCGGACCAGATTCCATTCCACCAGTACGTAAGTTCATCGAAGGTTTTGCTGCTGGTGTTGCTTATGCTGCTAAAGAGCAGAAGAAGAAGTATCCAAAGGCTTCAACCGTTTACTACACCGGCGCTAATGCATTCAATGATCCAGCATGGGGCGCTTCAACTGCTGCGCAATACCTCACCCAAGGTTATGACGTCATCTTCGCAGCTGGTGGAAAGACCGGTAACGGTGGCCTAGCACGGATTGCTAAGAAGAAGGGTGCATTCTGCATCGGTGTTGATACCGATCAGTGGAATACCGTTCCTGAGGCTCAACCATGCTTGGTTACTTCAGCAATGAAGTTGATTCCAGATGGAGTTCAAACCTTGATCAAGGCTGCCAAGGACAACAAGTTCCCAGGTGGCTACTACCTAGGCAACGTTGGTGCTGCGCCATACCATGCGCTCGCCAAGAAGGTTCCTGCTGCTGTCCAGAAGAAGGTCACTGCAGTAACTGCCAAGGTACTCAGTGGAGAAATTCCTACTGGCGTAAAGCAGTAATCAAAAAGTAATGAGAGAAGGGGAGCACCTGTGTGCTCCCCTTCTCTCATTTTCAAGTCGTATAGTGTGATTGGTAAGGAGTCGCATGAAACATCTTCGATCTTGGCTATTGCCACTTATTTCGTTGCTAGTAGCTTTTCTTATCGGTGGAATTTTGATGAAGTTGCAGCATGCCGACCCAATCAAAGCTTACGAGTCACTCTTCGGTAATGCATTTTTCTCTAGAGAAGGATTAGCAGAAACTCTCGGTAAAGCTACTCCTTTAATCATTAGTGGTTTAGCAGTGACGGTTGGCCTGAGGGCCGGGCTATTCAATATTGGCGCCCAAGGTCAATTAATAGCAGGAGCGATGGCCAGCGCATGGGCTGGTTATGCAATTAAAGGTTTACCGCTCATCATTCACTTACCGATTGCCCTACTTTTTGGTGTGGTGTTTGGCGGAATTACTGGGTATATCGCAGGTGCATTGAAGGCTTATCGAGGAATTCACGAAGTTATCACAACGATTATGTTGAATTCTTTGGTGTTACAACTCGTCGAATATCTTGCCTATGGCCCTTGGAAAGAGAAGGGCCAAATTATTGCTCGTACTCCATTGGTGCAAAAGAGTGCTGTGATTCCTAAAGTCTTTGGCATGCCGTTGGGATTTGCCATTGCGGTTGCGCTTGCGATCGCAGCGTGGTGGATCATGAAGAACACAACGAGCGGATTTCGCCTAGAAACTGTTGGTCGAAATAAGAACGCTGCATGGTACTCAGGAATTTCAGTAAAGCGAACCTTCATCATCGCGATGGTTGCTGGTGGAGCGTTAGCAGGGCTTGGTGGGGCAATCGAAACTTTGGGTGTGGTGGGCAGATTTGAATCTGCTTTTAATGCTGGTCTTGGTTTTGATGGAATCACAATTGCATTGCTAGGTCGTGCCAATCCATTAGGAGTGATTCCAGGAGCAATTCTCTTTGGCGGCATGAGAGGAGCCGGGCCAAACATGCAATTTGATGCTGGTGTGGCACCCGAGGTGATTGATTTGATTTTGGCAGTGGTGCTCTTCTTCGTGACTGCACCGCTACTTGGAAAGTGGTTTAAGAGTCTAAAGAGTGATCAAACTACGATTACGGGAGGATGGGGTAACTAATGAAATTACTGAATCAAAGAAATATCCTTTCCCTCCTGATCGTTCTCATAATTCTTTACTTTTACAGTAAAGATTCGATGGTGACATCTTCGGTCGCCGGATCGGCTTTAACTTTTGGCTTACCTTTAGCAATGGCAGCCATGGTTGGCATCATGTGCGAACGAACTGGCGTGGTAAATATTGGAATTGAAGGGACGCTGCTCTTCTCCTCATTCATTGGTTTCTATGTCGCCGCACTTTCGCAAAAACTCTGGTGGGGTTTGATTGCAGCAGTTCTGGCTGGAGTCTTAATGGGCTTATTGCTTGCAGTCACCGCGGTCACATGGAAGATGGATCAAATTATTGCTGGAACGATCATCAATATTCTCGCCACCGGTTTAACATCATTCTTCTTTAAGCAGGGCTACACGCTTTCAGATGTGATGCCAGAGTGGGATATTCCTGGCCTGCAGAGCATTCCATTCTTGGGACCTGTGCTCTTCATGCACGGTCCGCTCACTTATTTAGGTTTGCTGTTAATAGTGATCCTCTACGTTGCACTCTTTCACACTCGTTGGGGGCTGCGTTCTCGGTCAGTAGGTGAACATCCTGGTAGTGCAGATACTGCAGGAGTTTCAGTTATTCGCTTGCGTTATCTCAACGTGGCTTTAGCAGGTGCAATGGGTGGTTTAACGGGAGCATATTTAGCGCTGGAATTAGTGGGATCGTGGGATCGTGGATTTTCGGCAGGAAAAGGATTCACCGCGCTCGCGCTGATGATCTTTGGTCGATGGAATCCGCTTGGTGCTTTGGCCGCCGGGATGTTCTTCGGAACAGCGCAAGCTATTACCAACCAATTGATGTTTACCGGAGTGGTGACGATTCCACAGCAATTCACAAACATGCTTCCGTATGTGCTCACCATCGTGGTTTTGGCGATCTCTGCAGGAAAGGTGCGACCTCCGGCAGCCGAAGGTCAACCTTATGAGAAGGAGAAGGCCTAATGTCTGCGCTCTTGGAGATTCATAACATCACGAAAGATTTTCCCGGTGTGAGAGCAAACGACGATATCTCTCTAACCGTTAATAAAGGCGAGGTCGTAGCGCTGCTTGGTGAAAACGGAGCCGGAAAATCGACTTTAGTGAAAGCGGTTTTCGGCTTGGTGCGCCCCACTAGTGGAAGTATTTCAATCAAAGGACAAGTGTTACAGGCTGGTGATACCGCTGGTGCAATTGCTCAAGGCGTTGGAATGGTCCATCAACACTTTCAACTCGTTCCAGTAATGACGGTTGCTGAAAATATTGTTTTGGGTGATGAACCCCATGTTGGACCTTTCTTGTCCAAGAAGAAGGCGCGCGCTGAAGTCATTGAGTTGTCAAACAAATATGGTTTAGAAGTCGACCCCGATGCTGTGGTGGAAGATCTTGCTGTTGGCACTCAACAACGGATTGAAATCCTAAAAGCTTTGAGAAAAGATGTGGATTTACTCATCTTGGATGAACCGACTGC
>CAYFKL010000114.1:0-4362 GCA_964343565.1 uncultured Actinomycetes bacterium
AGGTGTTTTGATCACGCCGTCAACTTTCTTAGCTCCTAATTCTTTAGATCTGCTACTGGTATTTGGCTTTACAGCGGCAGTTGTCGGAGGACTCGATTCTCTCGTTGGTGGAGCCATCGGTGGTTTGGTCTTGGGTCTTGGCCTGGCGTTGATCTTGCAATATGCCGGTGCCTCTTTCACTTTTATGACCGCATTCATCGTCTTACTTGCAGTCTTGCTACTTCGACCGCAAGGAATTTTTGGAAAGCGGGGATCAAGACGTGCATAAGATCCCTCGCCAAGTCGTGAATCTTGTTTCAATGGTTGTTGTTGCGATCATGTTGATTTTAATTGGTGATCGAGTAGATGAATTTCGGGTATATCAAGGTGCAACAATTGCAGCGTATGCATTAGCGATTTTGTCGATTGTGATGCTAACGGGATACTCGGGCCAAGTTTCCCTTGGTCATGGCGGTCTGCTAGCAGTAGGTGGTTATGCAGCCGCCCTCGTTATGCAAAATTTGCAGTGGCCACTCTGGGCATCTTTCTTTGCAGCAGTGATTGCGGCGGCAATTGTTGGTGCACTTCTTGGTGTTGCAGCCGCTCGGTTATCTGGTCCTTACCTAGCGGGAACAACACTGGCTTTTGCCGTGGGGATACCATCAATTGCAAATCAATTTACCCAACTTGGCGGAGAACAGGGATTGCCTTACGACATCGGACTTCCACCAGCACGTTTTGGTGAGGAGTTCACTCAATACAAATGGCTTTTTTGGATTTGTGCAGCTGTGCTGTTAGTTGCAATTACGGTGGCATCTAATATCGGTCGATCAAAATTCGGACGCACGTGGCGAGCCGTACGCGCTGACGAGAGTGGTGCGGCATTAGCTGGAATCAATATTGCACGAAGCAAAGTTTTAGCATTCACGGTTTCTGCTGGGTTTGCTGGAATTGCAGGCGCTCTCTATTCGGCCACTGTTTCTTTAGTTGCCCCCGGTTCATTTTCACTCGGGCTTTCATTCTTAATTCTCACTGGCGCTGTTATTGGAGGAATTCGTTCAATAGCAGGTGCTGTCGTTGGTGGATTTGTTTTGATCGTTGTTCCGGTTATTTCAGAATCGATTTCCAGTGGAGCATCCGAGTCGATTGCCGTCAATCTGCCAGGCGTTATAACTGGACTGTTGTTAGTGCTTACGGTCCTGCTATCCCCGGGGGGCACCGCGGCTACCGTCTCCCACCTTTGGCACTCCCTTGGCAGGGGCAGCAGAAAGTAACGTCAGACATCTGGCTGGCCCTGCCACAAAACCCCAAAAATCGCCACATAAGTCTCGCCAATCCGAGACTACGCCGATACGCTCAGGGTAAGTCCGCCCCCGGACAGATTTCGTTGAAAGGACCCCTATGGCACGCTCACGGCGCGCGACTTTAGTTGTGGCTGCTGTTGCGACTGGATTGGCAGTGGCCTCACTGCCTGCAAATGCAGCGCTTCGCACCGAAACTGGAGTCACCGACTCAACTGTGACGTTTGGAATCACCGTACCGATGAGTGGAATTGCTGCTCCCGGTTACAACAAAGTGGCTCCAGCAGCACAGGCATATCTCGACTATGTTAATGACAACGGTGGAGTGAATGGTCGCAAGATTATTCTTAAAGTTGAAGATGATCGTTACGCACCAGCAACCGCAGTTTCAAAGACAAATAAATTAATTTTGCAAGACAAAGTTTTCGGCCTAAGTGGCTCACTCGGAACAGCCAATCATTTAGCTGTATTGAAGAGTGCTAACTTGGCAAAACGTGGCGTTCCTGATCTGTTCGTCAATACTGGATATTCAGGATTTGATAATCCAACCAAGTATCCAACGACGTTCACTTATCTTCCTTCTTACATCATGGAAGCGAAGATCCTTGGTAAGTACTTAGCCAGTAAGTATGCGGGCAAGAAACTCGCGCTGCTCTATCAAGATGATGACTTCGGTCGCGATGCGCTCGCTGGCTTCAAGATTGCTGGCACCTCTTTTGCAGTGAGCAAAGGCTATGCATCCGGATCTCAATCTTCACCAGGCCTTGGTGCACAGATTGGCGCATTCCAAGCAGCCGGTGCTGAAGTTGTTGTGCTCTTCGGTGTCTCCTCTGCAACCGGAGCTGCACTCGCTACTGCCGCCAAACTAGGTTACAAGGCTCAATGGGTTTTAGGTTCTGTCGGTGGTGATGCAACCACTCTTAAACTACTCGGAGTACCCCTAGCGTTGTTGGCTGGTTCGCAAGGTGCATCCTTCCTACCTTCTACAGGCGATGATAAAGATCCATATGTCACCAAGTTCAAGGAGATCAACGACAAGTACAACAAGGGTCGCGATAAGACCTGGGATAACAACATCTTCGTTGGTATGAACATGGGCATGACTCTGGTCAATGCAGTGAAGGCTGCTGGCAAGGATCTCACTCGAAAAGGCTTAATCGCAGCAATTGAAGCGAAAGGTTCCACATTCCAAACTGCAGGTCTATCACCGCTTGGTTACTCGAAGAGTAGCCATGCTGGATATACCGGCTACTGGTATGGAACTTACGATGCCAATGGCGTCTTGCAACCAGAAGGTGGCAAGTACTCAGTTTGGACGACTGATTCCAAGACTGGCGACGTTGTTGCTTCTACATTCACCCGTCCGGCAATGCCGGCCAACGCGATCCCAACGATCGGTTAAGGGGCAGAGATGAAAATTTCTCGACGAAGTGCTGCACTAATTGCCGCACCATTGATCGCGATTGCTACATCAGTGGCAGTTCCGTCAGTTGCTAATGCAGCCGAGCCAACGTGTGCGACCGCTGCTGGTGTAACTCAATGCCAAGGAGTGAGTGCTTCAGGTGCGCAGTATGCATTTAGCGCTCCAGCAAACTTCAATGGCACGGTCTACCTCTGGTCACATGGATATCGCTATCCAGTCGATCTTCCAGCAGCAATCCCAGTTGTTGGTGGTTACAAGGTAGTTAACATTCCAGAACCAGCCCCAAGCGTTGATGTTGCTAAGGCGTTACTTGGTAGTGGCTATGGCATTGTCGGTTCTGGCTATGCCAAGCAGGGTTGGGCTCCAGAAGAGGCAGTGAAAGATCAACTTGATGCTCTCGCTGCTTTCAAAGCTAAGTTCACGAATACCAAAAAAGTGATTGCATGGGGTGCATCCGAAGGTGGCTTCATCACCCAACTCTTGGTTGATGGAAATCCTGGAATGTTTGCTGCTTCAGCACCACTCTGCACCGTTTCAAACGGAATTGGGAACTCATTGGATTACGCGCAAGATGTGATTTGGGGAATGAAGACCTTCTTCGATCCATCGATCGTAGGTCAAGGTTATGCGCCTGGACTTGCAGGTTACGCGCAGGCTATGGGTGATATCGGTAAAATCTTCGTGGCTTTGGGTGCATTAAAAGATGGTGCAGTTTCAGGTGCCTGGCCTGCAACCGCGAGCGATTCTCCCTTGGCTTCGAATTTGATCGCTGCCAAAATTCCCTCTCGCAGTGCACTTTTGATGGTCGGTTTGATGGCAGGACTGCCAACGCAATCTGCATCATTTGATAACACCACTGGTCCTGGCGATCCAGCCAACCCGGCAAACACCTCATACGACTCATTTGCTCTGGCTATTTCGCCAGCGCTTGGTGTCTTGGAGAATATTGCGAGCGCTGCCGTTCTCGGTATCGTCGTCAATTACGATCTTGAGACACAATTTGGTGGCAAAATCTTTGACAACTCCAAAACTGATTACAGCACTCGAGTTGGCGATTCGATTGCGCAGTACAACATGGCGCTCTCCGGCGATGCTGCAATTACCGGCATGCTTGGTGTTGCGAAGTTGGCTCCAAAGTTCACTGCTGATGCTGCGGCTGTTGCCAAACTCGCTGCTAAAAAGTCAACGAGTGGGAATATCACTATTCCAACCGTATTGATGCACGGTTTGAATGACCCTGCAGTATTCTCAGGCAATTCGCAATGGATCATCGATAAATCCGGTGATGCTGCGATGTCGAAGAATATGTTGGCAGCGTTCTATAACTATGGTCCTGAGCACTACACCACATTTAGTGCCGAGGGATTGCCGCAAACCAACTCAGCTCCACCAACTTCAGCCAACCACTGCAACTTCACCGTGATGCAGATGTTGACGGTGGCATGGCTGGCTGGTTACGGCGCTGAGTATGGTCAGCTACCTGACGCGGAGATCGTGCAATTCCTTCGTGAAACCATTCCAGGTTTCGCGCCGGATGACATGTTCGAAGCACCACGGTTAAAGATCTACGGTTAAAGATCTCAAAGTGATCGGGGGGCCCATCCGGGCCCCCCGATTTCTTTTCTGACTAAAGTTGACGATATGAGAATTTCATCGGTT
>CAYFKL010000115.1:0-4193 GCA_964343565.1 uncultured Actinomycetes bacterium
CCGGCCGGACATCGTCATCTTCGCCATCACCCTCATCCGCCGCGATCGCTTTGCCATCGCGTCGATCGTTGCTGGCTGCTGAGGCATTTGGATAGACCACTGCTGAAGACATTCTCGATGCAGGACCGGCATTCTGTCTGAAGACTAAGAGCGCACCTCTAGTCCCGGGAAGTTTTGGAGTATTACGTGGAATTGAGTCCAACGTGAAGGTGTATTTAAGAGCGTATGAGGCGGCAGGATCGGTGCATAGATTGCGATCAATTTCTGCGTTAGCTTTCGCAATCTGTTTCCAATCATTTCCAACTTTGATAGCAAGTCGACCATCGGTGGCTGCTGCTACACAATCAAAAACTTTAGTCTTGGCTCCGATGATCCAACTCACCATGGGATTTCCGGGGGCAGGTTTGATCGAGACCCATCCAGCAACAGGTTTTGGTGAAGGCGACGCCGAATCAATTGCATAGGCAGGATTTGCTAGAACGGAAGCAAGTACCACGGTGCCAATCACGGAAAAACAGAACTTCTTGCTACCTAGATTGATTCTCATTGTTCCACCAACCCAGGAAGTGTGATGAGAATGCGCAATCCGCCGAGAGGAGATTCATCCAGAGTTAATTTTCCTTCGTGTAATTCAATTATTTGAGAAACGATACTTAAACCTAAACCAAAACCGCCACCTAAACGGGAACGAGATGAGTCGAGTCGACCAAATCGAGCAAGTGCGGCTTCTCTATGCTCAGTTGGAATACCCGACCCACCATCATCGACCACTAACGTGATTGTTGATGCGGACTCTTTGAGTGAGAATTTCACAGGCGTTCCAGGAGGCGTATGTTTTCTAATATTGCCCACCACGTTGGCGACTACTTGCCGTAGTAAAGATTCATCACCGGTAAGAAATACATCTTGATCAATATCTAATTCGACGTGTCGATCACGTTCTTGATCTCGCAAATCCTCAGCAAAATCGCGAACTACGGTAGAGAAATCCACAATTGAACGTTCTACTACCGGATGTTGATCTAGCCGAGAAAGTCGCAAAAGATCCGTTATCAAAGCATCCATTCTGGCTGCTTCCGCATTTAATCGATCTATTGCTCGTGATCGTTGCTCTGGTTCGAGATTCGCAATATCTCGTAACATCTCGCCATAACCTTTAATAACAGTTAATGGTGTTCGAAGTTCATGCGAGGCATCGCCCATAAATTGGCGCATACCTTCTTCGGAATTTTGTCGTAGTTCTAACGCTGCACGAAGCGATGTGATCATCTCATCTAGCGCCTCGCCCAATCGACCAAGTTCAGTCTCTGGGTTATTGCGCGGTACTTTCCGATCTAAGTCCCCTGCTGCAATCGCAGTTGCGGCATCGATCATATGATCAACTGGCTTGAGTGATCTGCGAGTGCTCCAAAAAACCAAAATAATAGATCCGAGAATGACAAAGAAAGTTGCAATCACAGTTTTAGTGATGAGATCTTGGACCGATGCGTTCACAGTTACAAGCGGAGCGGCTGCAATTAATGAAATTCCTTCTCCCAAAGAGCGAGAATGGATTCGATATGGGACTGTGCCCTTGATAGTCACATAATCTGTTTCTGCCAATGAAATATCGCGTTTGCCTAAAGTAGGAAATGGATATGGCTTAGTGATATCCCCTGCTTGGCGAACTACTGTGACTGATTTATCTGGAAGTACCAAGCCCAATGCAACAGCCACATTGAGATCATCAGCTCTAGGAACAATGCCATTTTTAGCCGTTGGAGCATCGCCATTACTTGCTTGGAGCACTTGACTCAAAGTTTGATCAATCTGTCGAATGGCACTGGTGCGAGTTGTGTTCACACTAAACGCTCCGATGATTCCAGAAGAAACCATGATTAAGAGTGTGGCAATAAGGGCTAATCGGGTACGTAGTTTCATATACCCACCCCTCGCTCTTGGTAAACATTTCCACTCTACCCGCCTAAGTTACTTGGCGACCGCTTCAACTTCGCGGAGTTGAAAGCCAACCCCTCGTACTGTTCGGATCAAACCAAGACCCTGAGGGTCGAGTTTCTTTCGCAAGTATGAGATGTAGGTATCGACGACACTTGTTTCGGCCTCAAAATCTATATCCCAGACTGCACGGAGTAATTGTTGTTTGGTCAACACTCGCTTTTGATTCGACATCAGATATTCGAGTAGCCGAAATTCAGTCGGTGAGAGTGTGACTTGAACATCGTCGAGAAATACTTCATGCGAATCCACATGAAGTACAAGGTTTCCGCAAGTGATCGCTTCTGTTTCCACAATCTCCCGCCGAGTTCTACGCAGAATTGCTTTCACGCGCAGCAATAATTCTTCAAGGCCAAATGGCTTGGTTATGTAATCATCAGCGCCAAGGACGAATCCGCGAGTTGTGTCTTGGCGATCTTGGCGAGCGGTTAAGAAGAGAACTGGCGTCTCATCACCTTTTGCTCGGATCCGTTCCAGAACTTCAAATCCGTTAAGACCTGGCATGTTGACATCTAGCAGGATCACATCTGGGGAAATCTCTCGAAGCACGCGTAGCGCCTCTTGCCCATCTCGAGCTCGACGCGCGCGATAGCCACCAAGTGTTAACGCGTCGACCAGTAAATCTGCAACGCCATCTTCATCATCGACAACCAGAATTAACGGGGCGTTCTCTTTTACGGCCATGAGAGTCTCCTCCTCAGATCCTGCCCTCAGCACTGCCATCAGGTACCGCCATCAATATGGCGCTGAGTACTGCCTTATGTCAGAGGGTAGGTCACTCTCCCCCGCTGATGAGTCTGGATTGAGGATTCTCGGCGAGCGCTCGCAGGGTTCTCACAGAATCCGCCCAAAACCTGCGAGAAATAGGCCTCAATTAGAGGTTATGCGCCACCCTGGACTCATCGATCATGGCCTGTTGATGCGGGTGGAGTTGTTGGTCTCGTCGGGTATCGGCCTCGCTCAATTCGGTCAAATAGTCGGGAATCCCGGAAGAGCGCCCAAGAAATGCTTCCAAGACTGCAATTCCACAGAATGGCACGTAGACCTCGGAGTATCCGCCTTCATGAGTGGCCACAACTCTGCCTTTCGCAAATCGATCAGCAAGTTTCAAGGTCTCTTCAGCCATCCATCGATAGGTGTAGGCATGTAATGCCATTCGCGATAGTTGGTCCCAATAAGAGGCATCGAATCCAGAAGCGATGAATATAAATTCTGGTTCAAATCTTTCGATCGCTGGCTTTACAACATTATTAAAGGCGTAACGATAAGCACCATCTCCACTTCCCGCAGGAATTGGAATGTTGATATTAAATCCTTTCCCGGCGCCATCACCCATTTCTTCAACGGTTCCTTCATGGCGTGGATACAACTGGTCTTGATGCAGAGAAATTGTTAATACGTTCGGATCATTATAGAAAACAGCCTGAGTACCGTTTCCATGATGTACATCCCAATCAATAACAGCAAACTTTTTTAGATCAGTGGTTGCTCGAAGATGTTCAATTGCAACACCGATGTTGTTGAACATGCAGTAACCCATTCCAAAATCTCTCACAGCGTGATGTCCTGGTGGACGAATCAATGCATATGCAACATCAACATCTCCACGATAGACCGCATCTGCGGCTTCGATGGCACCTCCTGCTGAGAGACAACCAATCTCGTAGCCATATGGCCCAAACACTGATTCGTCATCACCCATCAAGCCGCCGCCATTATCTGAGAGTTCTTTCATCTTCTTCATATGGGCTGGGTTATGAACTCTTTCCAATTCAGGAACTGTGGCTTCCCGAGGTTCGATATGAACTAACTCGTCACGAAAATTTGAGACATCAACCAAACTTTTGAAACGACGTTTTGATTCAGGAGATTCCCAGTGCCGGCCTGCTTGAATGTATCGGCCTGGCTTATAACTACCCGCGTACGTTCCCGTGTCATGCCAGAAGTAATATTCGTGCGTCACAAAACCAACTTTTCTCGCCATATAAAGAGCCTATTCCGCTAGAAATTGATTATCAAGGTGCAACTAATTACATCGCACCGAGTAGCTCATAAATCGCATGCGACGCAGCAATGCCTGTTAGTTGAGCGTGATCGTAAGCCGGAGCTACTTCGACAACATCTGCGCCAACAATCTTCATGCCGCTAGTGGCTCGCAGCGTTGACAATAATTCTCGACTAGTCAGCCCACCTGCCTC
>CAYFKL010000116.1:0-1869 GCA_964343565.1 uncultured Actinomycetes bacterium
ACAATTTCATACTTCTCAATAACTGGGGTGTGAACCGGGAAGGTTCGCTCTACTCCAACGCCGTAAGAGATCTTACGAATGGTGAAGGTTTCGCGAGCGCCTGATCCCGATCGACGAATGACTAGGCCTTGGAAAACCTGAATACGGCTCTTGTTACCTTCAATAACACGGACGTGGACTTTAATTTCATCCCCAGGACGAAATGACGGTACATCCTTGCGCAGAGTTGCGGCGTCGACCGCGTCCAGAACGTGCATGATGAAATCCTTTTCACAGATACTTCAGGTCAGAGCCCGCTTAGTCTGCCACAGGGGGGCGAAGTAACCCCAATCGAGGCGGTTCGCTTAGCCCTTTTCGCCCCTACTTTTGGCCTGCTGGCTGCGCCACTGCTCGATCTTGCCGTGGTGACCGCTAAGTAGCACCTCCGGAACCGGTAATCCTCGCCACTGGGCTGGCTTGGTATAGAGCGGCGCCTCTACCTGCCCGGGGATGGCATGTGACTCTTCCGTGAGGGAATGTGGATTACCGATTACCCCTGGGAGCAGACGCCCTACGGCCTCAATTAAGACTAAGGCCGCAACCTCACCGCCGTTGAGAACGTAATCCCCGATCGATACCTCCACAACCTCATCGACTTCAGGTCGAGTCAGGTAATGATCAACGACTCGTTGATCAATCCCTTCATACCGACCACAGAGAATGATGATCCAGTCGCATGAGGAAATCTCATTCGCCATCTTTTGATCTAGCCGAACCCCGGCGGGCGTCGTTACCAAAAGAGTCGCTTTCGAACCCGGGTTTGATTCACTGCCCATTTTAAGAATGGCATCGATCGCATCACCAATCGGTTCCGGCATCATCACCATGCCAGCACCACCACCGTACGGAGTGTCATCCACGGTGTGATGATTATCGAAAGTCCAGGTTCGAAGATCGTGAACATGTACATCTAAAAGATTACTCTGTCTGGCTTTGCCAATTAACGATAAATCTAGTGGAGAGAAATACTCGGGAAAGATGGAGATCACATCAATTCTCATCAAGGTCCTCCACTAATCCTTCTGGTGGGTTTATGACAATTCGGCCAACCTTCAAATCGATAGTCGGAACGAATTGACGCACAAATGGGATAAGTAATTCTGGCGCTTCCCCACGATCAATAGCTAACAGGTCCTGAGCTGGCAAGTGAATGACTTCCCTTACCTTGCCGATCAATTCTCCACTTTGATTCACAACAGATAATTCAATTAATTGAAAATCGTGGAAATCATCTTCCGATTCACCCGGTGCTGAAATATCTACATCTGCCAAGAGCAACGTATTCCGCAAGCCTTCGATTGAAGTTCTGTCAGGATGATTTTCAAAAGAAATCAGCAGTAATTGGTTATGCCAACGTGAAGTAAGAACTTTTAGTGGGCCGGTATTGGGTTCAGTGAAGAGTTCTGCTCCGGGGGAAAAGCGAAGGTCGGGAGAATCGGTACGAACTTCAACGGTAACTTCTCCACGAAGTCCGTGTGCTCTTCCGATGCGCCCAACGACCAGTTGCATGGTCGAACTTAATCTTCGAGCGATTCGAATTCTGGTTCGTTGGTTCGAACTGGACGAGACTTTCCGCCATCAGTATCAACCAAATCCACCCGAACATTCTGGCCACCAAGAGCCACAATGACAGTTCGTAAAGCTTTTGCCGTTCGGCCATTGCGACCAATAACTCGACCAAGATCTTCTGGATTCACTCGCACTTCTAACGTAGCACCGCGACGATCGTTGCGATTTCCACGAGGTCCGCGTTGCTCTACTGAGACATCATCAGGGTGATCAACGATGCCCTTCACCAAGTGAGAAAGAGCCTCTTCAATCATTACTCGG
>CAYFKL010000116.1:1969-4183 GCA_964343565.1 uncultured Actinomycetes bacterium
TTTTGGTAGGCCACCTTTGCTCATCTGCTTCATCATTTTTTGTGCTTGCGAGAAACGATCTACGAGCGAATTCACATCGCTGACTTTGGTACCTGAGCCTCGAGCAATTCTGGATCTGCGCGAACCATCCAAAACTTTCGGATTCTCTCTCTCGAGTGGAGTCATAGATTGGATGATCGCCTCGACTCTCACCATTTCGCGATCATCAATCTGAGCAATCTGTTTTTTCATGGCCGCGGCCCCTGGCAGCATGCCCAAAATCTTGCTCATGGAACCCATCTGTTTTAAGCCTTGCATTTGTTTTAAGAAGTCCGTGAGAGTGAATTCACCTCCCCCAAGTAACTTTGCTTCCATAGCTTCGACATCGGCTCCACCGATTGCTCGCTTTGCTTGTTCTGCCAAAGTGGCAACATCGCCCATTCCCAAAATTCGCTGGGCCATTCGCTCGGGATAAAAGAGATCGAAATCAGTAAGTTTTTCGCCAACTGATGCAAACAAGATCGGTTTACCTAAAGTTTTCGAAAGCGAAAGTGCAGCACCGCCTCGGGCATCACCATCTAATTTCGTCAGAACAACTCCGGAGAAATCCACCGCTTGTTGAAATGCCATTGCCGTGTTAACAGCATCCTGACCAATCATCGCATCGACTACGAATAAGACTTCGTCTGGGTTTATTGCACTCTTGATATCTCGGGCTTGAGCCATCAGGGTTTCATCAATACCAAGTCGACCTGCAGTATCAATGATCACAAGGTCATGTAATTTGTTCTGGGCAAGTTCAATTGCTTTTCGTGCAACATCGACAGGATCACCAACGCCATTGCCCGGTTCTGGATGAAAAACTGGAACTCCTGCTTGAGCACCAATTTGAACTAATTGATCCACTGCATTTGGACGCTGCAAATCTGCAGCTACCAACAAAGGAGTATGGCCATCTCGTTTCAGCCATAGTGCTAACTTGCCAGCGAGCGTAGTCTTTCCAGCACCTTGCAGACCTACCAGCATCAAAATTGTTGGTGGACGTTTTGCCAATGTGATTCGTCGGGCGCTTCCACCTAAAATCGACACTAACTCTTCATAAATAACAGTAATGATTTGTTGACTTGGATTTAGTCCTGCCGACAGGGTTATTTCTAAAGATCGCTCTCTTATCGTGGCAATGAGCGACTCAACGACTACCAGCGACACATCAGCTTCTAGCAAGGCGGCGCGAATTTCAGAGCAAGTTTGCTCTATGTCCTTTTCACTCAATCGGCCTTTACCCCGAAGGGCGGCGAAAGAGTTAGCTAATCGCTCTTGCAGAGACTCAAACACGAGAGAAGATTACTTCATTCGTCTCAGCGCGGTAGCCACATGTTCAACAACTTCAAAAGCGTGATCACGCGAAAGCGCCTTGCTATCGCTATCTTGCAGGTAAAGCGTGTCGATCGCTTCAGCGCCTAACGTTGAGACAACTGCTGCTCGAATGTCTACGCTAACCCCGGCAATTGCAGATGCGACTTCAAAAAGTAGGCCAATGCGGTCATGACTTCGAACCTCAATAATCGTGGATTCAACCGAGGATTCGCTAACCAATTCAACTTGAGGCTCGGGTATGTCAAATAATCTGTATGCAGCCGATCTTTGTTTTACTGCCGAGAGTAAATCAAGTTCTCCCGAAAATGCGCGATCAATCTCTTTCGTCAGAGTTTTGGCTTCTGGAATATCACCACTAACACTCGGCGCAATCAACCATTCCATGATGGCCATACTTCCAACGGTCTTCGTTCGCGCACTGCGCACATCGAATTTATGAATGGTAAAAATTCCAGCAATTTTTGCAAGCAACCCAACTTGATCAGGTGAGATTATCTCTACTAGATAAAATCCATCATCAGGAGCAACGCTGACAGAGAGTTGGCCTCGCTCTGCTAATTCGAGTTGTCTTTCACTCACGGATGGCGGCGGAGGGATTGGGACGCCACTGATGACGCCCTTAATTCGAATCACCAAATCTGAAACTAGTTTTGCTTTCCATGGAGTCCAGGCGTTCTTACCTGTGGCTTGCCCATCAGCAATCGATAAGGCATGCAAGAGTTCGAGAAAGAGAGCACTTTCCGTGTCTAAAACTTCCAACATAGACGTGATCGTTGAAGGATCCTCTAAATCTCTTCGCGTTGCCGTTATTGGAAGCAATAGATGATGCTTAACTAACTCTGCAACAATTTTACTATC
>CAYFKL010000117.1:0-4111 GCA_964343565.1 uncultured Actinomycetes bacterium
ATGGTGGCCAGGGACGGGATCGAACCGTCGACCTTCCGATTTTCAGTCGGACGCTCGTACCAACTGAGCTACCTGGCCGCGAGGCAAGAGTCTAGGGCTAAGAGCGTGCGCAACTGAAATTAGGTCAGAGCCGGCTGTTGCTCAATCGCTGACTGAGCCAGACCGGGAGGGCAAAGAGCGCCAAGAGCGCAGCAGCGACCACGTTGATGATTGGTGCTTGATTGGGTCGGAAGAGATTCTCAAATATCCACTGTGGCAATGTTTTGATTCCAGCTCCCGCCGTGAAAGTCGTGACCACGATCTCATCGAACGAGAGAGCAAAAGCGAGCAATGCACCAGCAATTAGGGCAGAACGAATACTCGGGAATGTGACATATCGAAAAGTTTGGAAAGTTTTGGCGCCGAGATCGCTCGATGCTTCTTCTAACGTTTTTCCAACCCGTCGCAGTCGAGCCAAGACATTGTTATAGATAACCACAATGCAGAATGTGGCATGTCCAATGATGACGGTGAAAAGTCCAAGCCCGATTCCAAACGGTGCTAACAATGTGCGGAATGCAGAGTTAAGTGCAATTCCAGTCACGATTCCGGGAAGTGCGATAGGCAAAACCACCAGTAGTGAGATGGTTTCTCTTCCAAAGAATTGATAGCGCGCAACAGCAAACGAAACCATGGTCCCAAGCACGACGGAAATAAGGGTTGCTCCGATGCCAGCTTTAACACTCGTGAGCAGCGCCTGTCGAACACCTTCATTATCAAGAGCGCTCGTCCACCAATGCAATGTCCACTCTTGTGGTGGCCAAGAAAAAGTCTTAGAAGCATTAAATGAATTAATAAAGACCACCAATAGTGGCGTGTATAAAAATAAGAGAGTTGCGCTAGTTAATAGACCTAATAGCACTTTGGTTCGCTTAGAAAAATACATTAGAGATTCTCCAATGCACCAGAGCGACGAACTAAAAAGAGATAAGCCAGAATTGTTACTACTGGGACCATTGCTGCTGCAGCGGCGAAGGGTAGGTTGCCAGCAGTCCCAACATTGTCATAGACCACATTTGCAAAGAGTTGAGATTTGCCGCCCACGATTTTTACGGTGATGTAATCGCCAAGTGAGAGTGAGAAAGTGAAAATTGAACCGGCGATCAGCGATGGATAAATCATGGGAAGCACGATTGAGCGGAAAGTTCGTCCACCATTTGCTCCCAGATCACTCGATGCCTCTAGCAACGTGTTTGGCAATCGCTCCAGACCGGCATAGATCGGCAGAATCATGTAGGGCAACCAGAGATAAGCCAGCACCAAGACGGTGGCACCGAGTCCATAACCGGGAGCGCTAATCCCTAACGGGTTTAATAACCAAGCGAGCACTCCACCTTCGCTAAACATGGTTCTCCAGGCGTAGGCCTTCACCAGATATGACGCCCAGAGTGGAAGTAAGACCACCACAACAGCAAATTGAGCGAAGCGAAGTGGCAGCACCTTTGCCATAAAGAGTGCGATGGGGAGCGCGAGTAGTGCATCTATGAGTGTTACTGCAACTGCGACGCCTATCGAACGTAATGCAATCGTCCGATAGACGTCGGCAGTTAACAGAGTATGGAAGTTATCCCACGACCATATTTTCACGAGCGATCCGGTGAATGAATCAACTGACCAGAACGCGGTCATAAACATGGTGGCAAGAGAGCCAAGATAAGCAATTACCAACCAGAGCATCGGCGCCGAGAGGAGCAGCGCTAAGCGCGACCTCTCGTGCCGATGCAACCAGCTGGAAATGTGCACGAACTAGCCCTTTATTTCAGTCCAGGCTTGAGTCCAAGCGGCGTAATCCTTACAGATTGCGCCACGTCCATCGAGACACTCTTTCGTTGGAGTGGTCCAGTAGTGAATATTTGCAGCGTATGCAGCATCGGTTGCGTGATAAGTCGCGCAGAAGTTCTTATCCGATGTGACATCGCATGCTTTGGTTTGTGCAGGTGCTTCACCAAAATATTCTGCTACTGCAGCATTGGCTGATGGAGAAATGATGTGATCCATCCACTTGTACATGCAGTTTGGATGCTTGGCCTTGGATGAAATCATCCAAGTATCTGACCAACCAGTAGCACCCTCACTTGGAACAGATGCGGATACTTTTGCCTTCTTACCGCCATTAACCATGTTGACGATAACCTGCCATGAGGTGGTCAATAAAGTATTACCTGATTCCAAAGATTGAACAGCCTTGGTGTAATCACTCCAATACTCTCCAACAATTCCCTTCTGCGCCTTCAATAGATCAACTGCAGCCGCGAATTGCTTATCGTCGAGCGCGTAAGGATTCTTAATGCCCAACTCTGGTTTGGTCTTGCTTAAGTAGAGCGCAGCATCGGCAATATAAATCGGGGAGTCATATGCAGAAACTTTGCCCTTATATGGTGAGTTTGGATCGAAGACTGCTCCCCATGAAGTTGGTGCGGGAGAGACTTTGCCATCAACGGAAGCGAGCACATTGGCGCCCCAACCGTGTGGAATGCCATACATCTTTCCATCTACGGAATTCCATTGTTGATTCTTAAGGAAATCGGAGACGGTTGCATAATTTGGTACGAGATCGGTGTTTACTGGTGCCACATCTCCACCGTAAATCAGACGAAGTGTGGCATCTCCTGATGCTGAGACACCGTCATACTCACCGGTCTTCATCAAGGTGACCATTTCATCGGAAGTATTTCCAATTTTCACATTAACTTTGCAACCCGAAGCCTTCTCAAATGGGGTTACCCAGTCATAGTTCTTATCGGTGCTTCCATTCTCTGCATAGCCAGCCCAGGCAATAATGTTGAGTTGCCCTTCGCTAGCACCAACAGCACTTGCCATTGGAATATCTGGCACAGCAGATTTTGCAGTGGTGGTGCTTGCGGTGCTACTTGCTGATTCGCTGCTCGAAGAGCAGCCAGCAAGTATGAGTAGCGCAGCAGAGATTGCGCTGATCGTGGTGATAAATCGAGTTGACTTCAACTCAATCATCCTTCCTCTTCTTTGAAGGCCGAGTGCCTTCAGGGTTTTACCTGGAATTCGTGCACGGAATTCCAGGAAATTTCGAGTGCTTGTCCAAGAGTTAAGTTTGCGCCGTGTTGACCATCATGTGGGTGAAGCAGATTTAATTCTGCTCCATCACCGAGGTCTACGGTTATGGTGCTATGCGCACCGCGATAAGTAATATTTTTGATAATCCCGTTCGCCCGTCGATCACCGGAAGATGAAATCGAAATTTTTTCTGGTCGGATACTAAATGTTCCACTCTTACCTAGAATCCGCTGACTTGCCTCATCTCGCAACAGGTTGCTGGTTCCAACAAAACCTGCGACAAATTCACTCGCTGGATGTTCATAAATTTCCGTTGCACTTCCGAGTTGTTCAATTCGGCCATGATTGAAGAGTGCAATTCGATCGGCCATGGAGAGAGCCTCTTCTTGATCATGAGTAACAAATATGAATGTAATTCCAACTTCTTGTTGGATTTCTTTTAATTCACGTTGCATCTCTTGCCGCAACTTTAGATCAAGAGCACCTAGAGGTTCATCAAGTAGTAAGACTTCAGGTTCGTTGACGAGCGCTCGAGCTAATGCAACTCGTTGTCGTTGACCACCAGAGAGTTGTGATGGTTTTCGGGAGCCATAATCTGCAAGTTTCACTCGATCCAATGCATCTTTAGCTCGTACTACTCGTTCTGTTTTTGAAACACCTTTAACTTTCAATCCGTAGGCAACATTTTCCAAGACGTTCATGTGTGGAAAGAGCGCATAATCTTGAAAGACGGTATTTACATTTCGTTCGAATGGCGCCTTTAATGAAACGTCATTCCCATTGAGTGCGATGGTGCCTGCATCAGGTAATTCAAAACCTGCAATCAATCGCAACATGGTGGTTTTTCCAGATCCAGATGGACCGAGCATGGCGAAGAATTCACCGGAAGCAATTTCCAGCGAGACGTTATCGACGGCGATGACATCGCCAAAGGATTTGGTGACCCCGCGCAGCGAGATGGCCGACATATGGTGGATTCTAAGGGGGGCGACCCAGACGGGACTTGAACCCGCGACCTCCGCCGTGACAGGGCGGCGCGCTA
>CAYFKL010000118.1:0-4088 GCA_964343565.1 uncultured Actinomycetes bacterium
TACTCGATCGAATTTTGGATGCTTATGTAGAGGGAGATCTCGGTGCAGATCGCATCGCCCGGGAAGGTTTTGATCCAGTCGTAGTTGAAAGAGTTTTGCGATTAGTCGATGCGGCAGAGTACAAGCGGCGGCAATATCCACCCGGTCCCAAAGTGACCAGCAGAGCGTTTGGCCGGGATCGCCGGCTGCCAATTACCAATATTTGGCGTGAAAGTGTTACTCGCCTGTAATACAAGCAGGGCAGACTAGGGCCGTGGAGAAACAAGAAGAGTTCGTATTACGCACCCTCGAGGAACGCGATATTCGCTTTGTGCGGCTTTGGTTCACCGACGTTTTGGGATTTCTCAAGTCTGTAGCGGTGGCGCCAGCTGAACTAGAGAGCGCTTTCAGCGAAGGCATTGGCTTTGATGGCTCGGCGATTGAAGGATTTACCCGGGTCTATGAATCTGACATGTTGGCTAAACCAGATCCAGCAACATTTTCAATTCTGCCATGGCGAGCAGAGGCACCAGGAACGGCAAGAATGTTCTGTGACATCTTGATGCCAGATGGAACACCTTCTTACGCAGATCCGCGTTATGTACTGAAGCGAACCCTCTCGCGCGCTGCCGATATGGGATTCACTTTCTACACCCATCCAGAGATTGAATTTTTCTTATTTGACCAAAAACCAAAACCAGGTGAGGCACCGGTTCCAGTTGATTCCGGTGGCTACTTTGATCACACACCGAATGTGGTGGGACATGATTTTCGTCGCCAAGCCATCACCATGTTGGAAGCTATGGGAATCAGTGTTGAGTTCTCTCATCATGAAGGTGCGCCAGGTCAGCAAGAGATTGATTTGAGATATGCAGATGCGCTCACCACTGCAGACAACATCATGACTTTTAGATTGGTTGTGAAAGAAGTTGCTCTCGAGCAAGGGGTGTATGCATCTTTCATGCCAAAGCCATTTACTGATCATCCTGGTTCTGGAATGCACACACATCTTTCGCTCTTCGAGGGTGATCGAAATGCATTTCACGAAGCAGGTGCGCCATTGCAATTATCAAAGGTAGGAAGATCATTCATCGCTGGAGTATTACGCCATGCTCCCGAAATCACTGCCATTACCAACCAATGGGTTAACTCCTATAAGCGATTACATGGTGGTGGAGAAGCCCCGGCTTACATTTGTTGGGGCCATAACAACCGGAGCGCATTGGTACGCGTGCCGATGTACAAACCAGGAAAAGGTAATTCAACGCGTATTGAATTCCGTTCACCAGATTCTTCAACTAACCCTTATCTCTCATTTGCCGTGATTCTTGCGGCTGGCCTTAAGGGAATTGAAGAGGAGTATCCACTGCCTGAAGGTGCTGAGGATGATGTTTGGTCGTTGACACCAGGTGAGCGACGAGCGCTCGGTATTTCACCACTTCCAACAGACTTGAACGAAGCAATTGCTGCTATGGAGAAGAGTGAATTAGTGGCAACCACATTGGGTGAACACGTATTCGATCACTTCTTACGCAACAAACGTGCGGAGTGGAATGATTATCGACGACAGGTCACTGCGCACGAGTTGAATCAATTACTTCCGGTTTTGTAATGAGTCCCAAACTTCTCGTCATCATCAACGAGCCAGATACCACTGCAGCTTTATTTGGTAACTGGATTGAAGATGAAGGGGTTGAATTACTCAACATTCATGCCTATCGAGGCGATGCCGTGCCGGATGAAGTAACTCCTCTTGCAGATGGACTCTTGGTACTTGGTGGCAGCATGAACTGCCAAGCAGATGATCAAGCGCCATGGTTGCCAGCCGTGCGGGCATTGATGAAGCGAAGTTATGAACAAGGAGTTCCAACTCTAGGTATCTGTTTGGGTGGTCAATTGCTATCGGTGGCATTGGGTGGCGAGGTAAAGCCGAGTGATCACGGAGTTCAAGTGGGCACTTACGAGCTCGCGCCGGTTGTCGACTTAAAGGATGACCTCATTTTTAACTCCATCACAGGTGCCGTTCAAGCTGCTCAATGGCATGTTGATGAAATCGTCAGGCTCCCGGCAGGAGCAGTGCATCTAATGGGTGATGCCGAGTTTCCTCACCAAGCCTTCCGCTTGGGTCAGACCTGCTGGGGCGTGCAATTTCATCCTGAAATTGATGATGAATTGATGGCGCAATGGTCAACACCATCGTCGATGGCTGGCATGCCAAAAACTCCTGAGCAGGCTATATCGCAAACCGCGGCAGCCAGAGCCGAACTACATCGAACATGGGAGCCAGTGGCGCGCGCTTTCGCCCGTCTTCTAACCCCTGATAACCTTGGCTCTATGCAGCGCGCTCTCCTACTTAGTAGCCGCGACGGGGCCAAATAGGTCGGTCTCTCCGTCGCGGGTAGCGGTATTTCCGGCCATACCCAAAGCGCGAGGAGAGAGAAGAGTATGAAAAAGAATTTTTCCGCAATACAAAAGCCATCAGGTATGCCCAAGGAACGCTACGTTCCATTTATTCCAATTGATCTAACCGATCGCACCTGGCCAACCAAGAAATTCACGAAAGCGCCACAGTGGTGCTCGGTTGACCTGCGTGATGGAAATCAAGCCCTGATCGATCCAATGAACTCAGCTCGTAAGTTGGCTATGTTCCAATTGTTAATAAAGATGGGTTACAAGGAAATCGAAGTTGGATTTCCAAGTGCGAGTCAGACGGATTTTGATTTTGTCAGAATGCTTATTGAAAAAGATTTGATACCAGATGACGTGGTGATTCAAGTTCTTACTCAAGCTCGAGAACATCTCATTGAGCGAACCTTCGAATCTATCAAAGGTTCAAAACAAGCAATCGTGCATTTATACAACTCGACCTCAACTCTCCAGCGAAAAGTTGTATTTGGTCTTGAGAAAGAAGGAATTACTGCTATCGCAGTTGAAGGCGCCAAACTCTGCCAAAAGTTAGTGGAAACGGTTCCTGAAACGGATATCTTTTTTGAATATTCACCAGAGTCTTACACGGGCACTGAACTTGAATATGCGGTAGAAGTATGTAACGCAGTGATGGATGTTTGGGGTCCATCACCAGACTGGAAAACCATCATTAATTTACCGGCAACTGTTGAGATGGCATCACCGAATGTTTATGCAGATTCCATCGAATGGATGCATCGCAATCTGGCTTATCGCGATTCCGTTGTACTAAGCCTTCATCCACACAATGATCGAGGCACTGCGGTAGCTGCTGCTGAACTTGGATACTTGGCTGGCGCGGATCGAATAGAAGGCACGCTCTTTGGAAATGGAGAGCGAACCGGAAACGTTTGTCTGGTCACTTTGGGGCTAAACATGTTTACCCAAGGAATTGATCCAATGATTGATTTCTCTGATATTGATGAAGTGCGTCGAACCGTTGAGTATGCAAATCAACTTCGAGTTCCAGAGCGTCACCCATATGGTGGAGATTTGGTTTACACGGCATTTTCCGGTTCGCACCAAGATGCAATTAAAAAAGGTTTCGATCATATGGATCGCGCTGCTGCTCAATTAGGCAAACCAGTAGCGCAGACTGAGTGGGCGGTGCCCTATCTTCCAATCGATCCGAAAGATGTTGGACGTACCTATGAAGCGGTCATCCGGGTTAATTCGCAATCTGGCAAAGGTGGCGTTGCCTACATCATGAAGTCCGATCACCAATTAGATCTTCCACGTCGCTTGCAGATTGAATTTAGCCAAGTGATTCAGGCCAAGACTGATGATCAGGGTGGCGAAGTTACACCTCAAGAGATGTGGGATGTTTTCCAAGATGAGTACCTACCCAATCCTGCAGCACCATGGGGAAGATTCTCGTTGCGAAGCATGTCGCAATCTTCAAATGTCGATGGCCTTAATGAATTGACGGTCACAGTGCTAGATTCCGGCACGGAACTAACCTTGAGCGGTTCTGGTAATGGTCCGATTGCGGCTTTTTGTGATGCTCTTGCAAGTCACGGCGTTGATGTCCGAGTTCTGGATTATGCCGAGCACGCAATGTCATCTGGCGGTGATGCACGAGCCGCGGCATATCTTGAATGTGCTGTCGACGGCCGCATGTTATGGGGTGTTGGAATTGATCC
>CAYFKL010000119.1:0-2167 GCA_964343565.1 uncultured Actinomycetes bacterium
CCAAGACCAATGAATGCGATCCATGAACCAAAAAATAGTGCAGCTAAAATGAAACCGATCCGCTTATCTTGTTCCCTCGTTATGGTGTACGCCTCGCGTATTTGTGCGAAACGTTTCGGTTTATTTGGATTACGAGCCATGAGAGGAGGGTACCTTTCTTCCTGTTGAGCGAGCGCTTTCTGTCAAAGCTTGAGCATAGAGTTTTCCGGCTCGATATGAGCTGCGTACTAATGGACCACTCATGACGCCCCAGAATCCAATTTCTTTTGCGAAGTCTGCAAGGTCAACAAATTCTTCTGGCTTAACCCATCGCAAGACTGGATGATGACGAGGACTTGGACGCAGATATTGGGTGATAGTGATCAGATCGCAGCCGGATTCATGTAAATCAATCAAAGCCTGATGAACTTCAGAAATTTCTTCACCCATACCTAGTATCAAGTTTGACTTTGTAATTAATCCGTAATCTTTTGCCTGAGCGATTACATCCAAACTTCGTTCATAGGTAAATGCAGGTCTGATCCGCTTGAAAATTCGAGGGACGGTTTCAATGTTGTGCGCAAAGACTTCTGGTCTGGCATCAAAAACCTGATTTAGCAGAGTAGGTTTTCCACCGAAGTCGGGGGCTAGTAGTTCCACTCCGGTTTCAGGATTCAAATTGTGAACTTGCTTGACCGTTTCGGCATAGAGCCATGCCCCTTCGTCGGCAAGATCATCTCGGGCAACACCAGTGATGGTTGCATACTTCAAATTCATGCTTGCAACTGATTCTGCAACTCTGCGTGGTTCATCTCGATCAAATTCTTGAGGCTTGCCGGTATCGATATTACAAAAATCGCACCGACGGGTGCATTGATCTCCACCAATTAGAAATGTGGCCTCGCGATCTTCCCAGCACTCAAAAATATTTGGACAGGCAGCTGATTGGCATACTGTATGTAAATTTTCATTCTTCACAAGCGAACGTAAGTGTGTGTACTCCGGACCCATAATTGCTCTGGTTTTGATCCACTCTGGTTTTCGCTCGATAGGTGTTTGCGAATTGCGCGACTCAATTCGGAGAAGTCGACGACCTTCAGAACTTAGATTCGTCATTTCTTCATCAATTCTGGCAGATAGTTGGAGAGTTGTTGCAGAACAAGGGGCGTGATTTCTTTAGGTGAGATGTCCCGATTGAGTTCTCTTGAGAGGGAAGTGACTGCTGCATCGCGAATTCCACAGGGAACAATTCGATCGAACCAAGATAAATCCGGATTGCAATTTATTGCGAATCCATGTGTAGTAATTCCCTGCGCTATTCGAACACCAATAGCAGCAACTTTTCGATCGGGTGGGAACCAAACCCCGGATCGACCAGGTATGGCGATAGTCTTTGCACCCAATCCTGCAATGACTTCAATCATCAATCTCTCCAGCGTTCGGACATATTTGACGACGTCAAAACGATCTTCCAGTGCGATGATCGGATAGACCACAAGTTGCCCAGGCCCGTGCCAAGTAATTTTTCCACCACGGTCCACGTCTACAACGGGTGTGCCATCAGTGGGGCGTTCATCATCATTGGTGCGACGGCCTGCTGTGAAAGTTGGCGGGTGCTCGAGTATCAAAATACTGGCTTTGATCTCTCCTCGGAGTACTCGTTGGAACTCCTGCTGCTGACGCTCCAACCCAACTTGATACTCCGTTAACCCGAGAAAAGCGATATCAATATCGCTTCTTAGCTCAGGGTAGGCAGCGGCGTCGAGGAGCAGATCCACTCCGCTAGCCTAGTTAGGTTTTGGGGTAAAAAGAGAGCCATATGTCGCATCGCGGTGTGGCAGCCATTACGCTCAGAGGCGATTCCGGAGGAGAGATCACATATGTCGACGAAACGTCGCTGGCGGCTGCCAGCCATCACCCTTGTGCTTTGGCTCTTAATAGGCGGGGGAGTTGGTCCGTTTGCTGGAAAATTGACCGAGGTCATAAAGAACGATAATGCCGCTTTCCTTCCGGCCAATGCTGAGGCCACCTTAGCGACCAATATTTCCCGCAAATTGATTGGGGAAGATCAACCCATAACAGGAACCCTCGTAGTCGAGTCAACTCAAGGTTTAAGTGAGCAGGATAAAACCTCCTTTAATCAAGTCTTGTCGCAGATTCCACAATTGGAATTAAAAGAAGGCATGCG
>CAYFKL010000119.1:2267-4081 GCA_964343565.1 uncultured Actinomycetes bacterium
GAATTGCGAAATTATGAAAGTAAGTACGATGCCATGCGAGTGACATTGCGTGGCGTTTTTGAACCTATTCTGGCATCTGCCGCAACCGTCTCAATTGGTCTGTTCTGTTTATCGTTCTCAGTTCTCTCTTCAAATAAATCGACCGGGCCAGTCTGTGCAGCTGGCGTGATCTCTGCCTTCTTATCGGTTATGACCATGTTGCCTGCGCTCTTAGTTTTGATTGGGCGTCGAGTTTTCTGGCCTAAACGTCCAACCTACGGCAGCGAACATCCAGAGGAAAAAGGAATATGGGGCAAAGTCGCAAGGGGAGTTGGAAAGCATCCGAATCGTGCGTGGATAGTAGGTACTGCACTCATTTTGATTCTGTGTGCATTCCTGCCCACATTGAAAGCAACAGGTCTCGATAAATCTTTCACCAAACGAACTGATTCTGTTATCGCAGATGAGGCTGTGGCTCGCCACTTTCCTGGTGGCACTGGTACTCCAGTATCGATTGTGACTCCGGTTGAAAAATTAGCAGAGGTACTTCGGGTTGCTACAACCGTGCCTGGAATTGCTTCAGCCGCACCATTTACCGGCTTTGCTATGGGTGGCGCACCGTCGACACAGCCTAAGGTTGTTGATGGATATGCCGGGGTTGATGCAGTTACAAAATATGCAGCGTATTCGGAAGAGGCTCGAGCTGTTGTAGTAAAACTTCGACAGGCTCTTCACTCCCAAGTTGGTAAAGATGTACTTGTTGGTGGATTTACTGCTATCAACGTTGACACTCAAGAGGCTTCTCGAAGAGATCGCAACGTCATTATTCCCATCGTCTTGGTAGTTATCTTCTTGATCTTAATTCTGTTATTGAGATCAATAATCGCTCCCATAATTCTGATGGTGACCGTGGTGGCCTCCTACTTCGCCACCCTTGGAGCGTGCGCGATTGTCTTTAACCACATATTTAAATTTCCGGGAGCTGATACTTCCTTCCCATTGTTTGCGTTCACCTTCTTAGTTGCACTTGGAGTTGATTACAACATTTTCTTAATGACTCGTGTGCGAGAAGAGAGCATGGCGATTGGCACGCGTCCGGGCACTCTCAAGGCACTCACGGTCACTGGTGGGGTTATTACCTCAGCGGGCGTGGTGTTGGCTGCCACTTTCGGAGTGCTTGGTGTTCTACCCATCATTTTCCTCACGCAAATAGGTTTTGCAGTGGGATTTGGCGTCCTGCTAGACACGATTATCGTGAGATCTGTGATCGTGCCCGCGCTGGTTTACGACTTTGGTGCCAAAGTTTGGTGGCCCTCTAAATTGCGTCGTGACCCAGCACTTTCAAACACCTAAAGTTTATTCATGCGTGCTGGCATCGTCGGATATGGCTTAGCAGGACGTTTCTTTCACGCTGCCGTGATGTCTCGCTGCGGATTCGAGATCTCAGGGGTAGTTACTACACAACCAGAACGCATACGAGCATTACATTCAGATCATCCAACTGCGATTCAGTATGCAAGTGTTCAAGAACTTATTAAAAGTAAGCCTGATGTGATTGTTGTGGCAACCACAAACGCTCATCATGCATCAATTGCCATTGAATCACTTCATGCTGGAATTCCGGTGGTGGTTGAGAAGCCGATCGCCCGAACGCATAGCGAGGCAATGTCGATTGAAGAGGCTTCACAGTCCAGCGGCACACCTTGGACTGCTTTCTACTGTAGGCGCTGGGATAGCGAGGCTCTCACAACTAAGAGAGTCATCGAATCCGGAGAAGTCGGAGAAGTTTTTAGAATTGAGACGAGATTTGATCGTTGGCGTCCACAAGTACGCCC
>CAYFKL010000120.1:0-3968 GCA_964343565.1 uncultured Actinomycetes bacterium
GCAACCGACTGGATCACAAAGTGGAGCACAAATAAAGAATGCAACGTAATAGCCGTCATGAACTTCTGGTTTCTGAAGACTTCAAAACTGAATCCATCATGTTTCGATATCGTGGCTGGGAAATTTGGCATGTTTCGGAAAATAAGTGCTGACACAAAGAATGATGCGGCATCCAAAATCAACATGGTTTTGAAGGCTGTAGCAGTTCCAATTCCCAGCGCGATTCCCGCAAACACTGTTCCGCAAGCAATGCCTAAATTAGTCACCACTCTGGAGATCGCACGAATTCGAGTGCGCTCTTCACCTTCACCCATTCGTCCAATGATCGCCATACGCATATTCATAGACAACGTGGCAACTACAGCCTCCAAAATTGTTAACATCAAGAAAAAGGAATAACTCTTAATTGTTAAATAGCAAAGCAGGATCAGACCTTCACCTATGAAACCTAAAATTGCTAGGCCTCGGGGACCAAATCTGTCCGCGAGATAGCCAATCGGTATGCTGAATATCAAACCCACAGCCCCCGCGACAGATAGGGCAACTGCTACTTGGTGGGCTCCAAAGCCAAGATAAATCGAAAAGAAAATGACTTCTAAAGTCCGCCATAGGCCGTTACCAAATGTATTGACGAAATTTGAGAAGATAAGTGTTCTCAGAGTCGGATCGCTTGGAATTTTGATCCGCATGTGTCCAACCTACCAAACGATATGCTGTGGCCATGAAATCAATAGTCGCCGAAAATCTTGTGAAGACTTACGCCAAAGGAAAAGTCAAGGCACTCGATGATCTAAATTTGGATGTTGAAGAAGGAACGGTACTTGGAATTCTTGGGCCGAACGGTGCCGGTAAGACCACAACCGTGCGAATTTTGGCGACCTTGCTCAATCCTGATTCAGGACGCGCGCAAGTGGCAGGACTGGACGTCGTTACTCAAGCTCGCGAAGTTCGAAAGATAATCGGACTTTCTGGTCAGTATGCGGCCGTGGATGAGACCTTAACCGGTTGGGATAATTTGGTGATGTTTGGACGGCTCTATCACTTGTCCGCTCAAAATGCACAAAAGCGAGCGGGCGAATTGCTTGAGCGTTTTTCATTATCAGAAGCAGCCAAACGACCAATTCGAACTTATTCAGGTGGCATGCGTCGTCGGTTGGATTTAGCCGCATCGCTTATTGTGGCTCCAAAAGTTTTATTTCTTGATGAACCCACAACTGGCCTTGATCCTCGTGGCCGTCAGGAAATGTGGGGAGTTATTGACGAATTGGTAACGGGAGGCGTCACACTGCTTTTGACCACTCAATATCTAGAAGAAGCAGACCAATTGGCAGACGAGATAGCCGTTATCGACCACGGAAAAGTAATTGCCAGAGGAACTTCTGACACGCTTAAGCGCCAGGTTGGTGGCGAGAGATTAGAGATCGTGGTTGAAAGTGAGCATGTGTCAAAAGTGGAAGAAATTGTACGAACTCTCACCGAGGGTGTGTGCGCTGTAGATCTATCAACTCGAACTATTTCGGCACCTGTTACAACCGGCAGTAGAGCACTCATTGATGCGGCTAGAGCACTGGATGAACATTCCATTCATCCACTCGATATTGGATTAAAACGCCCATCACTTGATGACGTATTTCTGTCCCTGACAGGCCATACAGCAGAAGTGCCGAAAGAAGAACCTGCTACAAAGCCTAAACGTTCGCGGAGAGGAGAATAAAGATGAATTCAATCCAAGATGCTTTAGTCATTATGAAGCGACAATTAATGCAATTGATTCGGGTTCCCGAAGTACTACTTTTTAGCACGATTCAGCCAGTGATGTTTGTGCTGCTCTTTAGGTATGTGTTTGGAGGCTCAATCCAGACCGGGCAACCAGGCGGTTATGTCCAACTCTTGATGCCAGGAATCTTCGTGCAAACTGTTGCTTTCACTCTTGCCGGAACAGCGGTCGGATTAGCAGCAGATATGCAGAAAGGATTGATTGATCGTTTTCGATCTCTTCCAATTGCTCGAGGTGCCGTAGTTTTTGGTAGAACTCTCGGTGATGCCGCTCTCAACATCGTCGTGCTCTTCGTCATGGGCCTTACTGGTTTCTTCGTTGGTTGGAGACCATCATCATCTCCATTAGAAATCATTGGTGGATTCCTATTTTTGTTGCTCTTTGGATACTCCATGTCATGGATCGGAGTTCTTATTGGGTTATCAGTCCGTGAAGAACGAGTCGCACAAAACTTAGTCTTCATCTCTGTTTTCCCACTGACTTTTCTATCTAACGCATTTGCTCCAACAACCGGCATGCCGCGTGCACTGCAATACTTCGCAGAGTGGAATCCAGTCTCCACCATGGTCGCAGGATGTCGACAGCTTTTTGGACTAGAGAATCAATTTGGTGCTACTGCCGGGTCTTTTCCGAGTGCGCATCCACTGGCAATGTCATTGATTTACATGGTGATCATCTTCATCATATTTATGCCGATAAGTGTGAGAAAATACGTGCACTCCGTTGGGAAATAGGTGATCAAATATGAGTGAGCGTGAGTTTGGATTTAAAACTAGAGCTCTGCATGCAGGCGCACGCCCCGATTCCCGAACAGGCGCCCGTGCCGTACCCATCTATCAAACGACTTCATTTGTATTTCAAGACACAGCAGATGCAGGCAACTTATTTGCACTCCAAAAGTATGGAAATATCTACAGCAGAATCGGAAATCCAACGGTTTCGGCTCTTGAAGAGAGAATTGCATCACTCGAAGGAGGAATCGGTGCAGTTGCGACCTCAAGTGGGCAAGCAGCTCAGTTTCTGCTGTTCTCCGCGCTTCTAGAAGTTGGTGACCACGTGGTTGCTTCCGCCAATCTTTATGGTGGAACCGTAACCCAACTCGATGTCACACTTCGAAGGTTCGGCATCGACACGACATTCATCTCATCACGCGACCCACAAGCCTATGCAGAGGCAATAACTCCAAAGACTAAATTGATCTATGCCGAAACGATTTCGAATCCTTCCTGTTCAATTTCTGATATCTCGGAGTTAGCAAAGATTGCACATAACGCCCAAATTCCTTTAGTGATTGATTCGACCTTGGCGACTCCATATCTCTGCCGTCCAATTGAACATGGTGCAGATATCGTGCTTCATTCGATTACCAAATTTATGGGTGGACATGGCACCACCCTCGGAGGTGTGATCATCGAATCCGGTCAGTTCAATTGGGGCAATGGAAAATTTCCCAGAATGACGGAGAAGGTAGCCTCTTACGGAGACGTGCAGTGGTGGGAAAATTTTGGCGAATATGGATTTCTCACCAAAATTCGATCAGAGCAGTTAAGAGATATCGGAGCGGTCCTCTCGCCCCACTCAGCTTTCCTGCTCCTCCAAGGAATCGAAACACTTCCGCAACGAATGGAAGAACATGTAGCCAATGCAAAATCGGTCGCTGCGTGGTTAGCAAAGGATGCTCGCGTAGCTTGGGTGAAATATGCGGGGCTGGATAGTCATCCTGATTCCGCCTTAGCAAAACGCTACCTGCCTAAAGGCCCGGGTGCGGTTTTTTCGTTCGGAGTCAAAGGTGGGCGAAGTGCTAGCGAAAAATTCATTAACTCACTTACGCTGGCCAGCCATTTAGCCAATATCGGAGATGCGCGAACCTTAGTGATCCATCCGGCTTCAACTACTCATCGCCAACTATCGATGGAACAATTAGAAGCCGCTGGAATACCAAGTGATTTAGTACGCATAAGCGTTGGATTAGAAGATCTTGATGACATACTCTGGGATCTCGATCAGGCATTGAAAAAAGCTACGGAGTCAGCATGAGCGGATGGCATAACCCAACTGCGCAGGAGCGATTAGAGATCCTGAAGAAGGCAAAGACGATTGCGATCATTGGCGCTTCCGATAATCCCGCTCGCGCCAGTTATTTTGTTACAACTTATCTGCTCTCCTCGAGCAATTATCAACTCTATTTAGT
>CAYFKL010000121.1:0-3926 GCA_964343565.1 uncultured Actinomycetes bacterium
CAACTGTTCGTGGAATTGCTATTACCGGAAAGCCATACATCCTTGCCGCAGGAGCAGATCTAAGTGGAGTCTCCTACGTTTCCAATAAGGATCAAGCGCTTCAGATTGCCAAATTAGGCCATGACGTCTTTCGATCCCTTGGTGAAATGGATAAGCCGACCTTTGGATTTATTAATGGCTTGGCATTGGGTGGAGGTCTAGAAATTGCGCTCCATTGCAAATACCGCACCATTTCTCAAACCGCGACGGTTGGGCTACCCGAAGTTTTCCTAGGTTTAGTTCCTGGGTGGGGTGGCGCTTACCTGCTTCCGAGACTGATTGGTCCTGAAAAGGCTGTTAACGTCATTATCGGAAACGCCTTAAACAACAACAAGATGCTTTCGGGGACCGAAGCTTTTGGACTAGGCATTTCTGACGCATGTTTTGCTGCGCCAGATTTTCTGGAGCATTCAGTACAGTTTGCCGCCAGGGTCATAAGTGGAGAGTTGAAAATATCTCGCACTGATTTCACTATGGATGAAAAGACCTGGGACCTTGCCGTCCTAACTGGCAAAGCCATTTCTGCTAAGAAATACACCGGCGCTGACATACCAGCCCCACGTTTGGCACTCGATCTTATTTCTCGCGCGCGAACTTCTTCACGCGAAGAGGCTTTTGCTGCGGAAGATGCAGCGCTTTCAGAACTGATCATGACGAATGAATTACGTGCCAGCATTTACGCCTTCAATTTGATACAAAAAATGGGTAAGAAAGTAACCGGGGCTCCAAGCGCAAAACTGGCTCGAAAGGTTTCAAGAATTGGAGTAGTAGGCGCTGGTTTGATGGCGAGTCAATTAGCCCTGCTATTTATCAGGCGAATGAAACTCCCAGTATTGATAAGCGATATTGATCAAGAGCGAGTCGATAAGGGATTGAATTACATCCACGCCGAGATCGACAAACTTGTCCATAAAGGTCGAATCGATAATCAATCGGCCAATCGACTTAAGGGTTTAGTCACTGGAACCGTTGATAAGAGCCAGTACGCAAATTGTGATTTTATAATCGAAGCTGTCTTTGAGGAGATGTCTGTTAAACAGAAATTGTTTAGCGAATTGGAAGAATTCATTTCACCCGAGTGCATTCTTGCTACCAATACCTCTTCCCTATCCGTTGAGAATATGTCTAAGCATCTAAAGCACCCCGAACGAGTGGTTGGATTTCATTTTTTCAACCCGGTTGCCTTAATGCCACTGCTGGAAGTTGCAAGAACACCACACACAACCGATGAAGTGACAGCGACTGCTATCGCCGTAGGTAAAGAATTAAAGAAAACTATGGTTATCACTAAGGATGCTCCTGCATTCGTTGTTAATCGACTCCTTACCATGTTCTGGGGAGAAGTAACTGACGCTATAGACGAAGGAACCCCATTCGAAATCGGAGATAAAGCCGTAGCGCCACTGGGGCTACCCATGACTCCATTTGTGCTCTTCGGTTTAGTCGGCCCAGCTGTCGCGCTCCATGTTTCAGAAACTTTGCACGAAACACTTGGCCCTCGATTCACGATCAGTGAAAACATGAAGAACTACGTGTCAGCAGGAATCAAGAATTTCTATATTAAAACTGAAAACGGAGAGTACGTGCCCGACCCGAAAGTATTAGCCATGATGAAGCAAGGAAATTCCCCTTCTTCGGCTGAGCAAGTAAGAGTCAGAGCCTTGACTGCTATCGCTAAAGAGGCTCGTATGATGCTGGACGAAGGCGTTGTTTCAACTCCCGCGGAAATCGATCTCTGCATGATGCTAGGTGCTGGATGGCCTTTGCATCTTGGCGGAATACTGCCCTATCTTGATGAAAGTGGAATCAGTGAAAGTGCTACGGGTTCGCGATTCCATCCCAAGGGAATGGCGAGTCTTCCATAACTTTCCACCACTGATTAATCTGATCAGCAACACCTGCTGAATCCAGGTTTAGATCCTTCAAGATCTGATTTCTGCTCGCGTGCTCTATGAATTCTTGTTTTACACCAATTCCCCGGACTGGTGTCAATCCTCCACGCTCGGAGAGTGAATTTCGAATTGCAGAGGCGATGCCGGTTTTGGTGACTCCATCTTCGATTACAACAACAAGCCCAAAATCCCGACAATAATCCAAGAGATCATCCTGGATGGGCAATATCCAAAGCGGATCAACAACCGTGACACCAACATTTATGCGAGCAATCGACTCCAGCGCAACCTGTGCCATTGCGCCTATTGAAATCACGAGAACATCTTTGCTACTGGAGACATGGAGTAGATCAAACGAACCTATACGTTCAGACGCTTTGATCTCTGGCGTAATGGATCCCTTGTTGAACCTGACGATGTTAGGACCAGAAGTGAAAGACAAAGATTGCTCTAAACCCTCTTTGAGTCGTTGTTCATCTCGCGGGGAAAATAGTTTGCATTGTGGAACGATGGCTGCAAGTGACATATCCCAAACACCGTGATGACTTGGACCGTCCTCACCTGTTATGCCGGATCTATCGAGAACCAAAGTGACTGGCGCTGAATGCAACGCGGCGTCCATCAGCAATTGATCAAAACCTCGGTTGAGAAAAGTTGAATAGATTGCAACCACTGGCTTTAAACCAGCAAACGCCATTCCGGAGGCACTGGTAATTGCATGTTGCTCAGCAATCCCCACGTCAAATGTACGATCCGGAAATTCACTTTGAAACTTAGTTAATCCAGTAGGACCAAGCATCGCTGCAGTAATAGTGACAACATCTTTATTCTTTCTTCCAAGTTCAACGATCGCATCTTCAAATGCATCGGTCCAACTTCTATCTCGTTTGTTCAGCGGTAATCCAGTTTCTGGGTCAACCTTTCCTACCGCATGGAATCTCTCCGCTGAATCATCCAGCGCCGGTCGGTAACCGTGCCCCTTCTCAGTGATGACATGAACCAGAACAGGGAACTTGAATTTCTTTGCTTGATCGAGTGCTCTTTCAATTTCGCTAACGTCATGTCCGTTTATTGGGCCTATGTACTTCAAACCTAAATCTTCAAACATACCTTGGGGTGCAAAGATATCTTTCAAACCTTTCTTCAATCCATGAAGGCCGCCGAAGATTGGTTGACCAACCACTGGAACTTTTAGAAGAAATCGCTTGCCCCAACTGAGAAAGTTCTCATAACTTCTAGTTGAACGTAGCGAAGCAAGATATTTCGCCAATCCTCCAACGGTTGGAGAATAAGAACGACTGTTATCGTTAACAACAATCACCAGCGGCAAATCCTCTTTGACGGCGATACTGTTCAAAGCTTCCCAAGCCATCCCGCCAGTTAAAGATCCATCTCCAACGACAGCAACAACGTGCCGTTGCGCTCCACCTCTGAGCACATATCCGCGAGCAATGCCTTCAGCCCACGAGAGAGCAGTTGATGCGTGCGAGTTCTCAACAATGTCGTGAACGCTCTCGTTTCGACTCGGATAACCAGACAAGCCATCTTTCGTTCTTAATGTCTCAAAATCAGCGGCTCTTCCGGTCAAAATCTTATGAACGTATGTCTGATGGCCAGTATCGAATACGAACCGATCTCGAGGAGACTCAAAAACTCGGTGGAGAGCAATCGTCAATTCCACAACACCCAAATTTGGTCCTAAGTGCCCACCCGATTTAGATACCTTTTCGATAAGAAAAGAGCGGATATCTTTTGCGATGGATTCCATGTCGGAAATATCAGCGCTTCGAATCCATTTCAGTGGATCAGCGGCCTGGAAAATTGATCCCCGAGACGATTGTTGCATTACATCAGTCTAATTCCCCGGAAGACGAATTGACCTCTCCAATTCGTTCAGAACGAGCCTAACTTCCCGTTCCTGTTTACCGAAATTGACCCCAACTCGTTCCAATTGTTCGATCGCCTCAACGATTGCCTGAGGTGGCATGAATTCTT
>CAYFKL010000122.1:0-3890 GCA_964343565.1 uncultured Actinomycetes bacterium
GGTGAAACATGCAGAAACTCGCGGTTACCCAAAACTTCCGTACTAACTCCGTCGGTACCAAGCAATCGATACTCACTCTGATCTGGCCCGATAGGGAGCAGATCCTCATAGTCGAAATCAGCCATAGGTCCAGCCTACGCCTCTATGGGATGTTCGCTTTCTATCATGCGAATTGTGCGTGACTTGGCTCTCATAACCAGTGAGTGAGAGCGCATATTCTTTGCACCAAATCTGACACCCCGAAGCAATTCGCCATCAGTAATTCCCGTTGCCGCAAAAAAGACGTCGGTACCTCGAACTAAATCTGAAGTCTGCAACACCCGGTTTAAGTCATGTCCTGCGGCTAACGCTCTCTCGCGCTCAGCATCATCTCGAGGCATGAGTTGACCTTGAATTGTGCCTCCCAGACACTTCATGGCACAGGCAGCGATGATGCCTTCCGGTGTACCGCCGATTCCCATGAGTAAATCAATACCGGTGCCTTCTCTTGCCGCTTCAATTGCAGCGGCAACATCGCCATCGGTGATGTACTTAATGCGAGCGCCAGCTTCACGAATGTCTTGAACCAATTGATTATGACGTGGTCGATCAAGAACAACTACGGTAATTTCCTCGGGAGTTACGCCTTTCGCCTTTGCAACTCGTCGTATGTTCTCGCCAGTCGGAGCAGTTATATCAACAACATCTGCAGCTTCAGGACCGGTTACTAGTTTGTTCATATAAAAGACAGCGGATGGGTCATACATTGCTCCTCGCTCCGCTAGAGCGATAACGGCGATTGCATTATTCATGCCTTTCGCAGTCAATGTAGTTCCATCGATTGGGTCTACTGCGACATCGCACTGTGGACCGGTTCCATCACCAACGCGTTCACCATTGAATAACATCGGGGCGGCATCTTTTTCACCTTCACCGATTACGACGATGCCATCCATTGCAACCGAACTGATCATTCTGCGCATTGCATCAACTGCAGCACCATCCGCAGTGTTCTTATCACCGCGTCCAACCCATCGCGCGGCAGCGATGGCAGCAGACTCGGTGACGCGTACTAACTCCAGCGCCAAGTTCCGGGTTTCTGCCATGAACCCATCCAACTCGGGTTATTCGGGGATGACAAGGCGCAAATACGGAACTAATCTGACTCTTATGACGCATTTTCGGATTAGTGAAGCGGCCACCCTGTTAGGAGTCTCAGATGACACGGTGCGCAGGTGGGTCGACGCTGGGAAATTGCCAATGGTCAAAGACCAATCCGGTCGCATGGCAATTCCTGGGGTGGATCTAGCGGCATTTGCCAGAAATGAGCATGAAGAGTTACCGGGAAAAACCAGCGCTCGCAATCGTTTTGAGGGTGTGGTCACTCGAGTCGAAATAAGTGGAGTGGTTGGCTTAGTGGAATTGCAATCAGGACCACATCGAATAACAAGCGTGATCACAAGTGATGCAATCGCAGAATTGGGAATTCAAGTTGGTTCAAGAGCAAGTGCATCGGTAAAAGCAACTCAAGTTGTTCTCGAACGCGGTTAAGTAGTGTTCAAGTTTAAGTTTTCTGCACTCCCGGTTTTAGGAGTGATCGCTTTAATTTTTATCGTACTGCCATTTCTTGGATTAATACTTCGATTGCCATGGAGTGAGTTACCCCAAATTGCGGGATCTGAAGTATGGCTGCAAGCGTTGTGGATCTCTCTATCATCAACCTTTTTGACCACAACCATCGCACTTATCTGTGGAGTGCCATTGGCATTCCTGATGTCTCAATCCGAAAAGTGGTCGCGATTGCGTCCTTTGGTTTCACTGCCACTCACGCTGCCACCAATCGTTGGAGGTGTATTACTTCTGATTGCTTGGGGACGCCGTGGTTCCTTTGGACAGTGGATTTTTCAATGGTGGGGTATCTCTATTCCATTCACATGGGTGGCTGTAGTTTTTGCGCAATTATTTGTCTCGATTCCAATCATCATCACTGCAGCAGAGAGTTCGTTTCGTGCCATTCCCCATGAGTTACTAGATACCGCAACCGTCTGCGGGGCCAGTGATCTGATGAAGTTTTGGAGTGTGGCCCTCCCGGTGGCTAGGCCGGGAATCACCTCCGCAGGATTTTTAGGTTTTACCCGCGCGCTAGGCGAGTTCGGCGCAACCATAACTTTTGCTGGGGCGCTCCCGGGCCTGACCCAAACCTTGCCGACCGCGATCTATCGAGCCATGGAGTCAAATCCGGCGCTAGCGCTTGGTATGAGCTTCTTCTTGGTCATATTCACCTCGCTACTGCTCTTTCTTCTGCGCAGTCGACTGAAAGCCCTCTAGGCTTTGGCCGTGAACAAACGTGTCCTCTTAGCAGCCCCGCGTGGTTATTGCGCTGGTGTTGATCGAGCCGTTGTCGCTGTTGAACAGGCGTTGGAAGTTTATGGCGCACCAATTTATGTTCGAAAGCAAATCGTGCATAACAAACACGTAGTCAGCACGCTAGAACGTAAAGGTGCAATTTTTGTTGAAGAGACAGATGAGGTACCCGAAGGTGCCACGGTTATTTTCTCTGCACATGGCGTGGCTCCGTCGGTTCACGAAGAGGCAAAGGTTCGCAATCTAAAAACCATAGATGCCACCTGCCCACTGGTTACCAAAGTACATAATGAAGCCAAGCGTTTTGCCAAAGAAGATTTCGACATTCTATTGATTGGCCATGAGGGCCATGAGGAAGTTGTTGGAACCGCAGGAGAGGCTCCAGATAAAGTGATTCTGGTTGATGGTGTAGCAGATGTTGGCAACATCAAAGTCCGAGATGAAAAGAAGTTAGTTTGGCTTTCGCAAACCACGTTGAGCGTTGATGAAACATTAGAGACCGTTTCGGCGCTTAAAGAACGCTTCCCTTCACTCATTGATCCACCAAGTGACGATATTTGTTATGCCACACAAAATCGTCAACTAGCTATTAAGGAAATCGCACCAAAATGTGATCTAGTTTTGATAGTTGGCTCAAAGAATTCTTCTAACTCGGTTCGCTTAGTTGAAGTTGCTCTCGAAGTTGGAGCAAAAGCTGCTTACTTGATTGATTACGCTTCAGAAGTTGAGATTAAATGGCTCGAAGATGTAGAAACCATCGGAGTTTCTTCGGGTGCTTCGGTACCAGAAATATTGGTTGATGAACTACTCGACTTTTTAGCGGCTCAGGGCTTTAAAGATGTAGAAACCGTAAAAAGCGCTGAAGAGAGTTTGATATTTGCCTTGCCACCTGAATTGCGCAAAGATCTTAAGAAAACGACGAAAGACAAATAATTGTTCACAGGCTTAGGCACAGTGATCAACATTGTGGCCATACTTTTAGGTTCAACGGTCGGCGTATTTGCTGGTGGAAAACTCCCAGAACGTACCCGCAATGTCGTCACCGATGTTCTCGGACTCGTGACTGCGGTTGCCGCAGTTAGCTCAGCAGCAGAGTTTGCGAATCCCGACCTTAAAGCAGCAGTTGGCAAAGGCTGGCCAATCATTGTGATGCTACTGAGCCTTCTTCTTGGTGGAATTGTTGGTTCGTTGATTCGCATTGAAGATCGATTGGATGGAATTGGCGAGCGTTTGAAGCGACGCTTTGGCGCCAATGGTGATGAAACCTTTGTTGAAGGATTTGTTACCGCATCACTTATTTTCTGTGTCGGTCCATTAGCAATTCTTGCAAGTGTGAGCGACGGACTAGGTACTGGCATAGATCAATTAATTCTCAAAAGTTGTTTAGATTTTTTTGCCTCACTTGCATTCGCCTCGACTTTGGGCTGGGGAGTTGCAGCATCGGCAATCGCGGTGGGGGTTTACCAGGGACTTTGGACTTTTATTGGTTCCGCCGCCGGGTCAGTCATGCCAAGTTATCAAATTTCTGCGATGACAGCGGTTGGTGG
>CAYFKL010000123.1:0-3883 GCA_964343565.1 uncultured Actinomycetes bacterium
CCATCGGTTTTGATATCTGCTCCTAAGCGAATCATTTCATTGACGAACATGAATCTGCCTTCAAAAACATTTTCGGTGACAACCGCATGGCCCTCAGCGATTGAATTTTGCGCAATGATCATTGGTTGAAGATCGGTTGGAAAACCAGGGAATGGAAGTGTTGAGACGTCGACAGCTTTTGGTCGCGATTTGCTCACCACATGTATGCCTTCATCCGTCTCGGTGACAATGGCACCGCTTTCTACTAACTTTTCAAGCGGAATTTCGAGAAATTCTGCTCTGGCATTTCGAATGAAGATATCGCCCTGCGTCATCGATGCAGCAAATGCCCAAGTTCCCGAGACGATGCGGTCTGGAATTGTGGAATGCGAAGTTGGATGCAGCCCTGAAACACCAGTGATAACGAGTTTGGGTGTTCCAGCCCCTTCAATTTTTGCACCCATGGAATTGAGCATCTGACAGATATCAATGATTTCTGGTTCGCGAGCAGCGTTATCAATAGTTGTTACTCCTTTGGCAAGCACCGCTGCTGTTAGCAGATTTTCAGTCGCGCCAACACTTGGGAAATCGAGAAAAATTTCTGCGCCAGAAAGACCTTTGGGTGCCCGTGCGATGACAAAGCCATGTTCTACTGAAATTTCTGCGCCGAGTTTCTCCAAGCCAGCAACATGAAAATCCAAACCTCGAGATCCAATTGCATCGCCACCGGGAAGAGCAACTTCTGCTTCACCGCAACGTGCAACGAGTGGACCTAAAACATTGATGGAGGCTCGCATGCGTCGAACTAAGTCGTAATCTGCTCGATGGGAAGGTGTTTCTGGGACATCGATGCTTACTTGATGGCCATCAATCTCAACGTGGCATCCCAATCTTTCGAGCAATTCGCCCATGATCGTGACATCCAAGATTTCTGGGACATTTGAAATTCTGCTCTTTCCAGGGGCGAGTAGGCAGATGGCCATCAACTTCAGAGCCGAGTTTTTGGCTCCAGTGATGCTGACCTCGCCAGCGAGGCGAGCCCCACCGTGGACACGTAAAACGTGATCGTTCACGCCCACCTCCTCTGGTGGGCACCATCGTAGACGGAGCCATAGACTTAGCGGGTGGTTAACTTGACGCGTATCTATACGAAAACTGGCGATGATGGCACTACCTCTCTCGGGGATGGCAGCCGAACTTCGAAAAATGATCCACGCCTTGAGGCCTATGCCACCGTTGATGAAGCCAATAGCCATATCGGAATGGCGCTCGCCATCGGTGTAATTCCGGATGATGTACGCACCTTGTTAATTCGAATTCAAAACGATCTCTTTGATGTGGGTGCAGATCTATGCACTCCGGTGGTTGATGAGCCCAAGATGGAACCACTCAGAGTTATTCAAAGCCAGGTTGATGCACTTGAAGTAGCAATCGATCGCTACAACGCAGAACTTGCTTCGCTTCGTTCCTTCGTTCTTCCAGGTGGCACCAAAGAAGCCGCATTACTGCATGTGGCTAGAACGGTGTCGCGAAGAGCAGAGCGATGCACCTGGGCTGCAATTCACGCTTTTGGTGGTGGCGTTAATCCGCTGACTGCAAAGTATCTAAACCGTCTTTCTGATTTGCTCTTCGTGTTAGCAAGGTATGCGAATCGCTCTGTTGGTGACGAGTTGTGGGTTCCTGGAGCTAACCGCTAGCCAAGATGGATTTGGCCTTATCGGCATCTTCAGGAAAGACAAAGACTCTAACCCCATCAGTTGTTTGAGAAACATTTGCTCTAATTCCATTTGATTCAAGTTTCTTTCGCATGACTTCACCTTCAATAAAACTGACAGGTTTCCCAACTGGCGTCAACGAACCGTAATCATGTGGTTGGCCAATTCGTTTCGGTACCCCTAAGCCAGTTTTCTTCGTGGAAAATGCCCATCGCAATAGCGGAACAATGATTATTGCAAGGATGGCAAAGCCAGCGAATGCGCCAAAGAAGAGCGGATTATTTACTCCTCCAAGCATTAGCGAGATCGCTCCCATCTAAAAGTTTTTAATGCCAGCACTAGTCCAATGACCACCCAAACTGAAAGCACAATTGCGGTGGTTCCGTGTTGCCAGCTTCCACCAACTTCGTTTGCAGCAAAGGATTCCGGGAGAAAGACTGATCTCATTCCTTGGGTCATCCACTTCAACGGAAATATTGAAGCCACTTGTTGCATCCAGTGGGGGAGTTGGTCAAATATGAAGAAGACTCCACTAATAAATTGCAGGACCAAAACAATAGGGGTCACCACGGCGGATGCACCTCTTCCACTTCTAGGAACAGAAGAGAAAGCAATTCCTAGCAATGTTGAGCTGGTAATTCCAAGCAATGTGACCCAGATAAAGGTGATCCAATGTCCAATGTCAGTTGGAATATTGATATCAAAGGCCAGCGCACCAACTACGAGGAGCAAGATGATTTGAATCTTCATATAAAACAGAACTGAAATAGTCTTGCCGAAGAAGTAAGCGCTTGGGGGCATAGGCGTCCCGCGTAGTCGCTTGAGAGTGCCATCATCTCGCTCCAACGGAATGGTGATCGCAAGTTGTTGAAAGCCGGTGTTGAGTAGACCCGATGCAATCATTCCAGCCACGAAGTACTGTGAAAATGTCACTTGCGGAGCGATTGAATTCTTAAATACAGATCCAAAAATTAGTAGTAGAAGAATGGGAAATAGCAGGATGAAGACAACGGATTCTCGTTGACGCGAGAATTGCTTTATCTCAAGTCTTGCGCGTGAAATGCCGATCGATAGAAAGTTCATCGCACACCTTCGATCATTTGAAGATAGATATCTTCTAAAGTTGGACGCTCTACTCGCAGATCTGGAATTTCTCCACTGAATCGTGAAGCCAATTCCTGCACGGTGGAGGTTGGCGTCTTGGTCATCATGGAGTGAGCCTTCCCGTTCTCAATCCATGAGATCTTGGTTTCCGCGCGATCGCGTCCTCCGAGGGTAGATGTGCTGGCTACTTCCAATATTTGTCCGTGATTTATAACTGCGACTCGATCGGCGAGTGCTTCTGCTTCATCTAAGTAATGCGTTGTCAGCAAGATTGTGGTGCCAGCCTGCCGCAGCGATCGAATCAACTCCCAAAATGCTCGACGCGCCTCGGGATCAAATCCGGTTGTAGGTTCATCGAGGAAGAGCAACTCGGGATTGCCAAGAATGCCAAGAGCCACATCGAGCCTTCTGCGCTGACCGCCTGATAATTCTCTTCCCTTTGCATCTATTTTTTCGGTTAATCCGACGGCAGCAATGACTTCATCTACATCGCGAGGATTCTTGTAATAATCAGCAAAGAATCGGATGGTTTCAATAACTTTTAATTCAGCAGTATCGCTATTGGATTGCAGCACAATGCCGATGCGATTGCGCCACGTTAAGTCAGCGCTCGCTGGGTCAACGCCAAGAACAGATACTTCACCACTATCTCGATCTCGATAACCTTCAAGAATCTCCACCGTTGTGGTCTTTCCGGCGCCATTGGGACCAAGGAGAGCGAAGATTTCACCCGCTTCAACTTCAAGATCAACGCCAGCTACGGCTTGCACGTTTTGATATTTTTTGCGCAAATTTTTGACTTGGACCGCATACTTCACAGTTTTACGCCCCCAGATTCGAATCGGTAATGGCTACGCTGAGTGAGTGAGTCCACGTAAGAATCGTAGAGCACCTGCCGAGGAAGGTAGTGAGCGACCGATTTCGTCCAAAAACGAGTGGACCGAGGAACATCCCGATGGGCTCTACCGCGTTCGCGCCCTCACTGGATCGTCGGCGACCAAGGTTTATCGCTGCCCTGGGTGCGACCACGAAATCAGAATGGCAACCCCTCACATCGTCGCTTGGCTAGATGAAGAAGAGGGGCT
>CAYFKL010000124.1:0-3880 GCA_964343565.1 uncultured Actinomycetes bacterium
AATTCGCAAACTGTGGTTTCAATCAAAATTGATTGTGATGAAGATGCACTGATTTATCTGGTTCAGCAGAACGGGCCTGCTTGCCACCAGGGCACACCAACTTGTTTCGAGCGGGAACTTACATGACCAAATTGCTCTTCTTGTTCGGTGTGATCATTCTGGCATTCTTCTTGCTTCGGCGGACCAACCGTGCTCAAGCCAAAACGCCAGAAGTCAGTCAGTCCCGACAGGATTGGAATGCCTTGGATCGCGGAGAGGATCCGACCCAGTAAGGTTAGGGCTGAAGGAACGAGGAGAAGATGGCTAACTCACAAAATCATTCGGATAATCATGGGCAGACTTTGGCTGCCTGGACAGCAGTAATCATCATCCTGGTTGGAAGCACCATTTCGGCCATTGCGATCATTGCCGCCTCTCCCTTGGGATTTTGGCTTGGGATGATTGTTGCGGTGCTCGGAGTAGCTGCTGGTGCGGTACTACGTAAACTTGGCTACGGCCAGGAACGCGCCACTTTGCATGTCGGTGGTAAGTAAATCGTCCTGGTGGGGATTCCTCGCCAGGATTGTGTTGGGTGGAACCCTACTTTTTGCCGGGTATTTAAAAATTGGCTCGCCATACAAATCCGCCGCAGCCGTTCGTGCGTATGAGTTACTTCCGATTTCGTTAGCCAATTTTATTGGATATGTACTTCCATGGGTTGAAGTCGGACTAGGGCTGGCATTAATTGCAGGGCTCGCTATTCGATGGAGTGCACTTATCAGTGCTCTACTGATGGTTGCTTTCATCGGTGGAGTTTCATCTGCTTGGGCTCGAGGATTGACCATCGACTGCGGTTGCTTCGGCGGTGGAGGCAAAGTCGCTGCTAATCAAACCGCATACGGCACTGAAATCCTTCGCGATCTAGGTCTGTTGGTTCTGGCCCTTTACTTAGTCTGGCGTCCAAGGAGCAAGTTCTCATTGGCTAATTTAGGTAGCAGAGATGGCAGAATAGGTGCGGCGGATCAAAGGAGTGAAGATGGAGAGTAAGTCCAATAAGCGGGCAGCCCGTGAGGCGGCCTCAGCTGCTCGAAAGGAAGCCGCCAACAAAGCAGCAGCGCAGGCCCGCATCACTAAAATCATTGTTATTGTCGCGATTTTAGCTGTCGTCGGAATTGGTGCAGGAATTGCTCTTTTGAAGCAACAAGTCGATAGCAATGTCGCAGCGCCAAAGATTGCATCAAAGGCCGATGGGTACGGATTAGTTTTCAACCCAAATCAAAAGGTACAAATTGATGTATGGGAAGACTTCCAATGCCCAGCATGTAAAAACTTTGAAGATGTCAATGGCGCTACCTTGAAATCCTTGGCCAAAGAAGGCAAAGCAAAAGTGGTATTCCATTCGCTATCTTTCCTAGGCGCTGAATCTAAAATTCTTGCAAATGGTGGCGCTTGTGCCGCGGATCAAGGCAAATTCTTAGAGTGGCACGAATATATGTATAAGAATCAGCAACCAGAGAACTCTGGATTCTGGGGATTGTCAAAAGTTGTACTTGCAGGAATCGGCATTGGTGCTGACGGAACAAAATTCAAAGATTGCATGAGTAACTCGACATATTCAAATTGGGTGCAATTTATCGAAACTAATGGTGCTGAGAAAAATATTAATCAGACACCCACGGTCTTAATAAATGGAAAAGAAATCGATAGAGACGCCGGGACGTACATTGATAATGCTAAATTCATGCAGGCTTTGTCGGCTGCTGGCATTAAGTAATGTTCGTTGCTGGAATCCCATCACCAGCGCTTAATGTAATCGCACTTGGGCCGCTGAAGATTCATTTCTACGCGCTTGCGATTTTGTTCGGAATTGTCGTAGCTATCAAAGTTACCGATCGACGACTCGTAGCGATGGGGGAGCGGGCTGGACTAGTTTCAGATATCGCGATCATAGTTGTGCCAGCGGGAATAATCGGCGGGCGCTTGTATCACGTGCTCACTACACCAGAGTTATATTTTGGTAAAAGCGGAAAACCTCTCGACGCTCTAAAAATTTGGAATGGTGGGTTAGGGATCTGGGGAGCAATTTCGATTGGGGCTCTGGCTGCTTGGTGGAGTTATCGTCGAGCACGTCCGCAGTTAAATTTTCGATATTTTGCTGATGCCATCGCTCCTGGTTTGTTTTTGGCACAGGCGATAGGCAGGTGGGGTAATTGGTTTAATATTGAGTTGTTCGGCAAACCAACAACTCTTCCCTGGGGCTTAGAAGTACCTCGCAACTTTCGCCCTGCGGAATTTTTGAATTATGCGACTTTTCAACCGACATTTTTGTACGAATCGATCTGGTGCCTGCTTGGCGCATGGATAGCCTTGAAAGTTCGAGGAGAAGCTGGACGGGTTTTCTGGTTTTACGTGGGCTTTTATGGGATTGGAAGGTTGTGGATTGAAACGCTACGAGTTGACCACTCTCACTTACTTTTCTCCATGAGATTAAACGTCTGGACGAGCTTGTTGGTGATCGTCTTAGGCGGCCTGGGTTGGTGGCGCACCAGATCGCGCCAATAGCAAAATGCCTATTTTTTGGTAGATTCTTCCCCTTAGGGCCGATGCCGTCCCAACGTTTTACTAACGAGGGGGTAGGTATGTCCGGCGTTCCAACCGCTGCGGATTTATCCCAAGGGCTCTATCGTCCCGAATACGAGCACGATGCTTGCGGTGTTGCCTTTATTGCGAGCCTGGATCAAACAAGCACTCACGCAATAGTGGCTGACGCCCTCGAGGCGCTTCGCAATCTCGAACATCGCGGGGCTTCTGGCGCGGAACCAGAGAGCGGAGATGGCGCAGGAATCTTGATCGCGATGCCTGATTCGTTCTACCGAAACCATGTCGCATTCGCACTTCCTGAAGCCGGAAAGTTTGCATCTGGTATTGCATTTTTACCAAGAGAGAATGCGAGCACAGCCGCAGCAAAAGTTGAATCGATTATTCGCGATGAGAGGCTTACTCTGCTTGGCTGGCGTGATCTTCCATTCAATCCCGAAGGCTTAGGCAAGACAGCAACGTCAGTCATGCCAAATTTTCGTCAAATTTTTGTTTCGGATCCGCAAGGTCGAAGTGGAATTGAGCTAGATCGGCTCGTTTATGCAGTACGTAAAAGAGCCGAACATGAGGCGGGGGTTTACTTTCCTTCGCTCTCTTCCAGAACCATTGTTTATAAAGGAATGCTCACTACTGGGCAACTAGAACCTTTCTTCCCAGATCTAAGCGATCCCGCCTTAGTTTCGCCGCTAGCTCTCGTTCACTCGCGCTTTTCTACAAATACGTTTCCGTCGTGGCCGCTGGCGCATCCTTATCGTTTTATCGCTCACAATGGCGAGATCAATACGGTAAAGGGAAACCGTAATTGGATGCGCGCTCGTGAAGCCCTGCTACATAGCGAATTAATTCCCGGAGATCTGTCTCGATTATTTCCAATATGCGCAAATGCAGGCAGTGATTCAGCTTCATTTGATGAAGTCTTGGAGTTATTACACCTAGGAGGTAGGTCGCTGCCTCACTCTGTATTGATGATGATCCCTGAAGCTTGGGAAAATAATCCGATCATGGCTCCTGCTCGTCGTGACTTTTATGCTTTTCACGCATCGATGATGGAGCCCTGGGACGGTCCTGCTTGCGTCACGTTTACAGATGGAACGCAGATAGGTGCAGTTCTTGATCGAAATGGGTTACGACCAGCTCGGTATTGGGTGACAAAAGACCGAGTCATTCTCTCCTCTGAAGTTGGTGTGTTAGAAATCGCTCCAGAATCGGTTGTGAAAAAAGGCAGATTACAACCTGGTCGAATGTTTCTAGTTGATACTGCACAAGGTCGTATCGTCGAGGATGATGAGATCAAAGATCAATT
>CAYFKL010000125.1:0-3872 GCA_964343565.1 uncultured Actinomycetes bacterium
GAATTTCCAGGATTAACTTTTTTATGAATGGGTTCAACAATCCAAAAAGTCAGTAAAATTTCACCTATCTTGTGAACAAAATTTAATCGTTGATGGACCTTAATACTTAGAGAGAGTTCCTCCATGAACTCTCTCGACAACGCAGCTCGATGACTTTCACCAGGTTCTACTGCGCCACCGGGAAACTCCCACATTCCTGCAGATTTGCCGATACGTCGAGCAATAAGCAGTCGTGGACCGTCAACGGCAATGCCAGCAACAGCTTCGCGCATGCGCCTATTGATTCTGCTTCTTTGCTCTTGAAGTAAGGCGTGCACGTTCGGTTTGGTCAAGAATGACTTTGCGGATTCGAACCGTAGCTGGAGTTACTTCAATACACTCATCTTCTCGACAAAATTCAAGCGCTTGCTCCATGTTTAATAACTTTGGTGGAATAAGTCGCTCGAGCTCATCAGCCGTCGCAGATCGCATATTGGTTAACTTTTTCTCCCTGCATGCATTTACATCCATATCTTCAGCACGCGAGTTCTCTCCAACGATCATTCCTTCATAGACCTCCGCACCAGGTTCTACGAAGATCGTGCCTCGTTCTTGCAAAGAAAAGAGTGCATAAGATGTCACAGCACCGCGACGATCAGATACCAGCGAACCGGTTGGACGTGTGCGCAACTCCCCATGCCAACCTTCATAGCCATCAAATACGTGATGCAACAAACCTGTACCTCGAGTTTCAGTAAGAAACTCTGTTCTAAAACCAATTAAGCCTCGGCTTGGAACTCGATAATCCATACGGACCCAACCAGTTCCATGATTGACCATCTGTTCCATTCGGCCCTTTCGCAAGGCCATCAGTTGAGTTACGACACCCAAATAATCTTCCGGAATATCAACCGTCAGTCTTTCCATGGGTTCGTGAATTTTGCCATCTACGATCTTGGTAACTACTTGTGGCTTACCAACCGTAAGTTCGAATCCTTCTCGGCGCATCAATTCCACTAGAACTGCTAACTGCAACTCTCCTCGGCCCTGTACTTCCCAAGTATCTGGCCTATCTGTATTCAAAACTCGAAGTGAAACGTTGCCAATCAATTCCGCATCTAATCGATTTTTTACCAAGCGAGCTGTTAACTTCTTGCCACTTTGTCCCGCCAAAGGTGAAGTATTAATACCGATAGTCATAGAAATGCTCGGTTCATCCACCGTTATCAAGGGAAGTGGAATTGGATTTTCTGCATCAGCCAGAGTTTCACCAAGGGTTATCTCTTCGATTCCGGCAACCGCGATTATGTCGCCCGGCCCTGCGGTTTGTGCAGGTACTCGCTCTAGGCCTTCAGTCATCAACAATTCGGAGATTTTGACTCGTGTGATCTGGCCATCAGTGCGGCACCAAGCCACGGTCTGGCCCTTACTGATCTCTCCTTGACGGACTCGGCAGAGCGCCAACCTACCTAGATACGGTGAGGCATCAAGGTTGGTGACATGCGCTTGCAGTGGCGCACCTGCTTCGAATTCAGGAGCAGGAATTGTTTTCGTAATCGTTTCAAAGAGCACATTTAGATCAGCGGCATCAGGCATACCGCCATCTTCAGGTCTATTAAGCGATGCTCTACCAGCCTTTGCTGATGCATACACGATCGGAAATTCAATCTGATGTTCCGTTGCATCCAAATCTAAGAAAAGTTCATACGTTTCATCTACAACTTCTGCTATCCGCGCATCGGATCGGTCGACCTTATTGATAACCAAAATTACTGGAAGTTGTTTCTGCAATGCTTTTCGAAGCACGAAACGAGTTTGCGGCAATGGACCTTCTGAAGCATCAACTAAGAGCAGCACTCCATCCACCATTTCAAGACCACGTTCAACTTCACCACCAAAATCTGCGTGACCAGGAGTATCAATGATGTTGACTGTTAAGTCTCCTCGTTTGACCGCGGTATTTTTCGCCAAAATAGTGATGCCTTTTTCGCGTTCAAGATCCATGGAGTCCATAACTCGATCTGTGCTCTCACTTTGATCCTTATGAGAAGCAAAAGCACCAGATTGCCAAAGCATGGCGTCGACTAGGGTGGTCTTGCCGTGGTCAACGTGTGCAATGATCGCGATATTTCTTAGATCTTCTCTCCGCGGCATCCCCAGCTCCTAAACGTTGAAGCGAAATTCGACAACGTCGCCGTCCGCCATGATGTAGTCCTTGCCTTCCATACGAACTTTGCCCTTCGCTTTTGCTTCGGCAACTGATCCGCACTCCACTAAGTCAGCGAAAGAGACAATTTCAGCTTTGATAAAACCTCGCTGAAAGTCGGTATGGATAACACCAGCGGCCTCCGGAGCTGTTGCTCCGGCAGGAATGGTCCAGGCTCTTGCCTCTTTTGGACCTGCAGTTAGATAGGTTTGAAGTCCAAGAGTTGAAAAACCAACACGAGCTAAGGTAGACAAACCTGGCTCAGTCAATCCAATGCTTTCAAGCAACTCCAAAGCATCGGCATCATCCAATTCTGCTAATTCCGCTTCAGTTTTTGCATCAAGGAAAATAGCCTCGGCAGGTGAAACCAATTTTTGTAATGTTTCACGAAGCGATAAATCCGATAATTCGGCTGCATCGACATTGAATACATACAAGAATGGTTTTGCAGTCAGCAAATGAAGTTCGCGAACTGCCTCACGAATATCTGCGCTAGCTGCTGCAAATAAAGTCTTACCGCTTTCTAAAATAGATTGCGCGCTTTTGGTTGCTTCCAAAATTGGCTGCTTATCTTTATTTACGCGGGCTTCCTTCTCTAACCTCGGTAGTGCTTTTTCAATGGTTTGCAAATCTGCGAGCGCGAGTTCAGTGTTGATAGTTTCGATGTCACTAGCAGGGTCTACTCGACCATCAACGTGCACGACATCTGGATCTGTAAAGACCCGGATGACCTGACAGATTGCATCGGATTCGCGAATATTTGCTAGAAACTTGTTGCCCAATCCCGCCCCTTCGCTGGCACCTTTCACGATTCCAGCGATATCAACAAAGGATAGTGACGCGGGTAAAATTCTTTCCGAGCTAAAAATCGAAGCTAGGACTTTAAGGCGATCATCCGGGACCCCAACCACACCAACATTTGGTTCGATGGTGGCAAACGGATAATTGGCGGCTAACACATTATTTTTAGTGAGTGCGTTAAAAAGCGTGGATTTACCGACGTTTGGCAGTCCAACAATTCCAATAGAGAGGCTCACAAGGACTCAAGCCTATTCGTTGAGCTTGGTTACTCCTAAATATCGCGGGTTTAAGGCCTATGTCACCGAGATATGTCAGGATGAGAACATGAGTTCATTGATGGCAAGAGCGCAATCCCAGCGTAAAAATATGGGCCGTGGGCTAACCAACCAGGGTGCGGCGCTAGTTCCGAGTGCAGTTTGCTTTATTGGAATTGGAATTGAACTCATTTTGCGAGGAAAAGTGGGTTCATTTAGTGGTTTAACAATTCTGATCGCCAACATCGGTGGTAGTTGGCTGTCGCGTGCTAACGCCAAAAGAATTGCTGCTATAACACCGCCACTAGCTGTCTTAGTATCACTCATTTTTTGGCTACCTATCGGGCCTTCTTCGCTATCACTAACAAGACTTTTAATCGACATCGTCTCTGCCCTTGCATCCCTAGCCCCTTATCTCCTTTTCGGTGCTTTGGTCGCTTGGGTAAACCACTATCGGATAAAATTTAAGCGATAATCTAATTCAGGCTTTGACTTGCCGTTTTGCAAATCTTTCCTTGTTAACTTTTCGTTGAAAGCTAGGTTTCATTTCACGATTAAGTGAACTAACCAGGCTAGCAATGGGGCAAAAACTAATGCTGGTAATAAATCACCAATTGGTAATTGCCTAATTT
>CAYFKL010000126.1:0-3855 GCA_964343565.1 uncultured Actinomycetes bacterium
TTGATCGCCTTAAGAAACAACTTCAAACCGCCCAAAACACTGTTGAGTCAGTCGGAACTCGATCGCGGGCGATCGAGCGCTCGCTTAGAGATGTCTCTACTGACGAAATAGAGACTGGCGACGATCCACTTGAGTTAGAGATGGGAATCGAAGAAGAAATTTAGACGAGTGAAGCGATCGCTTTCTCGATAATTTCTAATGCCTCTTTGAGAAGTTCTTCTGGCATCACCAGTGGTGGTAGGAATCTCAACACATTCCCATAAGTACCAGCAGAGAGCACCAATACGCCTTCGGCCGCGCAGTACTTTGCAATTTGCGAGACTGCTTCAGGATTTGGTTCTTTCGTACCAGGTTTTACTAATTCAATGGCGATCATTGCGCCACGGCCACGAACTTCACCAATAACCGGATGCTTCTTCTGCATTTCAGTAAAGGTTGAAATCATGATCTCACCTAAGCGACGAGCAGCACCACAAAGATCCTGCTCTTCAATGGTTTCGATAGCTCCAATTGCAGCGGCTACTGCTACTGGCGAGCCACCATAAGTGCCACCAAGACCTGAAACATGAACTGCATCCATGATGTCAGCTCTTCCGGTGACGGCTGAAAGTGGTAAACCACCGGCAATACCTTTTGCAGTGGTGATCAAATCCGGCACGATGCCTTCATCCTCACAAGCAAACATTTGTCCGGTGCGAGCAAAACCAGTCTGAACCTCGTCTGCAACGAAGACGATTCCATTCTTATTAGCAAATTCCACTAATCCAGGAAGGAAACCTTTAGGTGGAACCACAAAGCCACCTTCACCCTGAATAGGTTCGATGACTATTGCTGCTACGTTCTCAGCACCGATCTCTTTTTCAATCTTATGAATAACTTCTGCTAAAGCTTCACTCGCACAATTTTCCGCACCGGTTGGCCAGTGGAATGGATAAGCCATTGGCATTCGATAAACCTCGCCAGCAAACGGACCGAAACCATTCTTGTAAGGCATATTTTTAGCAGTCATCGCCATCGTGAGATTGGTACGACCGTGATAGCCATGTTCGAAAACAATGACCGCTTGGCGCTTTGTATAAGCACGCGCAATCTTCACGGCATTTTCTAGAGCCTCAGCACCCGAATTGAAAAGCGCACTCTTCTTGGCATGCTTCCCAGGTGTTAATCGATTGAGTGATTCGCACACTTCTACATAACCTTCATATGGCACCACCATGAAACAGGTGTGAGTAAAGGCTGCAACTTGGTCTTGAACTTTCTTGACAACTTTTTCAGCAGAGTTACCCACATTCACAACCGCGATACCAGCACCCATGTCGATGATCGAGTTTCCGTCAACGTCTTGAATAATTCCGCCACCAGCCGCGGTCACGAAGACCGGCAATGTCATTCCCAAACCTTTGGAAACTGCTGCAGCCCTGCGTTCTAGTAGCGCCTCTGACTTAGGGCCAGGAATTGCAGTGACAACTTTACGAACCTGTGGAACTGATGGGCCGCCTGACATGAACTCTCCTCAACTGAATTACGTAGAAAAGAGTCTAGCCCTTCGCCTGCAGGGCTTTCGCCTTGCGTGCCGAAGCCAGTTGGCCAACGATCACGAAGAAGAGGGCAACCAGGAAGACCGCAGCGCCAACCACATTCACTTGCGGTGGAATACCACGCTGAGAAACGCCCCAGACAAACATCGGGAATGTGATGGTAGAACCTGAATTGAAGTTTGTGACGATGAAGTCGTCAAACGATAGGGAGAATGAGAGCAAGGCGGCTGATGCTATTCCAGGCAGTAGGAGCGGCAGCGTGACTTTGCGGAAAGTTTGCCACTCCGTGGCATAGAGATCCATTGCCGCTTGTTCCAACCGAGGATCCATCGATGCCAGACGAGCTTTGACCGTTACCACCACAAACGACATGCAGAACATGATGTGAGCAATCAATATGGTCCAAAAACCAAGAGGGAATCCAAGTGAGACGAAAAGGGTGAGAAGAGATGATCCCATCACAACTTCTGGCGATGCCATTGGTAGGAAGATAAGCAAATTAGTTAAAGACCTACCTCTAAATTTATATCTCATTAAGGCATAAGCAATAAGCGTTCCAAGAATCGTCGCTCCAAGTGTGGCGAGTAATCCAATTTGAATGCTCGTGGAAACCGCAGAGCACATATCACCCGCGCCTGAACATGGATGAAGCCAATTGTTTAAAGTGAATTTATCGAAAGTATAAGTTAGACGCGATTTGGGCTCGTTGAATGAGAGCAGGATTACCATAAAAACTGGAGTAAACATATAAAGCAGAACTAAAATCGCCACGATCATGATGATGTTCTTCCTTACCCAACTCATCAGACCAGCTCCTCCGTTCCAGCTTTTTTAACATAAGCCGCCACCAAAATAACGATGGTCGCCATCAACAGGAACGAGAGCGCCGCAGCAGTTGGATATGCCAATCGCACCAAGAATGCATTATCAATTACATTTCCAATCATGGCCGTGCGCTTACCTGACCCTAAGAGTTGTGCGTTGATGTAATCACCGGCTGCCGGGATAAATGTCAATAAAGTTCCAGCGACAACACCTGGCATCGAGAGGGGAAATACTACTTTTCGAAATCCAGTAAAGGGTGATGAATAAAGATCGCTGGATGCCTCTATTAATCTCGGATCAACTTTCTCAAGAGAGGTATAAAGCGGCAGAGTCATGAAAGGGAGAAAGTTATAGGTCAACCCAAGCACGACGGCAAAAGGAGTAGCTAATATTCGTCCGCCTTCGGGAAGGAGATGAATATTCTTTAAAAAATGTACGAAGGCTGAATTGTCACCCAAAATTGCAGTCCAAGCCAATGTGCGAAGTAGAAACGATGTAAAGAACGGCGCTATCACCAGCACTAGCAAGATATTTCGCCAACGACCAGCCTTCAGCGCGATCGCATAGGCGAGCGGATAAGCAATGATTAGTGCTAATACTGTTGCTATGGCTGCAAAGAAAAATGATCTAATGAACTGCGGGTAGTACTCACTTAATGCATCAGCATAGTTCGCAACGTGCCCGGTCATCTGATATCCAAGTTCTAAGGAACCTGAAGGATCATAAAGACTCGTCGCCCCAAGATTGAACATCGGAGTTAGAAAGAAAATTCCAAGCCAAAGCACTCCGGGTAGCAACAAGAGATAAGGAATAATCCGCTTCTTAGTCACATTTACTCAGTTTCAGATTCGCCCGCGTAAGCATCCTGTTTTGCATCCAACGCAAAAGTGTGGGCGGGATCCCAAGATAGTCTCACCCGATCCCCCGGCAGCACTTCCGAGGAATCCACGTTCTGTTCAAACACCATGATCTTCTCATCGTCTAAGCCAAAGCCTGGAATTTCAACGATGAATTGAGTTGAGACACCGATGTAAGAACGTTCGAGTACATTTCCGATTAATTGATTTCCCAAAGAAGCAAAACGGGTGTCGGATTCTTTTGTAATGTAAATCTTCTCTGGTCTAACGCCAACCCACACTTTGGAGTTTTGAGTTGAGACTCGTTGTGGCTTTACGTTAATTCGATTGCCCCAAACGTTAATTCCAACCAGATCTCCACGTTCCACCACTTCACCGGTTAACAGGTTGGATTGTCCAAGAAAGTTGGCGACGAAGGTCGTCTTTGGATTCTCATACAGATCAACGGGTGACCCGAGTTGCTCAACTTTGCCCTGATTCATCACTGCAATCGTGTCGGCCATGGTCATGGCTTCTTCTTGATCGTGAGTAACGTGGACGAATGTAATTCCAACTTCCGTCTGAATTCGCTTAAGTTCAAGTTGCATTTGTCGACGCAACTTAAGATCCAATGCTCCGAGCGGCTCATCAAGCAA
>CAYFKL010000127.1:0-3847 GCA_964343565.1 uncultured Actinomycetes bacterium
TTAACGCGTGCAGCGATCGAACGATTCGAATTGCTCCACCTTTTGTAATTACCGAAGATCAATTCGATCGATTCATCTCAACATTGAGATCCACTATTCATGAATGTATGCAAGAGTCTGCAGGGGAGGAATCGTGAATCGTTCAGTAATTTCACATAGCCCACATCCGAAAACCAAAAGTTCTCGTCGTGCGAGAATCGAACGCTTGATAACTCTCGGGGAAGTTGCATCTCAACAAATGCTGGTGGAACAACTCACGACAGAAGGCTTCGAAGTTACCCAAGCGACAGTGAGTAGAGATCTCGAGGAAATTGGCGCTGTGAAGAAGCGACTTTCAAACGGTGAACTTCGATATTTCATGGGATCCATGGAATCGTCGAGATACGAAGACCCGCTTACACGTGTTGCTCGAATAGCCCATGAGCTTCTAGTTAGTGGTGAATCCTCTGGAAATCTCGCAGTTTTGCGAACGCCTCCTGGTGGTGCACACCTACTTGCTGGCGCACTAGATAGGGTGGAAGTAGATTCATCAAATCCACTATCGGAAATACTTGGCACCATAGCTGGCGATGACACCATCATGGTGGTGTCACGTAAGCCTTCAGCTCAGACTCTGGTTAACTACCTGTTAAAACTCGCGGAAGGAAATTAGATGTCGACGAACTCTGGGAAGTTATGGGGAGGTCGATTTTCTTCTGGCCCGAGCGCAGCCATGGATGCGCTATCTAGAAGCGTGCACTTTGATTGGAGATTAGCTCCATATGATTTGTCTGCCTCAATTGCTCATTCAGAAATATTGTTGGCTGCAGGTTTATTGACATCTCAAGAGCAGGAGACGATTGCCAACACTCTCCAAACGATGCGAGAAGAAGTTCTTTCAGGTGCACTGTTGCCAAATTCAGAAGACGAAGATGTGCATGGGGCCTTGGAACGAATACTGGTTCATCGTTTAGGTGATTTGGGCGGCAAGTTGCGAGCTGGACGAAGTCGAAACGATCAAGTTGCTACCGATTTCAAAATGTATTTAAGAGCCAATGCGAGGCATATCGCGGGGGAGATCTTAGAACTCATTGATGCCCTTATTGCTTTGAGTCAAAAATATGCAGATTCACCTTCTCCAGGTTTTACTCACCTTCAGCATGCTCAACCAGTTACCTTAGGTCACGAACTGGCTAAACACGCACACGCGTTAGTTCGAGACTTAGACCGAATTCAATCTTGGGATAAGAGAACTGCTATATCCCCACTTGGCTCGGGAGCGTTGTCGGGTTCGACATTGGATTTGGACCCAATAAGAGTTGCACAAACTCTTGGTTTTGATGACTCTGCTGCAAATTCAATCGATGCAGTTAGCGACCGAGACTTTGCAGCCGAATTGGCTTTTGTGCTTGCTTTGATTGGCGTTCATCTTTCTAGAATCGGGGAAGAATGGACTCTGTTTGCAACGCGTGAATTTGGATGGGTTGAGTTATCTGATGAATTCTCAACGGGCTCGAGCATCATGCCTCAAAAGAAGAATCCTGATGTAGCCGAGTTAGCTCGTGGCAAAGCAGGCCGGTTGATTGGCCATGTGACTTCACTATTGACCACGATGAAGGGTTTGGCTTTTGCCTACAACCGAGACTTGCAAGAGGATAAAGAACCGCTTTTCGATTCAATTGATACCTTGATGGTATTGCTGCCAGCAGTTACTGGGATGGTGGCTACGAGCAAATTTAATACTGCAAAAATTGCTGAGTCGGCTCCTGAGGGTTTTTCATTAGCTACTGAAATCGCAGATTGGTTAGTTCGAGAAGGCGTTCCATTTAGATCTGCGCACGAAGTTGCAGGAGCGTGCGTCAAGTTTTGTGAAAGTACAGGTAAAGAGTTATCGGAATTGACTTCAACTGAACTGGCAAGTATCGATAAACGATTAACGCCCGAAGTGCGCAATGTCTTGACAGTTGAAGGTGCGTTGAAAGGCAGGCTTAAGAAAGGGGGCACCGCTCCAGAAGCAGTCCGGCAGCAATTGGCAGCCCTTCGAGAGCGAGTTCAGCCGATCAGGATCTGGTCGGAGATAAATGTGGCCCCTTTCCAGGTTCCTTAAGAATAGAATTCGCGCATGCCAACGTTGAGCGGAAAAGAGATTCTGGAAGATCTTCGATGGCGAGGGCTTTTGGCGCAGAGTACCGATGAAGCGGAACTCATTAAATCCTTTGATGAAGGTAGGGTCACGGCGTACATTGGTTTTGATCCAACTGCACCATCGTTGCATGTTGGAAATTTGGTAGCTCTTTTAGTACTCCGACGTTTGCAACTTGCGGGTCACCGACCGATTGGTTTGGTAGGTGGTTCGACGGGCTTGGTGGGGGATCCGAGTGGAAGGTCTAGCGAAAGAACTTTAAACGAAACCGAACTTGTCGAAGAATGGGTGGCAAAGATTCGAAGGCAAGTTGAAAGATTCTTAGATTTTTCTGACATCCCGAATGCCGCAATTATTGCTAACAATTTTGATTGGACTAAAGACGTGCCAGTCTTAAGTTTTCTTCGAGATGTAGGAAAATATTTTTCAGTAAATCAAATGATTTCCAAGGATTCTGTTTCCTCTCGAATGGAAAGCGGTGGTATTTCCTATACAGAGTTCTCATACCAAATTCTTCAAGCCTTCGATTATCTTGAACTATTTCGACTTTATGGATGCACCCTTCAAATGGGTGGTAGTGATCAGTGGGGAAATATCACTGCTGGATTAGATTTAATACGCAAGGTTGAGCAAGTTAGCGCTCATGCATTGACTGTCCCATTGCTTACTAAATCTGACGGCACCAAATTCGGTAAGACCGCCTCGGGTTCGGTTTGGCTCGATGCTGACCTCACTTCGCCCTATGCCTTTTATCAATATTGGATTTCAACAGATGATCGAGATGTCATAAGTTTCCTAAAGATATTCACTTTTCTATCGCGAACTGAAATTCAAGAGATTGAAGAGTCCCATGTGCAAGCTCCAGAGCGAAGGATTGCCCAAACTCGACTCGCTCGAGAATTAACAACTCTTGTACATGGTGAAGATGCTTGCGATCACGTCGAGGCCGCTTCGCAAGCGCTGTTTGGTCGAGGAGATTTATCTTCATTAGATAGTGCAACACTTGCAGCTGCTCTATCCCAGGTTCCCCAAACAAAGGTTGAGGGAAATGCACCATGGGGATCGTTGGCTGACTTGATGGCGGCTACGGGAATTGTTGAATCAAAATCTGCGGCAAGGCGAGCCATCAAAGAGGGTGGGGCGTACCTCAATAACGCAAAAATTCAAGACGAAAATTTTGAGCCCGGAAGGGATGATTTAATCCATGGGATGTTCCTAGTTCTGCGCAGAGGAAAACGAGAAATTGGAGCAGTTTTCGTTAAGTAGAAATTCCCAATATCGGCTTTTGGTTAATGGAAATTCTGGGCATTTTCTGCAAAAGCACGGCCGATTTGATTCATTTCCACTTGTCCGGCTAAAGTTGGGTCTCCACTGAGAAACGGACAGCAAGTATGGCCGGTCAGTGAACTCTAAATCTGAGGTTTGGCAGCTCAGCAAGATCGAGCGACAGGCGGTCAATTTGACCCCCCTGATCCAAGTAGTTAGGTTTGGAGGGTTGCCCCAAAAGCGGTCGAAAGATTGTGATTGGTGCGCGCCCGTACCTTGAGAACTCAACAGTGTGCCACAAGTCAATGCCAATTTACCTCGTCCGTGGTTTCGATCACGAGGCGAAATTCCTTTGGTATAAAGACTGTAACTAAAGCTAGTTACGTTTTTTGCCAGATCAAACCTTTTTGGAGAGTTTGATCCTGGCTCAGGACGAACGCTGGCGGCGTGCTTAACACA
>CAYFKL010000128.1:0-3830 GCA_964343565.1 uncultured Actinomycetes bacterium
GATGGTTCCTGAGGTAACCGAACCGCCTTTTTCTAACGACAATCCTGAAATCGTTCCAGACTTATGAGCGTTGAGCGGTTGCTCCATTTTCATCGCTTCCACAACCACGATGAGGTCGCCAGCTGCAACGGTTGCGCCATTTTCAACAGCAACTTTCACAACAGTTCCCTGCATTGGTGCGACCAAGGCGTCACCAGTTGCCGCGGCGTGCCCCTTCTTTGAAACCGAACGTTTTGGTGCCGCCGCACTTCCTGATGAACCAATTCCAGCAGGAAGAGTGACTTCAAAGCGTCGACCATCAACTTCAACTGTGATGCTCTCGCGCTCGCCACTTGATTCGCTATCGCTGGCGCCAAACGCCGGAATGGTGTTGTTGAATTCGGTTTCGATCCATCGAGTGTGAACTCGAAATGGTTCTTCAATGAAGTCTGGCTCATTAATAACAACGCGATGAAAGGTGAGAGCAGTTGGCATTCCTTCAATCACATATTCATCTAATGCTCGACGCGAGCGCTCCAGCGCTTCTTTACGGGTAGCACCGGTAACGATTAGTTTGGCAAGTAACGAATCAAAGTTCCCACCAACTACATCCCCGGCTCCGAACCCGGAATCTAAACGAATTCCAGGACCGCTTGGTGCTGAGTATTTGGTGATTTTTCCAGGTGCTGGAAGAAAGCCTCGGCCGGGATCTTCGCCGTTGATACGAAATTCAATGGAATGCCCACGTAGTGGTGGATCAATGACAGTGAGTTTTTCTCCATCAGCGATGCGGAATTGCTCACGCACTAGATCTATTCCGCTAACTTCTTCGGAGACTGGGTGTTCTACCTGGAGTCGAGTGTTTACTTCAAGGAAAGAGATGGTGCCATCCTGGCCTACTAGAAATTCGCATGTACCAGCACCTACGTAGCCGGCTTCTTTCATGATTGCTTTTGATGACGCATATAACTGAGAAATTTGTGCATCAGATAAGAATGGTGCTGGTGCTTCTTCAACTAATTTTTGATGTCGACGTTGAAGTGAGCAGTCTCGAGTAGAGATGACTGAAATATTTCCATGAGAATCGGCGAGCACCTGGGTTTCAACATGTCGAGGTTTATCTAAGTAACGCTCCACAAAACACTCGCCGCGACCAAATGCGGCGATAGCTTCCCGAACTGCTGATTCATAAAGTTCAGCAACTTCGTCAAGTTCTCGCGCAACTTTTAAGCCTCGTCCACCGCCTCCGAAGGCAGCCTTGATGGCAATGGGTAAACCGTGTTCTTTTGCAAAGGCGACCACTTCATCTGCTCCGCTGACCGGATCTTTCGTGCCAGCGACAAGAGGGGCACCGGCACGTTGTGCGATATGTCGAGCGGCAACTTTGTCGCCTAGTGAACGAATTGCATGAGGTGGTGGTCCAATCCAAGTCAATCCAGCATTAATCACTGCTTCTGCGAAGTCTGCGTTTTCGGAAAGAAAACCGTAGCCAGGGTGAATTGCATCTGCGCCACTCTTTTTAGCTGCATCTAAAATCTTGTCAAAGACTAAGTAGGACTCTGCCGCGGTTGATCCACCGAGGGCTATTGCCTCATCTGCTGCTTTGACATGTTGCGAATCAATGTCGGGTTCTGCATAAACCGCCACACTCTTCAGGCCATGATCGCGAGCAGCACGCGCGACGCGAATTGCAATCTCTCCACGGTTTGCAATCAAGACCTTGCGCATACTCTTCCCTCCAGGGCCGTACTTAGTCTGTCAGTATGCCGGAGACCGGCTAAGTCAGGAAATGTTCCCAACCAATTCCAAAGCGTGCGAAGAGCATGCGTAGCGTGGGCAGACTCAAACCCTCAACATTTGAAGGATCACCTGTGACCGATTCGACAAATGGGCCACCTAGGGAATCGATGGTGAATGAGCCAGCAACTTGAAGCGGTTCGCCAGAGTTTACGTAGGCCTGTATTTCCAATTCGGACATGTCAGCAATCTGCACGATGGTGGTGGCGAGCGCGCGTTCGCACCGTCCGCTAGCGCTCTCGATAAGGGCGTGTCCGGTGTGAAGTTGGCCAGCACGTCCTTTCATTTGGTTGAGTCGAGTTATCGCAATTTCAGGATGCTCGGGTTTGCCATATGCCATTCCATCAATTTCAAAAACAGAATCACAAGCAATGATGAAGGTATTAGTTTTAGATGTTAAGTTTTTATGAACCGCTAATGCTTTTTGATAAGCCAATTCATATGCAAGTTCTCCCGGGGAAAGTGCGGCATACTCTGGCGCTTCTTCATTGATGCCACTCACAACAATTTCTGGAGTGATTCCAGAACGGTTCAACAAATTTTTTCTAGCAGGGGATTGGCTTGCCAAAATCAAGTGCGGTTTCACATTCACCAGCTACGAAGTGATGGAGCGCTCCAAGATGTTGGTAGAGCACCTCGAAGTGCGGGTCGTCCCCAACGGAATGTGGCGGTTTTTGCTTTAGATTGCGAGCGCGATTTAATGACCATCAATGCTGCGACTATTGCTGCAACCTCTTCAGGATTTGGGTTGCCACTTATCTGCAGGCCCTCCAACGCAGGTGTGTTACTTGTCGGTGGCATGGTTAAAGCGGAATATTTCCGTGTTTACGTGGTGGAAGCGATGCTCTCTTATGGCGCAACGCTCTGAGTGCTTTCACTACGTGCATCCGGGTTTCGTGAGGAACGATAACTGCGTCAACATAACCACGTTCAGCGGCGATATAAGGATTTGCTAACGTGTCTTCGTACTCAGCTATGAGTTCAGCCCGTTTACTCTCTGGGTCTTTCGCGTCAGCTAAATCTTTACGATAAAGAATATTGACTGCACCTTGAGCGCCCATCACCGCAATCTGTGCGGTTGGCCAGGCAAGGTTTACATCTGCACCGAGATGTTTTGAACCCATAACATCGTAAGCGCCGCCATATGCCTTCCTGGTAATGACGGTGATGAGAGGAACTGTGGCCTCTGCATACGCATAGAGCAATTTGGCGCCCCTACGAATAATTCCATTCCACTCCTGATCGGTACCTGGTAAGAATCCGGGTACATCAACCAGAGTCAGAACGGGAATGTTAAAAGCGTCGCAGGTTCGAACAAAGCGCGCCGCCTTTTCGCTGGCATCGATATCAAGAGTCCCAGCTAATTGCATAGGTTGATTAGCCACGATGCCTACTGAGTGTCCTTCAACTCGGGCATAGCCCACCAAAATATTTGGAGCAAAGAGTGCGTGAACTTCCAGGAAATCCCCGTCATCAACAATTGCTTCAATGACTTTCTTCATGTCGTAAGGCTGATTTGCGCTATCTGGAATCAAAGAATCAAGGGATTTATCACTATCGCTAATTTCAGGGTCAGCAGTTGTTGGAAAATTCGGAGCGGGATCTAAATTGTTGCTCGGCAGATAAGAGAGCAGTGATTTCACATATTCAATAGCATCTTCTTCATCGTGACCCATGTAATGAGCAACACCGCTACGAGTGTTATGAGTCCGAGCACCACCTAAATCCTCAAACTCCACATCTTCGCCAGTAACAGTTTTGATTACTTCAGGACCAGTGATGAACATGTGTGAAGTTTTATCGACCATGACAATGAAGTCGGTAAGAGCTGGTGAGTAAACCGCGCCACCTGCACTTGGCCCCATCACTAGCGAGATCTGTGGGATCACTCCGGATGAGTGCACATTGCGCTTGAAGATTTCAGCGTAGAGTCCAAGTGCTACCACGCCTTCTTGAATTCGCGCACCGCCCGAATCGTTAATTCCAATAACTGGTGCACCAATTTTTAAGGCGAAGTCCATCACTTTGACGATTTTCTCGCCGAATACTTCACC
>CAYFKL010000129.1:0-3810 GCA_964343565.1 uncultured Actinomycetes bacterium
GGATGTTCGATGTCTCCTTTAGCATCTTTGAAACGCGGAACTGGTCCAATATCTTTCATCTGATGAACGGCAGGAGTTAATGGAATCGATGCGCCAGCCATTGCAGCAAGTTTCGGACTCCAGCAACCTGTGGCGATAACGACATACTCCGCTGCTATTTCTCCTCGGTCAGTTACAACACTCTTGATACGTCCATCAACCACGTTCATGCTGAGAACTTCGGTATTTCCGAATGATTGGAGCGAACCCATTTCTTGTGCGCGCTCGCGCATGATGGTTCCGCCTCGAACCGAATCAACGACACCAACGGAAGGGGTGTAGAAGGCTCCAAGAATTACTGTTTCATCAATGTAAGGAACAAGTTCTTTTACTTCTGCTGGTGTAACGATTCGAGTGTCATCTACTCCCCAAGCTTTGGCAGAAGTCATGCGGCGTGTTAACTCTTGCATTCGCTCTTCTGTCCGAGCGACTTCAAAGCCTCCACATTCAGTGAAAACACCAAGTTCTTTGTACTGCCTCATGCTGTCGAGCGTTATGTGAGTCATCTCTTTGGAGTGGTCAGTTGGGAAAATAAAGTTGGAGGCGTGACCCGTTGAACCGCCTGGATTTGGAAACGGTCCCTTATCAATCTGAACCAGATCTTTCCAGCCAAGTCTTGCTAAGTGATACGAGATGCTATTTCCGACGATACCGCCACCGATAATGACGCATTTAGCTTTGGTAGGAAATGCTGACATAACTAAATCACCTTCCGTAGTGATGCTTCGAATCCATTGATGTGAACTGACATTTCTTTTGCTGCTTTCTTACTATCTCCAGAACTGATTGCTTCTAAAAGCGCACGATGTTCCAGAATTGCTTCTGCCAAATTTTCAATTCGGTCAAGAGCAAGAAACCAAATACGCAATGCGTGCATATATTGGCGTTCACACATTTGTTCCAAGTAGGAGTTATGTGTGCACTTATAAATGTGATGGTGAATCCGCTGGTCTAACTGGATGAGATCTCGTGGTGTTGGTGAGAGATGATCTAACTCAGCGATCAAGGCAAGAGTTTCCAAGCGATCTGCCTGAGTCGAACGCTCCGCCGCCAACTTTGCCGCCTCTGGCTCGAGGAGTGCCCGAAGTTCTGACAATGCGGTCAGATCACGGGTATCGATGCCAGCGACGAAAGCGCCACGCCGTGGGTAGACCTCGATCAAATGCTCATGAGCCAATGTGCGCATTGCTTCGCGAATGGGAGTACGTCCCATGTTGAGGCGTTGCATCAGCGCTGACTCAGAAACAACTGAGCCAGGAGCCAATTCCAACGTGACGATGAGCTCCCGAATTGAAAAATAGGCTTGATCAGCCAGGGATTCCGCCCCGTCTCTACGAGGGTCAACCAGGGTGATATCGCCGTAAGCCAAAGACATAATGCGATCGTATATCAGTTGTCATACCAGGTAAAGGGGCCGGGTTTTCAAAAACAGAAAGGCCGGCAAGTTGCCGGCCTTTCTTAAAACGCTGCCTACTCGAGAGGCCCGACCACGATGGCGTAGGTGCCAGCGGTTGGGGTGAGTTTGGCGTTCTTTGATGGATTGACGTGGATACCAAGGGTTGGGTTGTTGGGATCACTTGCCAATGGTTGTCGATAGCCAACAACTAATTCACCACGAGTGCGTCCTGCTGCAACCAACTCTGCAAAGGAAATTTCATTTCCAAGCGGAACATAGAACTCGATTGGCTTTGCATTGAGGAATGTTCCCTCTGGACCAAATAAGGCACCAAATACATCGAACAATCCTGGAGTTTCCGAGAGTTGGGTCATCATCAAGCTAGAGAGACGATCGCTGACTACTAAGTCATCAACTGCAACCACGCGTGCTAATTCGACGTTGTTGCTGTCTTGAATTTCTGCGATAACTCTCGCATTTGCAACCTTGGAACCAGGGATAGATTTCAGGTGATTAACTTCGAGCATAGTGAGCAGTGTTAAAGCATCCGCTTCTGCTGTGGTCATCGTCTTGGTTCGGTAACCGAAGATCACAATGTGATCGAACTCTTGAGATTGAACCACTTCAATAAGTTCATCAATATCTCCGGAAGTGCCTTTGGTGGTAATTGTTAGGTTTGGATTCTCCAATCCCTTCAATTCATCGGCAGTTACTTTCGAAGTTTGAGCAAAGATATGAGCAGTCGAGCCTGGAGTTCCAAAAGTGCTGAGTTCTTTTACAACTTGGCGTGCCATGGTGCTCCAACCAATAATCAAAATTCGATCAGGCTTGGCATTCTTTTGATCTCCCACGGATGTAACTGCTTTCGCAGCATCTAATTCTGGACGACTACCGCTCCACTTAATTCGGTCATCATCAGTGGCGATTGCAATTACTTTCGCACCTTGCTCGATGACTGTATTCATTGCTGGAGAAATTTCTACTGAACCATCAGTGTGTTGAATACCGATGACGCTTGCATCATTTATTCCAGTAACTACTTCAGCAAAAGGCTTTCCAACCGCTTCTGGAACGCTAGAGAAATAGATCTCTTCCCCTTCAAAATCAAGCATGTCAAGGTAAACAGCGGCTAGACCAGGCTGGCGGATTGCGTGAGCGGTAACACGTGCAATGAGTTCTTCTGATCGAACAGCAAGAACTTTTCCTTGCGTTGATTTGTAAAGTGCTTCCGCGCTCGCAGCATCATTAACTTCGGCAACAATCTTGCCGTTTGAGTTCAGACCTGTGTTTGCCAAGATTGAGAGGACAGATGTGGTAGCTGCTGCGTAGCCCTTTGTGCCGAGCACAATCACACTACGCGCCTTATCGATACTGCTCTGGGCAAGTATGCGAGGATTAGAAGGGTCACCGTTACGAGTGATGACTTTCGTGTGCTTGAGCTCTCCGACACGAGTCTTGATTTCATCATCCATTGCTTCGCGAGCGGTTTGGGAAATGATGACTGCGCTGCTTGGGTTATTTGCATTCGCAACATCAAGTTGTTGCAGAATGGAGTAGACCTGTGGTCCCCAACCGAGAATGGTGGTGTGACCTGATTCGAAGACTGGGCCTTTGCCCTTTTTCAATTCAGCAATGCGCTTATTTACCGTTGCAGTAATGAACGCGAAAAGAGTGCTGGAGATAGCAAGAGAGAAGATTGTGACAAGAACGGCGAAGATGCGACCATTCCAAGTTGAATTGCTGAACCCACCTTTACCGAGCACTGCCCAGAAACTTTGGAAGGCGTCATCGAGCACTTTGATGGCGCCACCTTTGTACATCGATTCACCAACGGTGTCGTCGTACATTTTTTTAGGCACAAGTTGTAGGGCGATCGTGAATGGGATGCTGGCTATGACGGCAGCAAACAACAGCCAGCCGATCATGGCCTTCGCGCCTTTAGCCAAAGTGTTGTCGAAGCCGTAGCGCATTCTTCGCCACAACGTTGGCGGTTTCTTTAATTCATCTAGAGAGGCTTGCGCTGATCCCAGCGCGCCACCGGCAAAATTTCGATTCTTATGTTGGCTCATGCGCGAAATAGTAACCGGGTTTAGAGCATTTTTGGGAGTACCTCACTTTTTAGATTCAAACAGCTAGAACACGTACTAAAACTTGGCAAGTTTGGCTCGCTATTCGAATGTTTTCTTTTTGTTCTAGAAATTCACGCTGAATTACATCCATGTTTTTTGTTCGTTCAGATAGTTCGACACGCCGATAAAAAATACTTGGCGAATTCACTTGCCAAGTTTGCATACGGCACTTACGTTGCGCGACATGCTGAGAAGAAACGCTCAGCTGGAAGGTTCCAAATAAATAGCACCACCCCCTATACCTCC
>CAYFKL010000130.1:0-3750 GCA_964343565.1 uncultured Actinomycetes bacterium
ACTATAAAGATTTCATAATCCATAGATAAGCCAAAGAGCACTCCGACAATAAAAATTAATGCCCACGCTTCTAGCTGTGACTGTTGGTAGATCCCGAAGAGATTTGCCGATACTTCATGAGTCATGATCCAGTTCAGCGCCCCAAGTGCGCAGCAGAGAGAAATAATGGAGAAGGCAATTGACTGGATTGGAATTACGATCGATTTGAATGCTCTTGCCATGATCAACAACATCGCTAGTGCGATCAGCAGTATTGCCTTGGGCATGGATTTCTTGAGCGCATCGATTAAATCAACCCCTTGTGCAGGGCCACCGCCGATTTTAAGGAGAGGGCGTGGATTCAATTGTTGCCAAAATGGATCAGAGCGCAGTTGTTGAACCAAGGCTTGCGACTCTTTTGCGCCCATCTCATGTTGAGCCACTAGATAAATTCGTAAGTATTGACTCTGGGGGTCTACGAAAAGACTTGAAGTATCAGAGGCCACTATGAATGTTTCCGGAAGGCTAGAAAGGTGATTGATAATTTGCTGTCTGGATTGTTCGCCATCTTCACTTCTCACCTGCCCAGGGGAGCGGAAGTCGAATATCAATTCGATAGGAGTAATGACACCTAAGCCGACTCGATCAGTGATGAGTTTTAAACCTTGAGCGCTCTCCATATTTGCCGGAATCTTTTTGAATGAACTCGGAGTTAAAGAGATCTGTGTTGCTCCATAGGAGATCAAGATAAGTAGTAAGAGACTCGTTATTGCATAGCGCTTTGGCTGATTGACGACTCTGGTACTCCACTTATGTATCCAATTCTTTCTTTCAATGTGCATTTCTCCAGATGGCTGCGACATGAAGGAGAGCAAGATTGGTTGGAGAGTGTAAGAACCAAAAAGAGTTACGAGGGGAACCACAATTCCGGCCAAGCCGAGTGAGCGAATAAATGGAACTGGAATTAATAGCAACATCGCTAGCCCGCAGATTGCCATCATGGCCGACACCGCGATCGTTCTGCCAGCAGAACTCAAAGTTTGGGCAATTGACTTACTCATTCGATATCTGTGGACCGAGAGCAGTGAGTAGTCAATGGCTAGACCAAGTCCGATGAGTTCAACGATATTAGGGATGTAGAGCACCATCATGAATTTCAAAGCCAAAAGGTAAATAATTCCAATTGACAGCGACACGGTTCCCAATGCAAAGAGCAACGGAACAAATACGTATCGCGTTCGACCAAAGAGCCAAAACAAAATCAAAAGCGCAGAACAAAGCGCAATGATTTCACCTTTGCGAAGATCGTGTGCCAATACCGGTTGTACATCATGGTTTATGGCAGGGGGACCGGTGATGAAAGCATTCGCTATTCCATTTTGTTTCAACTCACTTCGAAAACTTTCAGTAAAGGTACTTGCCTCGTTGAGTTTGTAAGGGGTTTGAATGCTGGTGATAAGAAATCCACCCATGGCGTTTTGCTGGACTACTTTCGCCTTCGGAATTTTCTGTGATGCTAATTCGATACTGGCTTTAAGTTTTGGAAGTTCACTCGCTTTGTTGAATCGATAAATGACTGTAAAAGTTCCTTCAATGTTCTGCCCAAACTTCTCTGCTAGCAGCGCGGATGCTTGTGCTGATTGCGTGCCTGGAATGTCGACTGACGTTGAAAGGTGTGGGCCGATCTTTCCGGCTGCCAGCACTCCTAGGACCGTGGTGATCAACCAAAATCCAACCCAGAGTCGCCGGGTGCGCAGCAGCAGACCCACCCATGCGCTCATTGCTCGATCTTATCCTGATAATTAGTTGAAAGTTCAACTACTCTGCTAGGATCGCCCTATGTCAGCATGGAAATTTGGACTCGACACCTTCGGCGATATGCAGCGTGATGCCAGCGGTCAGGATCTCACCGCTGCGCAAACGATTCGAAATGTTGTTGAACAAGCCAAGTTAGCTGATCAATTAGGGATTGATTTCTTCAACATCGGCGAACATCATCGAGACGATTTTTCTGTCTCTGCACCAGATACGGTGTTGGCGGGAATCGCGACAGTTACTCAACAGATCCGGTTAGGCACTGGCGTCACTGTGCTCTCGAGCGAGGATCCAGTTCGGGTTTATCAACGGTTCGCCACGATCGATGCGCTCTCGGGCGGACGTGCTGAGATTACTGCTGGCCGAGGATCGTTCACTGAATCTTTCCCACTCTTTGGCTATGACCTGAATGATTATGAAATTTTATTTGAGGAAAAACTTGAATTGCTTTCGCAACTGTTGCACGAAGGTCCGGTGACATGGAGTGGACATACGAGAGCAGCACTACGTGGACAACAGGTTTATCCAAAAACCGAGCGCGGCAGTATTCCATTGCGAGTAGGCGTTGGTGGATCTCCCCAATCAGTCGTTCGCGCCGCACGAGTCGGTGCACATTTAGCGTTAGCCATCATTGGTGGAGAGCCAGCGCGCTTTGCACCTTTCGCCGATTTATATCGAGACTCACTGGAACGCTTCGGTAAATCAAACTTAACAATTTCTGTTCACTCTCCAGGTCATATTGCTGAAACCGACGAGGCTGCGCTTGATGAACACTGGCCAAATCACCAAGAGATGTTTGGGCGTATCGGCCGTGAGCGAGGTTGGCGTCCGATGAGCAGGGAGAGTTATTTAGCCGAAGTACGACACGGCTCTTTATATGTAGGTTCACCCGAAACCGTCGCGCAAAAGATTGCCAACACTTTGAAAGCCCTCGGTGCAGATCGATTCGATTTCAAGTATATGAACGGGCCGCTCGAACAATCTAAAGCTTTGCGTTCCATAGAGTTATATGCCGAAAAAGTTATCCCGCGGGTCAACGATATTCTGAGTTCAGTTGCGGTTTAGATGCCGAATCGAAAGCAATGTGACGTCACTCAAGGATTAGTTGATCTTGATCGATACGCACGGCTTGATGGTGAATGGCGCAAACTAAAATTAGCAGCACCTGCTCGACGTGGGTTGGTCGATGCTGGGTTATTCAATCTTAAAGATCTCACCAAATTGAGTTTAGAAGATATTTCGCAACTTCACGCCATCGGACCTCGGGCACTTGAGATTTTAAAGAGTGAAATGAAGCGGAACAAACTATCGTTCCAGAAGTGATATCTTTCTAAAATGCAGATCAAGGTGCTTCATTCCAGAGATGATCTAAGAAAATGCATGGAATCGTTGACTTCGCTCCTGCAAGAAGCAATTGCGGATGGCTTTTCTTTAGGCTTTTGGGCTGATCCGGCTGAATTGGAACTTTTTGATTTTTGGACCGTTGAATTTGCCACTATGCGAGCCGGCAAAAATCTAATTTTAGTTGCAGAAGAAGATGATCAAGTTGTGGGTTGCGTAATCGTAGATTTTGCAACTAAGGCAAACGCAATCCATAGAGCTGAAATCAAGAAATTGCTAGTTGCTCGGAGTAAGCGTAGAAGTGGAGTAGGTCGTGCTCTCATGCAAGCAGCTGAAAATGCTGCTATGGAACACGGCAGATGGTTATTAGTGCTCGATACAGAAATTAACTCGGGTGCTGATGACTTCTATCGCGGGTTAGGTTTCCAGGAATTAGGAACTATTCCTGAATACGCAGGATCGCCAAGGGGAGAGTTAATTGGCTCTACCTTTTTCTGGAAAATTCTTCCGCATTAACTTTGTGTAAGAAGCTTTACGACTTCACTTCTGCATATATTGCATCGTGAACATATTGCGCTAAACCAGGTTCAACTTTTTCGTAATATTCAGAAAATC
>CAYFKL010000131.1:0-3717 GCA_964343565.1 uncultured Actinomycetes bacterium
CACCTAAGCCAGAATATTCATACCAGTGGCAAAAATGTGGATCCCCTGATCTCAGCACTTGCAGCAATATTGTTGGAGCAACGTCAAACTCTTATCCTCTTACCTCAACACAGAATGGAAACTACATACGACTGATTTCCACCATTCAAAACTCTTTGGGAGGAATCATTATTCCTTCTAATTTAGTAGGTCCGGTAGTGGCACCAACCTCTCCATCGTCAATTTCGGCAGTAACCATTACATCAAAGCCGGCGCTGGGAGAAACTGTCACGGTGACGAGTGGAGATTGGAGTGGCGTACCTAAGCCAGTTATAACATTTCAATGGCTTAGATGCTCGGACAGCTCAGGTACTAGTTGCACTGAAATAGCGAATGCAACCGGAAATTCAATCGTTCCAAGCCTTGATGATTTGGGTAAGTTCTTGAAAGTTCGTATCACGGGAAAGAACAGAGTTGGTAGTTTTGTGCTTGACTCGAAAATATCTGATCAAGTGGATTACAAAATTCGTCTTATTACTCAACCGAGTGTGTTGGGATTTGGTCTTGTTGGAATACAGTTGAGTTCAATTACACCAATTTTTTCAGAAAATATAACTGATCCTTTTTCATATCAGTGGCAAAGGTGTACATCGAACGATGCAAAATCTTGCTCAAATATCATGGGGGCTACTACGCCTTATTACTCACCTGTTTTGAGTGATGAAGGAAAATGGATCAGAGTTGGAATTGGAGTCCCTGGGAAAACATCTTGGGCCTACAGTTCACTTGGTAAAGATCCAATTTTTCCAAGTGTTAATTCTGCGGCATCTCCAACCAAGCCATCAACAACTTCTAAACCAGCGAATATCACGATCACCTGCATCAAAGGAAAATTAGTAAAGAAAGTTACGGCGGTTAATCCGAAGTGCCCAACTGGATATAAGAAGAAGTAAGCATGAAAGAAATTTCTATCGATCAATTAGCGCAAGCACTTAATGAAAATCAGATTCGGCTCATTGATGTTCGAGAAGTTGACGAATTTCAAGCCGGGCATGTACCTGGTGCTGAGTTAATTCCTATGGGAGTGATCCCGGCGCGGACAATGGATTTGGACCGCAGCGAATCGATTGCGCTGATCTGTCGAACCGGGGGTCGATCGGGGCAAGTAACCACTTGGCTGGAGTCACAAGGGTTCAATGTGGCAAATGTGGTGGGTGGCACGGAAGCGTGGATTTCTAGCGGTCGAGCAGTTGAGCGGTAAATTAAGTCCATGAGCGAAAAGCCAAAAGGTGAAAAGCCTGTCGACCCTAACAAAGCTAAGTTCTTAGAAGCGTTAGCTAAGAAGCAAGGGCATGGACCTAATTTGGGTGGCGGTAAATCTGGTGGATCCGCTGTCCGAGGTTCTCAAGCAGGTGGCGCGAAACCACAACGTTTCCAACGCAAGTCTGGCGGCTAAAGTTTCGGTCGCTGATCGAGTTCACCTTTTTTGGGCCAAAGCGAAAATGCTCGTTCTGCTTGGGCAGTGATGGTGAGTGAAGGATTAACACCAAGATTTGCCGTTACCGCAGATCCATCAACGATCGACATCGTTGGGTAATTCCAAACTCGATGGTAGGAATCGATCACACCCAGTTTGGGATCATCACTGATCACACACCCACCGACAAAGTGAGCGGTGAACGGAGCGTTAATCAGATCTCCAATATGACCGCCTGGCGTTCCGCCTCGATTCTGCGCAATTCTTCTTGCAACTTCATTAGCAGCGGGAATATAGGTGGCATTCGGATGCTCAGCATCATTTACAGATGAGAGCCGATGGCCAAATATGGTTTTCTTCAGAAATACTTTGACTGAAGACTCAACGTTCTGCATGACTAATGCGATAACTGTTCGCTCACTCCATCGTCGAACATCAAACATCTTTAAAATCAAGTGTGGCTTTGCGACTAAAGTTTTAACCCATTGTCGTCTTCGATCTCGACCTTGAAATCCATCCGTCATCACGGTTTGCAACAGACCCATAACATTGCTGCCTTTGCCATATCGAACTGGTTCGACGTGAGTGTGTGGATCAGGGAAGAATGAACTAGTGATTGCGGAACCTTGGCTGTAATCGATAGTTGATTTATGCGGCATGATTGCCCCAACCAATGACTCACTATTTGTTCGTGATAGCCGACCTAAAGCAGGTGAGAGATTGGGTAGCACCCCTTCTGCTTTCATAGTGTGCAAAAGTTTTTGAGTGTTATATGTTCCGGCTGCCATGACAACTTGGGCAGCAGTAAAAGTTTTCTTCCTACCAAACCAAGATGTACTTTTTCGAGTGGTTATTCTCCAACCGTGATCGATCTCTTCAATTTTGGTAACAGTTGTAAGCGGAAATATTTTTGCTCCCAGTTTCTCCGCTAGCCAGAGATAATTTTTTGGCAAGGTATTTTTCGCATTAAACCGACACCCAGTCATACATCCACCACATTGATGACAACCCTCACGCTCTGGTCCTTCGCCACCAAAATAGGGATCTGGTTCCACAATCCCTGGCCCCTTACCGAAGTGGACTCCGAGCGGTGCCATACGGAATGTATGGCCAACTCCCATCTCCTGCGCAACTTCTTTCATCGCAGCATCACTAGGTGAGAAGTAGGGATTCTCAGCAACTCCCAACATTCGTTGCGCCGTTGCGTAATGAGGAGCGAGTTCAGCTTTCCAATCCGCAATGTGAGCCCACTGCGGATCTTCAAAGTATGAGTCTGGTGGAACATAGAGAGTGTTGGCGTAAACCAACGAGCCACCACCAACACCAGCGCCGCAGAGCACCAAGACATCTGGGAGCGCATGAATACGTTGAATTCCGGTAAGGCCAAGTCTTGGAAAGAAGAGAAAGCGTCGGACTCGCCATGACGTCTTAGGAAAATCCTTATCAGCAAAACGGCGACCGGCTTCGAGCACTCCGACTCGATAACCTTTTTCGCTCAGACGCAGTGCGGCAACTGAGCCGCCAAAACCCGAACCAACGACGAGAACATCAAAGTCTTGATTCTTCGTCACGGTAATAGTTTAAGCAGCGATCTTGGCAGTCTCCACCTTAAGAGCCTGACTCTTAGCAGCGACTTTGCCCTTCTTATCGATCGCAACTGCTTTGCCACTCGCGTCGACTACCTTTTTATTCTTCGCGTCAAGGTAGAGATTCTTTCCAGCAGCGCTTACGAGTGCATTTGATTTGGAATCGTAGAGTTGACCGTTTAGGCCCATCACTATCGGTTTACCGTCGGGACCAATCAACACAACTTTGTTAATTTTGACGGCGCCATCACCTTGGAGTTTTCCAACCACGAGCGCCTTGCCATCAGCACCAAGCACATTGACACCGGTGGAATCGGTGACTTTTCCATCTGCGGTTAAACCGATGGCAGAACCTTTCTTATCGGTAATGGTTTGACCATTAGTTAAGAGGGCCTTGCCATCGGCAGTAAGAATTAATGGACGTCCGTCGGGAGTGATGACGTTTCGAACCTTCTCATCCACGACAGTTCCACCAAACCCAATGGTTAAATCACCGCTGCCACCTTTAGTGATCGATTCACCTTTGGCATTAAGTGGTGTTTCGCCAACAGCTGAGACCAAGACTTGCTTGCCGCCTTGGAGAATGGTGGCACCCGTTGTTGAGAGCAGTGGTTGCACCATGAGAGCCTCACCATCTTTATCAACGATGAGTTTTCCGGATGAATCAAAGAGCGG
>CAYFKL010000132.1:0-3714 GCA_964343565.1 uncultured Actinomycetes bacterium
AAAGATGCTCAGACTTCAATGCGTGACAGTTGATTGCACGAATCCAAAGTTGCTGGCCGATTTTTGGTCTGAAGCATTGGATTGGGAAATCGGTGAAGTTAAGGAGCACGAGGCGTGGCTTCAACCAAAGTCAAAAGCAGCTCAAGAAGTTCACTATCCAGATTTACTTTTCTATTACTCTCCTGATTCAAAGAAAGTTAAGAATCGATTACATCTGGATCTTCGACCAACTGACCAAGCAAGTGAAGTTGAGCGGTTGATATCCCTAGGTGCCACTCATGTTGAAATTGGTCAAAGTGAGGATCAATCTGTCTCGTGGGTAGTGCTCGCTGACCCGGAAGGTAATGAGTTCTGCGTGCTCAAGGCGCTCTGACGTTCGCCTTCTCCCGTGCAAAGAGATAAATTAGCGGGGTAATTCCATAGAGGGGGCACCCATGAAGGCATCGTCTGCTGACCAATTAAAGTTGCTGGATATTGCCGAACTCGATCAGACCCTCTTGCAACTTGCTCATAAAGCTAATTCGCTGCCAGAACACGATGCAATCAAAAAGAATCAGATTCAGCGAAGTGAGGTCGAAACCCTTCTCATCGCTATTACGACAGAGCAGACCGATATTCGCAAAGAGTTAAATCGGGCAGATACCGATGTTGAACAAGTGCGCTCTCGACAAGAGCGCGACACTGCGCGGCTCAATTCCGGACAAGGCTCTGCCAAGGATCTTGAAGCACTTCAACATGAACTCGCAACGTTGGCTCGTCGTCAGTCAGAGTTGGAAGATATTGAATTAGAGATCATGGAACGTATGGAATCCGCACAGCATCGCGAGAGTGAGTTGCGAGCGCAGGCGGAATCACTTGATACCGCACTGGCTGAATTAACCACTGCTCGGGATAAGCAACTTGCTGAGATTGAGGGACAACAAAAAACTACAAATGAGATGCGTTCCATTTTGGTGAGTCAGATTGATGCTGCGTTGCTGGCTCAGTATCAAAAGATTTCGGAATCTATCTCAGCTCCAGGTGCAGCAGCCGTGCGCCAGAAGAAGTGCCAAGGATGTCGTCTGGAATTAAATGCGACAGAGATTGAAAAATTCCGCGCCGCTGCTGATGATGAAGTGTTGCGTTGCGAAGAGTGTCGACGAATCTTGGTAAGAGTTTCCGACTCGGGTCTGTAATGACATCACAATTTATTGTTTATGCCGACGGAGGCTCACGTGGAAATCCTGGCCCTGCCGGGTTTGGAGCAGTTGTAGTTAATTCAACTACCGGTGAAGTTCTTAAAGAGATTGCAGAATCAATTGGTGAGGCAACAAATAATGTGGCGGAGTATCGAGGATTAATTGCTGGACTGAATGCTGCTCATCAATTTGATGCTGGCGCTCGCATTGAAGTTCGGATGGATTCCAAATTGGTCGTTGAGCAAATGTCGGGCCGTTGGCAAATTAAGCATCCCGATATGCGTGCTTTGGCAAAAGAGGCTCGGGAGATTCACGATCTTTCTCTTGTCACTTTCAATTGGATTCCCCGTGAATCGAATTCGCATGCCGATCGATTGGCCAATGAAGCGCTCGATGCAGCAGAACAAGGACAGGCTTGGCAGGGATCGGTCAATGTTGATGTTGCGCAACCCATCAACAAACTTTCTGGACGGATGACATCCACTGATAAGACGACGACGCTGATTTTGGTACGACATGGAGAAACCGCACTCACTCCGGAACGCCGTTTCTCTGGGAGTGGTGGAAGTGATCCAGAGTTGAGTGCTCACGGTCGTTGGCAAGCAGCCAATGTTGCACGAGTGCTCCAGCATCGAGAAGTGGATGTCATTATTTCTTCGCCAATGAAGCGAGCACGTGAAACCGCAGGGTTTATCTCTGAGCAATGCAAAGTCGATGTGGAAGTTATCGATGAATTTACTGAGTTGAACTTTGGGGAGTGGGAAGGCCAATCTTTTGCTGAGGTGAAGGAGAGCGATCCGGAGAGATTGAACAAGTGGCTCAGTTCGCACTCCCTCCCAACACCTGGGGGAGAATCACATGACCAACTCACAGCCAGGGTTCTTCCAGCGATGAAGTCAGTTGTTGAGAAATACTTCGGCAAGACAGTTGTAATTGTCTGCCATGTTACGCCGATCAAACAAATGGTGAGAGAAGTTCTTGGTGCACCAATGGAATCGATTCATCGCTTTGACCTGCACCCATGTGGAATCTCGGTTTTAAACTTTTGGGAAGATGGTTTTGGTGTAGTGCGAGCAGTGAATGACACTGCTCACCTTGTTAAACACGAGAATTAAATTTCCTCAACAAGTTCGATCGCAGCATTTTCAACTGCCCAGAAAATAAAAGTTCTTCTTCCTTTGTGTGGTCCACTCTCCGCAAGAAGAATGTCGGTGCAATCCCACTTGCCATCAGCAACAATTCGGGCACGCGCGGTTTCGATGGACTTAGAAGTCAGTGTGACCATCGCGGTTCCGCCAGGTGTTTGCCCACGTCCGCTGGGGGTTTGCGGGTGAAGTTTTGCAACGGGGTGACCTTGGAGTTCTATTGCGCCACCGCCAGTTCCCAATCCACCACTTTTTAAGAACACCATGTTGATCAAGTGATCGGGTTCAAGTTTCCATCCAACATGGAAAGGACCACTAGTTACAGAGATGTCCATGAGTTGTGGCATTTCCAGAAGATCAATAAAGAGATGTCTACCGGCTTCGTATTGATCTGTTCGTAAATGCATTTCAAATACTCGTCCGGCTTTGACAGAGGATTTAGGAAATTCTCTTCCTTCAGGTTGCGTGACTGCTTGAGTTAGCATCACATGATTTCCCCAAGGCAATAACCAACATGCTGATCGGTGAACATTGCTACTCAGATCAGAGAAGTCAGCATCGAATGGTTCGAATGCAACTTTGATTTCTGGATACTTACTCACTTCGGCATATATTTGATCGATATCTCCCGAAACAGCTTCGATCGAATCCCAACCTCGTGGAAATCCTGATTCTATTTTTCGAGCCTTGCCCTCAAATAAGAGCACTTCTCCGGTTGTTGCATCTGGTGCGCCAACAATGATCCATTTAGTTGAAGGTGAAATTCCCAGATACTCAAATTCGACTGCTCCTTCTCCTTGCGATCGAATGACATAACCCAAAATTTCGACAAAGAAATTTTTTGCAAAACCTAGATCTGGGACTTCAATCCACGTGAGAGTCAGTGCTTGGAGGTAGGGGCTTACTTCATTCTTTCCATTACTCGCCAAGTGAACTCTCCTCATTCGTGACTAGATCTGGTTCCACCCTCTCCCAGTTGATGAATCAAGGCAAGCGTCCGGCTCGCATCTTTTTAAACTTTCTGGAATGTAGAGGTAATCTGGTGGTGAAGAGTCGCCCGGGTCACCGCGGTATGAAAATATCGAGGAAAGTCCGGACTCCGCAGGGTAAGGCGGTGGGTAACGCCCACTCAGGGCAACCTGAAGGCAAGTGCAGCAGAGAGTAGACCGCCTACGAAAGTAGGTAAGGGTGAAAGGGTGGTGTAAGAGACCACCAGCATCGGTGGTGACATCGGTGGCTAGGTAAACCCCGCCAGGAGCAAGGTTAAATAAGGAAACGTTTGAGATTGACCCGATCGAGTTTCCGGGTAAACCGCACGACCACATAAGTAATTGTGTGGCTAGATGGATGGTGACCGAACCGTTGAAAGACGGGGAACAAAATCCGGCTTA
>CAYFKL010000133.1:0-1994 GCA_964343565.1 uncultured Actinomycetes bacterium
TTTTGGCCCACGAGATCCTCCGCCGCCAAAAAATGCGTCCATGATGTCGCCGAACCCAAATCCGCCAGCGTTCCCACCAAAGAAGGATGAATCCCCAAGGTCATAGCTTTGACGTTTCTGCGGATCACTCAAGGTTTCATACGCCGCGGTTATCTCCTTGAATTTCTCCTGAGTGGCGGGATCGGGGTTTACATCAGGATGGTATTCGCGAGCGAGTTTCCGATATGCCCGCTTGATCTCATCCGCTGAAGCATTTTTTTCAACACCAAGAGCTGAGTAGTAATCGGACACTTATGCTCCACTCTCACTCAAGAATCTTCCAACATATTTTGCAATCGCTCGAACTGAAGAAATGGTTCCTGGATAATCCATGCGAGTTGGACCAAGGATTCCCATGGTGGCTACCGGATCGCCAGATCTACCGTATCCAGTTGCGACAAGACTTGTATTTTTCAATGAATCTAAATCGTGTTCTTCACCAATTCGCACAGTCATGCTTTCAGCTGCATCACCTAGCAGATGCAGGAGCACCATTTGTTCTTCGAGTGCCTCTAGAACCGGTTTTACGGATAGCGTGAAATCATCGCCAAGCCTGGCTAGATTTGCAGTTCCAGCTAATACGATCCGCTCTTCATTTTGTTCAATAGCCATTTCGAGCAGCGTCGAAGTAATAATTGTGACCGTGCCTGAAATCGCGGGATCCACTCGTAGATTTTCCGGTTTTATCACATCTGGAAGTTCGGAAAGTTTACGTCCCACACATAAGGTGTTAAATCGAGTTCTTAACTGGGCTAAAACATCTTCAGAGAACATTGGATTAACTTCAACTATTCTCTGCTCAACACGTCCAGTGTCGGTGATGAGAACCAAAATCAATCGAGACGCTCCCAGGGAAACTAATTCGATATGTCGAACGGAAGAACGAGTTAAAGAGGGATACTGCACCACAGCAACTTGTCGGGTTACCTGAGCTAGTAGGCGCACCGTGCGTGAGACCACATCATCAAGGTCTACAGCGCCTTCCAGAAATGACTCGATTGCTCGACGTTCAGCCGATGAGAGTGGTTTTACATTTGCAAGCTGATCAACGAATAGTCGATAGCCCTTATCGGTAGGGACACGACCTGCGCTGGTATGAGGTTGAGTAATGAAACCTTCTTGCTCCAGTGTGGCCATATCGTTTCTGATGGTGGCTGGAGATACACCAAGAGAGTGTCGTGCAGCCAGCGACTTTGAACCAACAGGCTCTTCAGTCGCCACATAATCTTCAACGATCGCGCGCAGCACTTCTAAGCGGCGATTCATTCAAGCCCTCCCATTTGGCACTCGAAACAACTGAGTGCCAAGTCTAAGGCACGTTTGCAGATCAGGGGATGGTGACGATCGCAACCGTAATTAAGATCAAGAGCACGAACGGTGCCATGGCACCCTTGGTGTCCTTAGCCTTGAAGTGGAAGAACATCGCACCTGCCATGGTGATCCAGAGCCCAACGAGCGCTGCCCAGGCAATGCCGGAAAATTTAAATCCCACCACAAGTCCCAAGGCTCCCAGTGCTTCCATAGCCCCGGTGAATCTTGCTAAACCGTCTGGAACTCCAATCGGGCGAGTGCCGCGATCCAAGGCTTTGGCCGAGCCACTTGCCTTACCTAAACCAGAGAATAAAAAGAGCAGAGCGAGCAGAATTGTTATGACTGTATGCAGCATGCTCTCACCTTACCTCCAGTAAGTGCGCGTACTATGCAATCGCCATGCTAAGTACCTATGTCAATTCGATCTTAGAGTTTGTTGCCAATGCGGGACCGGTGGTCTATGTCGTTGTGGCAATTGCCGCCATTGCTGAAGGCGCAGCATTTGTGGGCTTGGTTTTCCCAGCGGAAACCACCCTGATCGTCGCCGGAGCAGCAACAGCTACTGGTCATCTGAAACTCTCTATTTTTATTCCAATCGCCATCGTGGGTGCAATTGTGGGCGACTCGATCGGCTATGAGATTGG
>CAYFKL010000133.1:2094-3616 GCA_964343565.1 uncultured Actinomycetes bacterium
GTCGCCGGGAGATTGGCAAGTGATAACTTGCCAAGAGTTGAACATTTTATTTCGAGATTGGGTTACGGGTTCTTAACTCTCGTCATCATTGTTTTAGTGATTATCATCATTCGACAGAGACGAAATCGCGGATAACTAAATCTGCCAGCAATCTGCCCTGTCGAGTTAACGTCACGACGTTATTCTCCACTTGAACTAAGCCATCGTTTAGCGCTGCCATTACTCGAGTTTCAGGCAGGAGCGATAATTCAATTCCCTCACGCATACGAAGTCGCAACATAACCCGTTCCAACGCAAGATCTTCAATGGTGAGAACTTCCTTACCGACAACTTCACTCTGCGCGATATAACTAGCTGGAAGTTTTTGATTAGACCATCGAACACCATTTACATGGCTATGCGCTCCGGCGCCTATGCCCCACCAATCATCACTTCGCCAATAATGAAGATTGTGCCGACACTCTCCACCGGGAAGTGACCAATTGCTAACTTCGTACCACTGCATTCCACGTTGCTCTAGCATTTGGTCAGTCAAAACATATTTATCGGCGTTTAAATCTTCATCAGGCATTTGCACTTCACCACGTTTTACCTGAGCCGCAAATTTAGTGCCATTTTCCACTATGAGGGAGTAAGCGCTTACGTGATCGATTGGTAGAGCCAAAACTGACTCCAAACTATTTTTCCAATCATCGATGCTCTCTCCAGGAGTTCCATAAATCAAATCAGCATTGATATGAGTGAAACCAGAGCGATGGGCGGCTGTTATAGTTCCAGCAACATCTTCGGATCGATGCGTTCGATCCAATAATTTCAAAATACGTGGAACCACACTTTGAACCCCAAAGGAAATTCGATTAAATCCACCCTGCAACAAGTTTTCAAAGTATTCCTCATTCACGGTATCAGGATTTGCCTCGGTGGTAATCTCCGCATCTTTGGCTAAATTAAAATTATCTCGGATTCTTTCAATGATTGAAACAAGGGATCGTGCAGGTAACATCGTGGGCGTTCCGCCACCAAAGAAAATGGTGTCTACTTCTCGACCACCCAAGAGATGATTGGCTAGAGAAATTTCAGTATCAACTGCCTGCAAATACCCATCAACTACATCTTCTCCACCTGCAAGTTCTTTAAAGGTATATGTGTTGAAGTCGCAGTAGCCACAACGCTTGGAACAGAATGGAATATGGACATAGATCGCAATCGGATCGTTCATGTCGCTATATCTTTGCACCACTGCACCCAATTTGGAGAGAGAAAATCACATTGAGTCAGACGCTGCAAATGAGTTCGATCTCCCGTTTTGACAGCGAATGCGTCAGCAATCGAAATTGAATTTTCGGGTCGATCAAGAACTAAAACTTTATCTCCTGCATTTAGTCGACCTGATTGAATAACTTTCAGATAAGCGCCCGGTCGCCTTGCAACTGTGAATTCTTTGATGAGTTCTGGGCGCTGCCAGAAACCAGCAAACACCCGACAAGGAATTCGAGGTTGTGTAACTTGCAAAACGACATCC
>CAYFKL010000134.1:0-3472 GCA_964343565.1 uncultured Actinomycetes bacterium
TTGTCGTGCATAAACTTTAATGGCCTTGCACCTTTGACTAGGACAATCGTTGGAAGTATGGGAATTTCGGGATGCGCGGCATGGACTCTTTCGCAAAATTCTTTGAGACGTTCATCGTGGTAGCAAATTTGAAGTTGAAAGAATTGTGCACCAGCAGACATCTTTTTACTAAGTCGCTCTGCTCGATAGGCGAGCGGATGAGCAGCAGGATTTTCTACTGCACCAAGAAAGAGTTCTGGTGCTGGGGAAATACTTCGACCTGAGAGATAATGGCCTTCACGTATTCCTCGAGCGATTGCAAGTGCTTGGATCGAATCCAAGTCAAAGACTCTGCGGGATTCGGGTTCATCGCCCGCGGTCACATCATCACCTGTTAGTAATTCAATATTTCGAATACCGTGAAGTGCTGCTCCGACGATATCTGCCTGTATCGCTATTCGATTCTTATCCCGGCAAACTACTTGCAGAATTGGTTCTAGTCCTAAGTTGTGAAGTGCTATAGCGATTGAAACGTTGGATGCGTGGGCATGGGCAGCTGGATTGTCGGTGGCATTAGCTGCATCAAACCACGGTGTTAATTCATCGACACGGCTCTTTACAGTGCTGATGTCACCACCGTCTATCACGGGAAATTCAACCGTAAAGACTCGTTCCTTTTCCGCGAGTGCCGTTGCGAATTTTGAAATCACGAGGCGTTCCAACCACTAGGACGTTGTTGGTCGCGCTTGGTAAGCAGATTTAGCCAGGAAGATGAACCCTTTAATTGATTATCCACTGGGGGACGAATGTTGTTGAAGTGTGTCTTCCAACTTTTTGGAAGTGGAAATTTCTCTTTTCTCTCGTAAGCCTTTACCCAAACACATGGCATATCGGGTATGACTTCACAATTGCCATTTTCGCGAACTCCACCACATGGTCCGTTGCGTAGAGTTTTCGGACACGTCATAGGACATGTCATCCCGGTATCGTGTAAGACACATTGACCACACATGCGGCAATCCCAAATTGGTTTCTTTATTCCGTGTTCAACCAATTCGACGATCTTCAATGCCTTCAAGAGAATTCCTAGCCCTTGCGTCGTGCTTCTATTAATTCTTTTGCCCGACGAACTGCCGTTGATGCATCTGGGGCGTAACCATCGGCGCCAACTACATCCGCATACTCTTGAGTGACTGGTGCGCCTCCGACCATGATGATGACCTCATCTCGAAGACCGGCCTTAGTTAACTCATGGATATTGACCTTGAACATCGGCATGGTTGTGGTGAGAAATGCCGACATTCCTAAGATGTCTGGTTTATGTTCTTGGACCGCAGCGACAAATTTTTCGGGAGCAACTTGTACTCCTAAATCGATAACCTCAAAGCCCGCGCCTTCGAGCATGATGTTGACCAAGTTTTTACCAATGTCGTGGACGTCTCCCTTGACGGTACCCATGACATATTTGCCCACCGATTCAGCGCCTGTGTCTGCAAGTAGTGGCCGAAGAATATCCAGAGCACCCGCCATGGCTTTGCCTGCGATGAGCATTTCTGGAACAAAGTAATCACCTCGTTCAAAACGAGCGCCAACTTCCTCGAGTGCTGGAATAAGTGCCTCAAAAAGAATGGCCTCTGGTCCCATGCCGTTCCCCAGACCTTCATTCGTTAGTTCAATTACCCGCGGACCATTGCCAGCCATCGTCTCTTCAAAGAGACCCTTGATTACCTCTTCGTTTGTCATGCTGCACCTTTCCTTTTCTTGGCAGTTGATACGCGGTGTGAGTGCGATGTAATAAGTTTTGGGACTGATCGTGCAATACCCTCAAGAACTGGGGTTTGCATTCGGGTGCTTGGACCAGAAATCGAAACCGCCGCAATCACTTTGTCGTTAGCCCCTTTGAGCGGGAATGCGATTGCGGTAAGGCCTTCCTCAAGTTCATCCACAATCGTGGCAAATCCTTGTTTGCGAACTTTCTTAATCTCCACTTCAAGCGCATCGGCACTAGTGATCGATTTTGTCGTGAATGAAGTTAGGGGATTCTGCGAAAGGTAATCTGCTAAATCAATTAACTCGTAAGCGAAGAAAATTTTTCCAAGTGCTGAAACATGATAGGGAATGGTGGTGCCAATCCAATTGCGTGCACCTAATAAGTAACGACCATCAATCTGATCAATTAGTTCAACTGAGCCAGTCCCAGGAATCGCGAGATTGACGCTCTCTTCCGTGAGGGCAGCGATGGCTTCAAGTAGTGATCGAAATTGGGCAATGACACTTGTTCCAATGCGGCCAGAGTTCGCATAGCGAGTGATTGCGGGTCCGGGATGAAACAAACCATCGCGATCGCGCAAAACTAGTTCGGCTGACTCAAGTGATGCCAGCATTCGGGAGGCGGTGCTTTTGGGAAGTTGATGAATACGGACCAGATCAGCTAGTCGGATTGCATTGGTGGATTGCAAGATCGAAACGAGCAGTGCGCTGGAGCGATCTATCGATTGAGCACCTGGGTTTCCCATTTCACCTCCAACAAAGTTCCATAATATGGAACCAGTGTTCCATGAATCTAGCGTATAGTCTCAGGCCAGCGCAATGCTTTGGAGGTAGCCATGTTTGTTAACCGAATGCCCCGATACGAGATTCTCAGCGAAGAGTCCATGGCAGCACTCGAATCTGGATGGCGTCGAATTGTTTCTGAAATTGGCGTCGAATTCATGAGTCCCTGGGCGATTGAACTTTTTCGCGAAGCTGGGCAGGAAGTAGTTGGTGATAACGTCAAATTTGATCCAGAGTGGGTGGTAGCGCAACTAGCTAAAGCGCCGCGTGAATTTGATGTAAGGGCTCGCAATCCACTTAATAATGTTCATATCGGTGGGCAACATATGGTGTTTGGTGGCGTTTATGGTCCGCCATTTGTTCTCGATGGCAATGTGCGACGCGATGCAACTTTCGCCGATTTTCAAAATTTCGCTCGACTAGCTCAAGTTTTCCCAAGCATCGATAGCGTGGGTGGAGTGGTTTGTGAACCAAACGATTTGGATTTAGACACTCGTCACTTAGATATGTTGTATGCGCAGTCAACCCTTACAGATAAATTCTTCATGGGCAATGTGGTCAAGGCAGAGTTTGCAAGGGATTGCATTTCGGTAGCAGAAATTTTGCATGGAGGCCGAAAGGCTATTGAAGAGACCCCGGCACTGATCTCCCTTATCAATTGCAATTCACCACTTCGCTGGGATGATCGAATGTTAGATTCACTTCGCGAATATGCGCTTGCCGCTCAGCCCGTTGTGGTGACTCCCTTCCTTCTCATGGGAGCGATGAGTCCTGTCACTATTCCGGCAACTTTGGCGCAGCAAATGGCAGAAGCATTTACTGGAATGGCATTAGTGCAACTCATTCGTCCAGGTGCACCCGTAATCTTCGGTTCATTCCTCTCAAACATCGATATGCAATCTGGATCACCGCAATTTGGCACTCCAGAATCAGGAATTGG
>CAYFKL010000135.1:0-3384 GCA_964343565.1 uncultured Actinomycetes bacterium
AACTGCAAGCTCTTTTGAAGGAGTATGCACTCGAACCGGATCCGAATATCACCCTAGTTATGACTCATAAGGGTGGAGTAAAAGGTAAATCCCTACTCGACTCACTGCGAAAAGCGGGAGCTAAAGAGACCCCTTGCGAAGCCATAAAACGCGATGGCGATAAGATTCAATTCGTTCGCACAGAAGCGCTCACTCTAAATCGTAAAATTTCAGCAGATGCAGCTAAAGCACTTGTTGATGCTGTGGGTAGTGATTTACGTGAATTAGCAAATGCACTCTCTCAATTAATTTCGGATACAGCTGGAGAAATCACCGTTGAGGCAGTTGAGCGATTTCATGGTGGAAGAGTGGAAGCCACTGGATTTGATGTCACCGATGCAGTTATTGAAGGTCGCGATGCCGACGCATTGCGCGTACTTCGTCAGGCAATCGATACCGGCACAGACCCAGTGATGATTGTTAGTGCCTTAGCCGCTGCCTTGCGGACCTTGGCCAGAGTCGGATCTGCCCCACGCTCACTGCGCTCTGCTGAGTTGGCCGGTGAACTTGGGCTGGCTCCGTGGCAGGTTGATAAAGCCCGGCGCCAACTTCCTGGGTGGAGTGGACCTCGAATTGCCACCGCCATCTCAGAGGTCGCCAAGGCAGATGGGTCGGTCAAAGGTGGGGCGGCTGACCCAGTTTATGCGTTAGAACGAGCACTCCTGGCGATTGCCCGAAGCCGCTAGGACACCCCCGTTTTGGGTAGGGCTTAGGCTCGCTGGTACTCTCTGAGCGCTCCATAAGAGAAGAAGAGGGAATAGTGGCGAACATTAAGTCGCAGATCAAGCGGATCAAGACAAACGAGAAGGCACGTCTGCGTAACAAATCAGCTAAATCAACGCTGAAGACTGCAGTTCGTCGTTTCCGCGAGGCTGCCGCCGCTGGTGACAAGCAAGCCGTTGCCACTGAACTTCGCAGTGCATCTCGCGCACTAGATATGGCTGCCACTCGAGGCGTCATTCACAAGAATCAGGCCGCCAACAAGAAGTCGGCGATGGCTAAGCGCGCCGCTTCACTTTAATTCCACTGCGAGGCACTGATGCCTGCGCTGCCTTTGGGCAAAGCCCCACTTCCTTCACAAACACCTGCTCAATCAATTCGTAATTTCTGCATCATCGCGCATATTGATCACGGTAAATCCACCCTTGCTGATCGAATGCTGCAAATAACTGAAGTCGTTGAAGCTCGAAATATGCGTGAGCAATATTTGGATCGGATGGACATCGAACGTGAACGCGGGATTACGATCAAGAGTCAGGCAGTTAGATTGCCATGGCAGAGCGGGCTTGATGGTCAGCCATACATCTTGAACATGATCGATACGCCGGGCCACGTTGATTTCACATATGAAGTCTCTCGATCCTTAGCAGCATGCGAAGGCGCGGTACTTTTGGTAGATGCTGCTCAAGGGATTGAGGCGCAGACATTAGCTAACCTGTATTTGGCAATGGAAAATAATCTCACAATCATTCCGGTACTCAACAAAATCGATTTGCCCGCAGCCCAGCCGGAGAAATATGCGGATGAATTAGCAAGACTGATTGGATGCCAACCAGAGGATTGCTTGAGAGTTTCTGGGAAAACTGGCGTCGGCGTTGAAGAGTTGCTCGATCAAATTGTTTTGCAAATTCCAGCCCCCCAAGGTGTAGTAAATGCCCCTGCACGTGCCATGATTTTTGATTCGGTTTACGACACATATAGAGGTGTTGTCACTTATGTACGAGTTGTTGATGGTTCACTAACCCAAAAAGATCAGATATTGATGCTCTCCACTGGCGCGCGGCATGAAATGTTGGAAGTTGGAGTGATTTCACCAGAGCCTGTTCCTTCGAAGGGATTAGGGGTTGGAGAAGTTGGCTACCTCATCACTGGCGTAAAAGACGTGCGACAGTCACGAGTGGGCGACACTGTCACCACATTCAATAAACCGGCTACCGAACCACTGGGTGGTTACAAAGATCCGAAACCAATGGTTTTTTCAGGGCTCTATCCCATGGACGGGACTGATTACCCAGTCTTGCGTGAAGCTCTTGATAAGTTGCAATTAAATGACGCCGCGCTGGTCTACGAACCAGAAACCTCTGCCGCTCTAGGTTTTGGTTTTCGTTGCGGGTTCTTAGGTCTGCTGCATCTTGAGATTGTTCGTGAACGTTTGGAAAGAGAAGCCGGTTTATCCTTGATTTCTACGGCACCAAACGTTGTCTATCGAGTGCTCCTAGAAGATGGAAAAGAGTTAACCGTTACTAACCCTAGCGAGTTTCCTACAGGAAAAATTGCAGAAGTTTTTGAGCCAGTTGTTCGTGCAACCATATTGGCGCCTAGTGAATTCATCGGGGCGATCATGGAACTCTGTCAGCAGCGTCGTGGAGTTTTGCTTGGGATGGATTACTTGTCTGAAGATCGAATTGAAATTAGGTACACGCTTCCTCTTGCGGAAATCGTTTTTGATTTCTTCGATAACCTAAAGTCACGAACCAGGGGATACGCGTCCTTAGACTATGAACCAACTGGGGAAGAATCTGGTGAATTAGTAAAGGTTGATATTCTGCTTCAGGGTGAACCGGTCGATGCGTTCTCGGCCATAGTTCATAAAGACAAGGCTTATTCGTATGGCGTGATGATGACCCAAAAGCTAAGAGAACTGATTCCACGTCAACAATTCGAAGTTCCAATTCAAGCCGCGATTGGGTCCAGAGTGATCGCGAGAGAAAACATTCGTGCTATTCGAAAAGACGTGCTTGCCAAATGCTACGGAGGTGACATCACTCGAAAGCGAAAATTGCTGGAAAAGCAAAAAGAGGGCAAGAAACGTATGAAGATGGTTGGTCGCGTCGAAGTTCCTCAGGAAGCATTTATTGCAGCCTTATCAACGGATGGTTCGGCAGATAAGGTCAAGAAATGAGCGGATTCCTCCACTCGATAAATGTGGCAACGGAATTGCATCACGAAGAAGAGTGGACCGGAAGCGAGCGCCATACTGGTATCGATAAGCGTCCAGTAGCGAATGGTTGTGAGATCGATGCTACCGGCGTAGTGGGAGATCATGTCATTGATACTGCGCATCATGGCGGTGAGTGGCAAGCAATTTATGCATATGCAATTGAAGATTTACGTTGGTGGGAAACTTCCCTTAACCGTTCGATCAATCCAGGTGCCTTCGGTGAGAATCTCACGACAAGTGGCATCGATGTAAGCGGCGCTCTCCTTGGCGAAAAATGGTGCATCGGGGATGTCGTTTTGCAAGTTACACAACCTCGAATTCCTTGTCGGGTGTTTGCTGGATTTTGGCAGCGTCCGGAACTCATCAAAGAATTCACAGTTGCAAGGCGACCGGGGGCTTATCTA
>CAYFKL010000136.1:0-3360 GCA_964343565.1 uncultured Actinomycetes bacterium
AGTTCATTTGATGCCATGGGTTCCTTGATGTTTGGTCCAATCGGGGTTGCTGCGGCAGGAATAGCATTGGGAAGCATCAGCATCGGGGCTCTGAGTTTGATCGGAGCAGTGATCATTGGGTTCATGGTGATCGTTATGGTGCTCGAACCTCAGGTCAGACACCTCACGAATACCCTCTAGACTTAGACATCTTGGGGCCTTTAGCTCAGCCGGTAGAGCAACGGACTTTTAATCCGTGGGTCGTGGGTTCGAGCCCCACAGGGCCCACTCAAACTTTACTGTCTAACCAATTCCTTCTTAGAAGTGCGCCAAGTTAGGTATCCGCCATCGAGATTTACTGCGTTGATGCCGTTTTCACGGAGTAGCACGGTAGCGGTATGACCCCGTTGGCCAACTTGGCAGAAAACCACGACATTATCTTTGGGCAACGTATGCATCTTCTCTCGCAATTCATCAACTGGGATATTGATAGCCCCATCAATACTGCCTTGAGAAAATTCGTTGGCGCTGCGAACATCGACCAGCGTTGCCCCATCTTGTTTTAACTGTTCAATCTCATGCCATTGCACGCTCTCGGTCAATCCAGAGAGCAGATTCTCAGCCATGTAACCAAGCATGTTGACGGGATCTTTTGCAGAACCAAATGGTGGGGCGTAGGCCAACTCCAAATCCGCTAACTCGGGTGCAGTTAAACCAGCGCGCATCGCCGTTGCAATCACATCGATACGTTTATCAACCCCATCTCGACCAATTCCTTGCGCTCCAAGAATCAGATTCGTATCTCTATCGACCAGCAACTTCAATGCCATGGTTTTCGCACCGGGATAGTAACCGGCATGAGAACCGGGATGAGAGTGGATAGCAAGAAAGTTCTTCCCGATACTCTTCAATCTCTTCTCATTCCACCCAGTAACTGCAATAGCTAAATCAAAGACTTTAACAATCGCAGTTCCAATCGTTGGAACGATTCTGGTTTCCCGACCCATGATGTGATCTGCAATAACGCGACCTTGTCGATTAGCGATATTTGCTAATGGCACCAAAGTTGAACTTCCATCGAGAGCATCAATTTTCTCAACCGCGTCACCGATCGCATAAATTGCTGGATCACTGGTTCGATTATGTTCATCAACTGATATGCCGCCGCGCTCACCGATTTTTAGGCCAGCACTTTTAGCTAGTGAGGTATCTGGTTTAACTCCGATTGCGAGTATGACTAGATCCGCGGCAATGACATCACCATTAGCTAGCGTGACAGAATCGGATTCCACCGACGCAATTCCGCTACCAAGCCGAACATCAATTTCGTGTTTTCTCAATTCCTCCAAAACCACTGAAGCCATCTCCGGATCCAACGGGGCAAGAACTTGATGTTGCGCCTCGACCAATGTGGTTGGAATATTCTTGTGGCGCAAATTCTCCGCCGTCTCAAGACCAATAAATCCGCCACCAATCACAACGGCGTTCTTTGGTGATTGAGCAACCGCACTTGCGATTCGATCAACATCCTCCACCGTCCTCAAGGTCAGCGCACGATCGATTCCGGGAAGCGGCGGAACGATGGGTGATGCACCAGGACTCAAAATTAAGAAGTCATACTCCAACGTAAATTCTTGACCAGAATTTAGGTCCTTCACTTCAACCGTTTTAGCCGCAGAGTTAATAGAGCGAACTTCGTGACCTACTTTGACATCAAGGCGAAATCGTGCGTGAAGTGATGCGGGAGTTTGAAGTAGAAGAGCATCGTGATCCTCGATCACACCACCCACGTAATAAGGCAATCCACAGTTTGCGTATGAAACGTGGCCGGATCTTTCTAAAACCGTGATTTGAGCATCCGGATCAAGGCGTCGAAGGCGAGTCGCAGCGCTCATTCCACCAGCGACGCCACCAATAATCACTATTCGTTTCATACATCCCACCACAGTGTCACGAGCTCGCGCTCTGGTTCTTCATGATTTATCAACAACTCACGTATCTCTTCATCCCTATCCGCGGTTAAACAGAGTCTGATACGGGTGAATTCAACTTTTTCATCGAGTGAGATGTTGGCTCGCATTGGGGACGACCATTCGGTCATCTCCGCTCGATATCCCAAGTCGCGAATTATTTCGAGCGCTAAGTGAGCATTTGGTTCGGTAGGGCGTGATATTCCCCAAAAATGTTGCCATAGCCAAGATTGCGAATGAAGCGGATGATGAAGTGGCAGTTCGATAACAACTCTATGTTTCGCATGCTCATTTAATGCGACAAGAAATTTCTCAATCTCCTCCACGTTATAAAGAACGTGATGACAGACCACAACATCGGCTTTAGGAACCTGACCAGAAATTTCGGGCCAATCACCCAAGAATGTTTGAGGAGTTGCACCTCGAGCCAACGCCATTTCTGAAAACTTCTGCAACATCACTTCTTGATGGTCAACTCCAATGACGTTGGTTGCAGGTGGGATGAGTGGTGCCGTTGATCGTCCACCACCACAACCAATATCAAGCACTGAATCTCGACCACTAGTTAAAGCTGCACGTGCCTGCATATCTGACGGACTTAGTTGGGCATCCTGATCTTGAACAACAGTGAACATCTGCACCGGGTGAATCCATGGCGAAGTGGGCGCTTGTGCCAGAATCTCTTTTGGAATAGCCCATTGAGCTAAACCCTCTCGCCAGAACTCACCTGCGGTCATGTAGTAACGAGCGCTCCGCCCGCGTTCTGCCACGCGATAATCCCACCATCAAGATTAAATAGTTTCTTAAATCCGGCCTTCAACATATCTGCAGTCGCTAATCCCGAACGACGACCAGAGCGGCAATAGACGGCATATGTCTTTGATGTATCGAGCTTGGCAATTTCAGCAGCAAAAGTTGGCGCCTCGAAATCGATATTTACAGCATTTTGTATATGTCCCGAAGCAAACTCGGATGGAGTTCGAACATCTAGCACTGTGACATTCCCAGTTATGGTTTTACTGAAATCCGCAGCATTTTGGGTGGTCACTCCATCGCCACCGGCGCAACTTGTGAGTAATAAGGTGGCGGCCATCATGAAGCCGATGACACCACCACGTTGATTGAGAAGTAAACGATTCATTTGATTTATTCCACTGGCTATTTTCCGCTGGTTATTTTCCACCGAGGAGTTTGGCCAGGAAGCCCGTCTTTTGCGCTGCGGCGGGTGGATTATTTGCGCAATCGCACTGTTGGCTCTTTGGAATCCCAGCCATCACTTGCTTGACGTGCTGGCCACAACCGGACCAGGTGGTCTTCCCACAGCGGCGGCAACGAACTGGACTACACATAACTAGCTCCTTTGAGATCGACTAGTCAGAGTATATACCCCCAGGGGTATATGTCCGCTCCA
>CAYFKL010000137.1:0-3359 GCA_964343565.1 uncultured Actinomycetes bacterium
CCACCGGCATCGCGATAAAACCGAATTCCCTCATCAACATCATTAACCACTGTCACAACAGTGTGAAGTTCTCCATTTTCACGGACTGAATCAATCTCAAGTGCAGGAGAAGGTTGGCGAACGCCATCTGCCCCGATCTGCGGCATCGTCCACCAAACTCCATTGATGTCGCTGGCAACCGCCTCTGTCATCAATCCAGGTCCATATGGATACGAAACTTTCGGTCGTACTTCACCGCCGGCTGCTTCAAATCGTTGAAGCGTTGCAGCCAGATCACGTGAATACATTCCCAGTAATCGTGGTCCAACCGTCCACAGTTTTGGCTGCTTGCTTTCCAGCCCTGGACGTTGGAGCAGTCGAATCCTGCCCGAAGGAGAGTGCGCAACTCCTACCAACGCGTGATCTACATGTGACTCAAGAACTTCAAAACCAAAAACATTTCGATAAAAGTTAATAGCCTGCGAAATATCTTGAACGCCAACTCTAACTTCAATCACTGAATGCAACATGGCTACTCCCACTCAATCGTTCCAGGCGGCTTGCTGGTGATATCGAGAACAACTCGATTAATTTCTCTTACTTCGTTTGTGATCCGAGTCGAAATTTTTGCTAAGACTTCGTATGGAAGGCGAGACCAATCTGCCGTCATCGCGTCTTCACTGGATACGGGTCGAAGCACTATTGGATGCCCATAGGTGCGACCATCACCTTGTACGCCGACGCTTCGAACATCGGCAAGCAAAACTACGGGACATTGCCAAATTTGCGAGTCAACACCACTACTTGTTAATTCTTGGCGTGCTATTAGATCTGCTTGCCTCAAGATATCTAATCTGTCTTGAGTTACTTCGCCAATAATTCGGATTGCTAAACCTGGTCCTGGGAAAGGTTGTCGATTAACGATCTCTTCTGGAAGTCCTAGATCTCTGCCAACCTTTCGGACTTCGTCTTTGAATAGGGTGCGTAATGGTTCCAACAAGGTGAACTTCAAATCATCTGGAAGCCCACCAACGTTGTGATGACTCTTAATATTTGCAGTTCCAGCACCACCTCCCGATTCCACCACATCTGGATAGAGAGTGCCCTGCACCAAAAATTCCACGTTGTCTTGTTTGGAAATTTCCCGGGCTGCAGATTCAAAGGCTCTAATAAATTCTCTTCCAATAATTTTTCGCTTACTTTCCGGATCACTTACACCAGCGAGAGCAGTAAGAAACCGGTCGCGCTCGTTTGCCACGTATAAAGAGACTCCGGTTGCTTCCACAAAATCTTTTTCTACTTGTTCCGCTTCACCTTCTCGAAGCAAACCATGATCAACGAAAACGCAAGTCAGTTGATTTCCTATCGCTTTTTGCACCAAGGCAGCTGCGACTGCAGAGTCAACACCTCCAGAGAGGCCACAGATAACCCTCTTATTGCCCACAATGGATTTAATTCGTGCAACTTCTGAAGTGATGACATTTTCCATATTCCAAGTTGGAGATAACCCAACAATATCGAGTAACCATTTTCTTAATATTTCTTGACCAAATTCACTATGCAGTACTTCAGGATGAAATTGCACACCCGCCGAACGAGTTTGGGCATTCTCGTATGCCGCGATCTCTGCACCAGCGGTTGAAGCAGTGACGTTGAATCCTTCTGGAACTTGAGTGACTGAATCACCGTGACTCATCCAAACATTGAATGATTGTGGCGTTGCATCAAGTAACTCAGATGAACCTTTTCGCGTGAGTGCAGTTCGTCCAAATTCAGATAAACCTGTCTTGCTAACAACACCCCCGAGTGATTGTGCTTGCAGTTGAAATCCATAACAGATTCCAAAAATAGGTACACCACTGTTGAATATCTCTGGATCAATGGTTGGAGCACCCGCTTCATACACACTTGCCGGCCCACCCGAGAGAATGATGGCACTGGGTTCTTTCGCCAAGATCTGTGAGAGCGGGAGATGATGGGCCACGATCTCACTAAAAACTCCAGCCTCTCGAACCCTTCTGGCAATCAGTTGGGCGTACTGGGCGCCGAAATCGATCACCAGCACCCGCGCCTGCTCCACGTTTTCGGGATTTTTTGAGGTCACCCCTTTAGGCTATCGCCCCGATGTCTACAGTACGAACCTTCCAAGGCAAGGCCGGTATCGCAATGCTCTCGGCCGTTCTTCTCATACCCATGCTTCCTCCGGTATCGCGTGCCACTCACCTTGGCGATAAAGCGCCGGCTTGCACACCCACAGATATGGAGCCTGGTTGGCTCAAAAGAGAGAATGCTCTTCCCGGAGATAAGACTTGGCGCACCAATTTGCGAAAAGGTTTTAACGGAGACGGACGTTACATTCGAATAAATGTAGACAAAGTATTTGAGGAGAGAAGCCAAGTTGTTCAAGGGTGGTTTGACCGCGAAAGTGTTTCATGTGGCGAGAGTGTTGGCCTGCACTTATCAGGAAATGGCAGAAATGTTGTAGTTGATCTCTACCGTTTGGGCTATTACAAAGGCACTGGAGCAAGAAAAATTCTCTCAAAGGAAATTCCCAATGTTGCGCCGCAAAAAAATGTGGTTTCAGGCAGCGATGGATTAGTCAAAACTGAATGGCCAATTAGCACGATGATTGATATCTCGCCAAATTTTCCTCCAGGTCAATATGAAGCCCGATTAAATGACGGTGGAAAAACTACTTTTGTACCGCTGACAGTCCGAAATGATGTTTCACCTGATGCGGCAATTTTGGTTACATCAAACTTAACTTGGCAGGCATACAACCATTTTGGTGGCTACTCCCTCTATCGAGGACCTTCACAAGGTATAAGTGATCGGGCAAAAATTGTCTCTTTCGACCGACCATATGATGGAAATGGTGGTGGGCAAACTCTCATCCACGAGTACGGATTGATTCGAACTATTGAAAAAGCGGGAATTGATCTGGCATACACAACTGATGTAGATCTCGATGCCAATCCCCTACAACTAACAAAGCATAAAGTCGTGCTCTTAGGTGGACATTCGGAGTACTGGACTCGAAGTATGCGCTATGGCTTGCTAACCGCAAGAAACCTTGGCGTTAATCTGATCAACTTTGGTGCAGATACGGGAAATTGGAAAACTGTATTGCGAAACAACCGTCGCGAGATGGTGGTTTACCGCGATGAATCTGATCCCTTCAAAGATGACCCTGCGCTAGTTACTAATCGTTGGAGAGATCCCCCATATGCTTTTCCTGAGTCCGAAATTCTGGGAGCTTCATACGCAGGACTCGGTGTCAAGGATGATTACGTTGTCATGAAAGGATCTGCCTGGCCATTTGCCGGTATGAAACTTGATACTGGCTTCAGCATCAAAGGAGTCGTTGGCAAAGAGATCGA
>CAYFKL010000138.1:0-3317 GCA_964343565.1 uncultured Actinomycetes bacterium
GGTTATGACACCCGATTAAATCGCATCGTTGCAATCAAAATTTTGCGGGCAGATTTAGCTCGGGATCCATCCCTTCAGACTCGATTTCGCAGAGAAGCGCAGGCAGCCGCGGGTTTAAATCATCCAAACATTGTTTCGGTTTATGACACTGGCGAAGAGAAACACGAGTGGGGAACTCTCCCATTCATTGTGATGGAATACGTGCAAGGCACCACCATTCGAGAATTGCTGCGACAAAATATTCGAATTGAATTAGCAGAAACACTTCGCATTCTCCACTCACTGCTGGATGCGCTCGCTTATTCACATGAAAATGGAATTGTTCATCGTGACATCAAGCCCGCAAACATCATGATCACATCTACTGGTGAAGTGAAAGTGATGGATTTTGGAATCGCAAGACCATTAGATGATGTAAATGCCACAGTTACTCATGCCTGGACGGTTATTGGAACTGCGCAATACCTTTCGCCCGAACAGGCTCGAGGAGAACTGGCTGATGCTAGAAGTGATATTTACTCCGCTGGCTGCGTGCTCTTCGAATTAGTTGCTGGACGACCACCTTTCGCTGGAGACACCCCTGCCGCGATTGCATATCAACATGTGAATGGAACGATTCCCCAAGTTGAAGGTTCGGCCTCTTTAAATGCAGTGCTTCAACACGCGCTCGCTAAAGATCTAGCAACTCGTTATCAAAGCGCTGCTCTGATGCGCGATGACATTGATCGTTTGCGCGACGGAGGCAATGTAACTGCGCCTAAACGTGAGGGTAAATCCAAGCGGGGAATGTGGATCGCAATCATTAGTGCAGCCATTTTGATTCTTGGAGGCAGTGCTGCACTGGTGACTGGTGTTTTCTCTTCTTCTGATAAATCCTTTGTAATTCCAGATGTCGCTGGACTGACTTTGCAAGATGCCCAAAAGGCGATGCCCGCTATGAGTATCGTGGTTAAACACTCGACTGATCAACGGGTTCCAAAAGATCGAGTAATTACTACCAATCCACCTGCTGGAACCAAATTGCTGCCTGGTGATGAAGTTACTATCACCATTTCGGACGGACAGGGTGATACCTCTGTCCCAGCCTCGCTGATTGGGAAAACTTTGGAAGAGGCTCGCCAATTGTTGATTGAAGCAGGTTTAGTGATTGCGCGGACTAACCCAGTCGATTCGGAACAAACTCCTGGGACAGTGCTTGCGGTATACCCATCCGGCGGAAGTTCACTACCTGCTGGCACTGGAATCACTTTGGATATTGCAAGCGGAAATGTGGCTGTTCCGGACGTGACTGGTTTAAGTGAAATTGAAGCAAAAACTATTTTGATTCAAGCGGGTTTGCTTCCGAAAATTGTTGATGCCAGTGATCCCCAGAGTCCAGCAGATGTGGTGTTAACTCAAGCTCCACAACCTGACACGACAAAAGTTATTGGAAGTAGTGTCACGATCACGATAAATCGAATCGCACCGCAACCTAACCCTTCTTAGTTTCGGCTAACCAATTACCTAAAATTTCGTGCCCGAATTCACTCAATATTGATTCGGGATGAAATTGCACACCGCACAAATTTTCCTTACGAAGCGCCATCACTATTCCATCAACCTCTGCTATCACTGAGATGGAATCAGGAAGAGTTTTCCGATCGACAATGAGCGAGTGATAACGAGTTGCTGTAAAAGTTGATGGAATATTGCTAAAAAGTGAATCGGGCTGCGTCTGTACTTCAGATGTATAGCCATGCATAAGTTCTGGCGCTTGAATAATTTCAGCCCCAAAATATTGGGCTATCGCTTGCATTCCAAGGCATACACCAAGTAGCGGAATCTTGTTATTGTAGGCATCAGCAATGTATTGCAACGACAGACCAGCAGAATTTGGGTTTCCAGGACCAGGCGAAATCAGAATTCCATCATAATTTTTTATATCTCGATTTTCGTTATTTGTTATAACGGTGCAATCAGCACCTAATTCGAGTAAGTATTGAACTAAGTTGTATGTAAAAGAATCATGATTATCTACAACTAAAATTTTCACGATAAAGGTTGTGCAACTCGAAGTTGCGCTGGTAACGATCCAGCGGGCATTGAGATTTTTTTGCGTGTTACTAAATCGAATCCAAGACCAACGGTGGCGGTGTATTCCCGGTAAATTGCAATTGCTTCCGAAGTATCGATGGAACTTTTTAGTGAACCAATATTTCCGATAGCAGCAATTTTAAAAGGTGGAGAAAAGACTCGTCCGTTCAGAAGTAAGGTATTTCCTGCACATCTAATGCTAGTAAGTGTTGTGATTCGTTGACCATTAATCGAAAGTGCTTCAGCTCCGCCCGCCCACAATGCATTCACAACTGCTTGTACATCTTGCTGATGCACCACAAAGTCATCGATCGTAAAACCTTTTGGTACCTCACCCAATGGAGTTGGTGCATCGGTAAGTGTGACTATGACACCAGGACCTGCTACTGCGGAGGTAGCAGCTCTATTGGCTAAACGCTCACTCGTGATGGCTTTAGTTCGAGTTGAAACATCTACTTGTTGCATCAATTGATTTTGAACGGATGTTGAGAGCCGGGCTATTTGCTGAGTCATGGTGGCGGTGCGTTTATCTTGTTCTTGAATCGAAGTTATTAGATCGCCATGATCACCCGTGCGAAGATCGATCCCGCCGGAGCTTCTGGCGCTGGCGACAAAGAGGATGCCGGCCGCGGCGAACGCCACCGGGGAGATCCAACGCCACCGCTTCATAGGGATAAGATACGACGAACAGAAGGGGTGATGTTCGTGCCAAAGTCGAAGGTGCGTAAGAACCGTAAGTTGCAGAACCGTCGCGGAATCGTCGAAACCACGACCGCAACTCCATTGTCCACCTTTGAGGAGAGCCCCAAATGGTTCGCCCCAGTGATGGTGGCAGCCTTCTTGATCGGCCTGCTCTGGATCGTGGTTTATTACGTCTCCGGCGCCAAGGCCCCGATTCCTTCCATCCACAACTGGAACATGGTCGTGGGATTCGTCTTTATCGGAATCGGTTTTACGTTCGCCACCCGTTGGAAATAGGGCTAATTACAACCGTGTAAGTACTCCACATTGTGGATAAAAGCTGTGGATAACCTACCTACGTTTTGGCATGAGAGCCAGGGCCGCTAAGCAACCTGCAGCCAACCCGCCCACGTGGGCGTGCCAATCTACATTCGGTAATAAGAATCCCAGCACCAAGTTCACACCGATAACTGAGTACATGCTGGAAGTACTGCCACCGAATTTTCTAGTGACAATCAATGTTGCGCCGAAGAGTCCAAAAATTGCACCAGATGCACCAACAG
>CAYFKL010000139.1:0-3315 GCA_964343565.1 uncultured Actinomycetes bacterium
GTTATAGATGGAATTGATCCGCAGGAGTACATGTTAAGAGATGGATTAAAAATGGTTGACGGCAGGTGGACCGTGCCCGCCATCACCCCTGCATGGATTCAGCGCGGTGAAGAGCGAGTAGAAATCACTCCAGAACAAGGTGATTACGGCGCCTTCTATCGACAAGTTTTTGCCGCACTTTCGGGAAAGGCAGAGTGGCCGATCTCGCCTGAAACAGCGCTATCTGTCACGAATCTGATTGATCAGGCGAGAACTTGGATCAACCAGAATGCATAAAGTAGATGTCGTCATTATTGGAGCGGGTTTAGCTGGTCTTGCTTGCGCTCGAAAACTCCAAAGCGCTGGCATTGAAGTTGTGGTTTTGGAATCAAGTGAGAAGCCTGGGGGTCGTATCCAGTCAGACAAAGTTGATGGTTTCATCCTTGATCATGGATTTCAGGTAATCAATCCGGCATATCCCGAATTACGAAGTTGGAAAAATTTAAAGAAATTGCAGTTGCAACCTTTGTCAGGTGCTGTAGAAATCAAGGGGAAAGATAAGTTACTCACATTGGCTGACCCGAGAAGAAATTTTCCTTCAATTAGATCTCATCTCGCTTTTCCAATAAAAAGCCAATTAGATTTTCTGTTTTATGCGTTATCTAGGAGTAATGCGTCCATGGAGAAATTGCTTTCTGAACCTGAGATGGCATTTGCAGATGTTATTACTTCAAGAAATCGAAGACTTTATGAAGAGGTTCTCTCTCCATTTTTTAAGGGAGTTTTTTTGCAAGACCCTAATTCGGTATCTCGAAATTATGGTGATTTAGTGTTACGGACATTTGTTAAAGGTAGACCCAGTCTGCCTAAGTTTGGAGTCGGCGAACTTCCACTACTAATGGCAAAGGAGATCACTCAACTCAAACTCAATTCAAAGGTCAACCGAATTGAAAATGGTTTAGTGCGTTCAGACTCTGGGGATTTTTCGTTCAGCCAGTTAGTTTTTGCGCACGGGGACTCTGAAATAAGTGGTGGGCCAACCTTTGATCAGATCTCGTGGAATAGATGCACGACTTTCTATCATTACGCAGATCAATCGCCATCTAAGAATTCTGCAGTTCGAGTCAATCATCATTCCCCTATAGTGAATTCGGTGGTGTTAAGTAATGCATCGGATGCATATGCGCCACCCGGTAAACATCTAATTTCGACAACTACGCTTTCTCACCTAGATGAAAGTTCTCTAAGGAAATATTTGGTCGAGTTTTGGGGTAAAGAAGTACTAGATTGGACTTTCTTGCGTGAATACAAAATAGAGAAAGCGCTTCCAAGCCAGAAGGTTGGAACCCAACTTCAAAAATCTCAAAAGATTCGAGAAAACATGTGGTTGATTGGAGATCACCGAGATACTCCGTCGCAGCAGGGTGCGCTATTTAGTGGGCGCCGCTGCGCAGAATCAATTACTTCTCAGATTCGCTCAAGAGCGCGCTGAGCGCTTGGGTGATGTGGGGGTAGTCGAATTCGTAACCGGCTGCGAGCAGGGAATTCGGCAGTACTTTCTTTGATCCAAGAACTTCAGAAGCGAAACCACCGAGCGCAACTCGTATCGCAATCGAGGGTGCTGGTAGCAAAGCCGGACGATTTAATGCGCGTGCTAAAGCCGCCGTTACTTCAAAGTTGGTTGCTGGTTGAGGCGAGGTGAAATTCACCGGACCGGTTAATCCAGAATTTAGTAGAAATTTTGTTGCTTTGATTTGGTCATAGATTGAAATCCATGACCACCATTGGCGCCCATTTCCCAATTTTCCGCCGAGTCCAGCTTTAAAGAGTGGAATCATTCGGCCCAGGGCACCACCTTCAGGAGCAAGTACAAGACCCGTCCGAATTAGCACTGTGCTGCTATCAGCGCGTTGAGCGGCCTCTTCCCAATCGACACAAACACGAGCCAAGAAGTCGTCTCCGGCAGGATCGCTTTCGTTCACTTCTCTATTACCGGTGTCGCCATACCAACCGATAGCAGAACTTGATATGAATCGAGGAATACTTACTGCGTTGATAGCTTCCACGATAGTACTTGTTGTGTTAAGTCGAGAATTTCGAATTTCGTTCTTGTAAGCGTTAGTCCAACGCTTGTCTCCAACTCCTGCGCCACCTAGATTGATAGCGACATCACTGCTTTCCAATGCTCTTAAAACTTCATTGCTAGGAATTTTGCCATTCGGTTCCCAACGAATTTCACTGGCGGATATCGGGGCGCGACGAACTAATCTGAGGACCTGATGACCATCTCGGGTCAATTCTCGAACAAGTGCACTTCCAATGAGTCCAGATGAACCCGTGATTGCGATCTTCATACTGCCTCTTTTCTTAAAGGCCTAGTTGAGACTCGAACGCACCTTCTTCTAAACGTTCCTTAAGCGTGGCAAGGAATCGAGCAGCATCAGCTCCATCGACAATTCGATGATCGTATGAAAGCGCCAAATAGACCATGGAGCGAATAGCTATAGTTTCGCCGCCTTCGACATCCTTGACGACTACCGGACGCTTCACTACTGCGCCAGTTCCAAGAATTGCCACTTGAGGTTGGTTAATAATCGGGGTATCGAACAACGCGCCACGGCTTCCAGTGTTAGTGATGGTGAAAGTTCCACCGCCTAACTCGTCGGGACCAATTTTGTTATCTCGAGTTCGTTCTGCAACATCAGCAATTTTTCGTGACAATCCTCCGATATTGAGATCTCCCGCATTGCGAATAACCGGAACGAGTAAACCTCGAGGTGTATCAACTGCAATACCAAGATGCTCGGCGTTGTGGTAAGTAATTTGATCATTTTCAACGGAGGAATTAACAACCGGATGTTGCTTCAAAGCATCACAAACCGCTAATGCGAAAAATGGCATGAAAGATAACTTCACGCCTTCGCGCTGTTCGAAAGATTTCTTGGCACTCTCTCTTAACTTGGCAATCTTTGATACATCGACTTCTACCACTGTTGTCAATTGCGCACTGGTTTGTAACGATTCAACCATTCGTGCAGCGATAACTTTTCGAAGTCGGGACATTGGAACAGTTGTGCCTCGAAGATCGGAAGAAGCTGAAGAAGCTGAAGTCGCAGCAGGCATTGAAGACACTGAAGACACTGCGGATGGCGCTGCTGAAGACACAGTTTGAGCGTTGCGACGTGCGAGCGCATCTTCAATATCCTGCTTACGAATTCGACCGCCAACGCCTGAGCCTTTTATTTCGGAGAGTGAGACTCCAGCTTCTTGCGCCATCTTGCGAACTAGTGGGGTTACATAAACCTCTCCAGAAGCAGGTGCTGCCACAGGTGCAGG
>CAYFKL010000140.1:0-3187 GCA_964343565.1 uncultured Actinomycetes bacterium
AATGTACGAAATCGCTTTGAGCGCCGTGGCTTGTTTGCGGGCAAAAACAAGAGCCGATGTTGCCTGGCTTTATGGTGCAAACTCTTTCGATTTCAAGATCAATCAAGAAGCCACTCTCTTCACTGCAGGTGGAGGCAAAATTGGTCAAACGTGCAAAGGTGCCTTTGACGGACAGTTGAGTGGCTTTCTTCCACTGTCGAAAGGTCGAAAATTAGAGCTAGCTATTTCGCCATATGAGGCCTCCATTGCACAACTCTCTCCAGATCTCACAGCGAATTGCTTTTTAGTTCCTGCAACTGAATTTCCTTCTACTTTGTGGGAATTGCTTCTGAATCGCGAACCTTTTCTAATGATTCTTAACATGAGCGAAAGCGTTGTAGAGTCCATCGAAATTCTGGATTCTGATCAGATTGGCTCCGCCGACCAACTGATTCAAACCGAATTTGCAAGGAAGACAAATTTAGTCGTTGAGGAAGCCAACCGAGTATTGGCATTCTTTTGGCCAATTAAGAAGTTAGCTATCGCGGGTTCTGGTGAAATTGCAGATGCATTAGTTGAGGTTGGCTCATCCCTTGGATGGAATGCAGTCTGTGATCCTAGACCTGCAAATTTTGCCGGCTTAGTTGCCAACTTATCTGAAAATGATGCTGTAGTAATCATGGGACATGATGTTGAAAATTCCAGTCAATGTTTGGCCTATGCACTTGATAGTGAGGCGGGATATATCGGTGCACTAGGTTCACAAAAAATGCAAGAGCAGCGGGCGGATTGGTTGGCTTACCGAAACATAACTGATATTTCACGAGTGCATGGGCCAGCCGGATTAGATATTGGCGCAAAGAAACCGGTCGAAATTGCAATTTCAATATTGGCAGAAATTATCGCGGTTCATCACGGAAAAATTTAAGTAGCGATCCGTCGCTTCATAAATATATGTATTGCTAATGCGAAAGAGTTTGCAAAGATGATCGCTAGTGAAATGGTGGTTGGCTTTTGTAAGACTATGTAAGAGAGCATTGCAATATTGATCACCCAATGCAATGCAATCATTGAGAGTACTATTTTGTGCTTACTCTGATTAAGCACGTTCGCTGGCCAGACTTTCCTTGTGGATCGTTGTGAATTCACGTTCAGAGAGTGATTGCTTACTACCTCCCCAGAAATCAGCCACGATTTCGGCAGCGATTGCCACGGCTGTCTCTTCAGGTGTGTGTGCATTCAAATCAAGACCAATGGGTGATCTTAGGCGATCAAGTTCACTCTGACTCATTCCGGCTTCTCGCAAACGCTCCAACCGATCCATATGAGTTCGGTGGCTACCCATAGCACCAACATAAGTCGCATTACTTCTCAAAGCAATTTTCAAGGCGGGAATATCAAATTTGGGATCGTGAGTTAATACGCAGATTACGGTGCGGGAATTGATCTCAGTACGTTCTAGATATCGGTGTGGCCAATCAACCACTACTTCATCTGCAGCCGGAAATCTTTTCTTGGTCGCGAAAGTTTCACGAGCATCGCAAACCGTTACGTAATAGCCCAAGAATTTTCCAATTCCGGCAACAGCTGCTGCGAAGTCAATCGCTCCAAAGACCATCATGTGTGCGGGTGCGTTAAAAACATTAACGAAGAAGGTCAATTCCTCTTTGTCTAATTCGCCCTGGTTTCCGACATGAATAGATTTCGATTTACCTGCCTCGGTCAAACCTTGGATTTCGCGTTGGAGAGAGTGCTTTAAGTTTGAATTGGCCTGATCAAGAGGTCCCAAGATTTGGTCTCCGATGAAGAGGCCGTAGGGATGGTCCCCAGATTCTGTTAACTCTGTTGCAATAGAAAATGCTCGCTTACTTCGAACCAGTTCGATGATGGTTTTGAATTCTGGAAAATCGCTCTTGCTGACCTTCCGGACGAAGAGTTCGATAGTTCCACCGCAGGTCAGCCCAACATCGAAGGCATCTTCGTTGCTCACTCCGTATTTGACTTGAGCGCTGACCCCCGTCCTAAGGACTTCCTGACAGACTTCGAGCACCGCACCTTCAACGCAACCGCCTGAGACGCTACCGATCACTTCGCCGTGAGCTGAGAGCGCCATCGCGGCTCCCACCATTCTTGGGGCTGAACTCCAGGTGCGAGTGACGGTTGCGATGGCGAATTCGACCTGGTCAGCACACCACGGTGCTACTTCTTCGACGATATCGAACATTTACCCGCCCAGAGATTGGAATTGCCGGAAGATTTTGACTCTATCACCATAACTCTGGCTCGGCTCGGTTAGAGCAATCCTCAGCAAATTGGTAGCCCCGTTCTGATTGCGGAGAGGTGTCAACGGCGGTAGGTTTCCCGCACAAGGTTCCATGTGGAATCGGACACAACCCATGGGAGGGGAAGTAGTGTCAGTTGAATCAAGTGGATTTGAACGAGGTAATCCTCGCTTTTTCGAACTCATAGCTAATTCCCCAAAAGAAGGCGATAGTCCAACCATTTGGGCGTGGCCGCAAATAACCGAATACCTCAAAGTCGCTGGCCAACCTGTTATGGGTCCTTGGCCGCCACATCAAGAACGTCGTGAAGATCCCGATTCAGATTCTGGTCCAACCGCAGTAAAAGATTCTGGCCGTTAATTTTTCTAGGGGAGATATTTACTTATGTATCCAGCACCAGTGAAGTACGAGGCGCCAAAAAGCCTCGATCAAGCAATTGCTCTCCTTGAAAAAGGAAAAGGTGAAGCAAAGATTTTGGCAGGCGGACAGAGTCTGGTGCCAATGCTTAAATTGCGTTTCGCCTCGCCTGAAATGTTGGTTGACATAAACAACATCTCTGAGTTGAACTTTCACAAAGTAGAAGCAGATGGCTCGATCCGAATCGGCGCTTTATGTCGCCATGAGGATTTAGAAAAGTCGGCACTTATCAAGGCTTCGCAACCCACGCTGGCAGCAGCGGCGCACCTAGTGGCCGATCCCATCGTACGTACCCGCGGTACATTCGTCGGATCTGTTTGTCACGCAGATCCTCAAGGTGACTGGGCTGCCACCATGCTTGCTCTTGATGGATACATCGTGGCGCAAGGTCCAAACGGACGACGCAATATTGCGATGAAAGATTTCATTGCGGGTCCATTCCAAACCACACTTAATTACAACGAGATTGCGATTGAGGCTGTCATTCCTGCACCGAAGGGAACTGCTTT
>CAYFKL010000141.1:0-2854 GCA_964343565.1 uncultured Actinomycetes bacterium
CAATCTTGGGGCGGCATGTTGGGAATGCAATACGCAACTCACCGACCTGCTGGGCTTGCGGCTCTAGTAGTAGCCGATAGTCCTGCCAGCATGGAAGTTTGGGTAAGTGAAGCAAATAAGTTGCGCGCTCTACTTCCAAAAGAAGTGCAAGATACTCTGCTAAAGCACGAAGCAGCCGGGACAACAGAGGATCCAGATTACGTCGCCGCTGTAGATGTCTTTTACGATCGCCATCTTTGCAGAGTTCCACAACCACAATGTGTTCAGGACTCGTTCGCACAACTCGGTGCTGATCCAACTGTCTACCACACGATGAATGGTCCTTCGGAATTTCATGTAATTGGTTCACTAAAACATTGGAATATTCTTGATGATCTTAAAAATATTTCGGTGCCAACTCTATTAGTCTCTGGCTTTCATGATGAAGCAACTCCTGAGATGCAAAAAGAAATACATGCAAGAATTCCTGGATCGTTGTGGGAACTCTTTCCAGAGTCTTCGCATATGCCACATGTTGAAGAACCGGCTCGGTTCAAGAGAATCGTGAGTGAATTCTTAGACCGCGTGGCTAACTAGCAAAGTGGCAGGCAACTTGAGCGCCTGAAGAAATTTGGAGTAGTTGCGGTTCCTCACTCCTGCACTTCTCCTGCGCCAGCGGGCAACGGGGATGAAATGAGCATCCAGTCGGACGATTAATCGGATTAGGGATGTCGCCTTTCAAAACTATTCGTTCTTGGGTATCTGCTGAATCCATTCTCGGATTCGCTGAAAGTAAAGCCTTGGTGTACGGATGCGCCGGTTGTAGATAGAGCGACTGGGCATCGGCCATTTCAACTATCTTTCCGAGATACATCACCGCAATTCGATCGGATACATGCCTAACTACACCAAGATCATGTGCGATAAAAAGATAAGTTAAGCCAAGTTCTTGTTGCAGATCTTTAAAGAGGTTTAAGACCTGAGCTTGGATTGAAACATCCAAAGCTGATACTGGTTCATCAGCTACTACCAAACTTGGATTTAACGAGAGTGCTCGTGCAATAACTACTCGTTGTCTCTGACCACCAGAAAATTGGTGTGGATATTTTTCGTATGCATCTCTATCCAGACCAACTTTTGCAAGAAGCGACAGAGCACTCTCTCTTCGCTCTTCACGACCAATTCCGTGTACCCGCATTGGTTCTTCTACTATTTTTCCAATTGGTCGACGTGGATTTAAGGAAGCGTAGGGGTCTTGAAAAATCATCTGTATCTTTTTGCGAACTACACGCAGTTGACTTTGGGATTTTGAAGTCAATTCTTCTTCATCAAAAAAGATACGACCTGAAGTTGGTTCTTCTAACCGCACTATGGTGCGGCCAAGGGTCGACTTTCCACACCCAGATTCGCCAACGATTCCAAGAGTTTCACCCTTTTGAACTTCAAATGAAACGTTGTCGACAGCATGCACTTGTTCTTTGGATCGCCCACCAAATGCTTTTCGCAACTGATAAGACTTTGAAAGATTTTCTACTCGGAGAAAACTCATCTGGATACTCCTAAATGGCAAGCTTTCCCATGTCCATTTGTATCCGCCATGAATTGTGGAACTTGCTGACAAGCGGCAAAGACTTCTGGACACCTATTCGAAAAAACACATCCAGTTGGCAGATGTAGCAATGATGCTGGCTGGCCAGGAATGACATCCAAACGCTCTTGTCGTGGCCGGTCGATTCGAGGAACTGATCGCATCAGCCCTTGGGTGTAAGGGTGTTGTGGATTCTTGAAGAGATCTGCCTTGGATGCGCGTTCAACCATACTTCCCGCGTACATCACTAGAACTTCAGAAGCTATCTCCGAAACCACGCCCATGTCGTGGGTAATCAGAATGATTGATGAGTTATGCGTCTTCCTTAAGCGATCTAATAATTCCAAAATTTGCGCCTGAATCGTCACATCTAATGCCGTGGTTGGTTCATCGGCAATTAGCAGCGAAGGATTTAACGCTAATGCCATTGCAATGATGGCCCTTTGGCGCATACCACCGGAGAACTCGTGAGGATATTGATCAATTCGACGGGTTGGATCGGGAATCCCAACTTCATCAAGCACCTCAATTGCTCGAGCGCGAGCTGCTTTCTTTGAAATATCGCTATGGAGTTGAAGTTGCTCCACAATATGCCAGCCAACTGTGTAAACCGGCGTGAGTGCAGTCATCGGGTCCTGAAACACCATTGAAATTTCTCGGCCTCGAATTGAACGCATTTGTGCATCATTCTTATCAAAAAGATTCTCACCATTAAATATAACTTCGCCTGAAATAGCGGCATTCGCATCTCGAATCAGTCCCATCACCGCGTTCATAGAGACACTTTTACCGCTTCCAGATTCTCCTACTATGCCAAGTACCTCTCCTCGCTTTAGTGAAAAAGAGAGGTTCTGAACGGCGTGAACTTTTCCACGTCGGGTTGCAAATTCAACGTTTAGATTTTTGACATCAAGCAACATTTCAGACACGACGGACCCTCGGATCAATCCATGCGTAGATAACGTCAACGATCGCGTTGGCTAAAACTACGAAAAAGGATGCATACATAACTGTTGCCATGATTACGGGCAGATCGAAATTTTCTAAAGCGTTAAACGTTAATTTTCCAACTCCCTGAATTCCAAACACGACTTCAGTTAACAGTGCTGATCCACCTACTAGAGCGCCAAAATCTAAGCCAAAGAGTGAGACGACTGTTATTAATGACATCCGACTAGCGTGTTTGATCAAAATGCGCTTTTCACTCGCTCCTTTAGCGCGCTCTGTCTTGATGAAATCTTCCTGCATCACCCCAACAATCTCACTCCGCATTACCCGGATATAGAT
>CAYFKL010000142.1:0-2799 GCA_964343565.1 uncultured Actinomycetes bacterium
CTTTTAATGGCGGAACGCTTAGGAGCACACATCGCAGGTGCTGGTACATATTTACCAACATTTGGTGGTTTGCCTTCACCGGATGGAACTGGATTTGTGCGATGGTCGGACCGTCCGTTGCTTATTGCAAAAGAGCGCCCTCCATACGAAATATATGTTGATCGAAATGGTAAGCGATGGGTCGCAGAGGATGAAGAAAGTATTGATGTCAAAGAACATGCACTAGTTGAAATTCCAGAAATGACGTTTTGGACTGTCTTTGATGAAGTGGGAATGCAAGAGAGTTTTCCGATGGTGATTGGTTGGGAGCGGGATGATTTTCGCGCGAAAGCAAACAATCTACCTGGAGTTTTCTCGGCGGAGACTTTGCCAGAACTAGCTGCTCGCATGGGAGTGGATCCCCAGGGATTAATAGCCACCATCGCTGAATACAACAGCGCGGTTGCTCATGGAAAAGATGAAAAATTTGGGAGAAAGTTCTTACCGGCTCCGATTCAAGTTGGTCCGTTTTACGGACTGCAGAATCACGCGGTCACTCTCATTACGTTCAGTGGAATTGATGTTGATTCGGAATTTCGAGTTCGTAAATCTGATGGGAGTGTAATTCCGGGGTTATTTGCAGTTGGTGAAGCGCTCGGAGCTGCGGCAACCATGGGCAAATCTTTCTGCGGTGGTCTGTTAGCAATGCCTGCGATTGGTTTTGCTCGCCTCATTGCCCAAGCAATCTAAGAATTTTTTTCTCAAGATTGTTATGCGTTGGCCCTAGAAGTTCAGTGATGCTGGGAAGTAAAGTGAGTGACACGAATCTGAGCAAAAGGAGCGCTGCAGATGGTTTCGGGACGAGAGTTTCATCGATTATCTGAAGATTTGCGTCGCAGAATCCTCGCTGGCGATTTGGCGCTGGGCGATCGCCTTCCCAGTGAACCCGAGTTGGCGCTGCAATATGGCGTAAGTCGCTCAACTGTCCGTGAAGCACTTCGGGTTTTGGAGTCACAAAATTTAGTGGTGACTACTCGTGGGGCAACGGGTGGTTCTTGGATCAATCACCCAAATCGGGAACAGATTGCTGGTTATCTCGAAACCGGATTTAGATTAATGACATTGGCACTTCCAAATTCATCTTCTGGGCTTTCGGTGCTCACCGTTGAAGGTTTGCTAGAAGCCCGTGCGATTATCGAAGTTCCTGCTGCCGAACTAGCCGCAGAACGTCGTTCGTTGCCTCAATTACATGCCATGGAATTGGCGCTACAAACTCAAGAACCTAATTCCGAAGTACATGTGATGCATAGGAATTTTCATGATGTCATTTTTGAAGCTTCAGGCAATGCGCTTTTAGCAACAGTATCGCTACCAATTTATGCCGTAATTGATGAGAGATTCATCCATGATCGCGCTCCTGAGACGATGGCATCTGAGATCGCTGATGATCATCGCAGAATTTACAACGCGATCAGGGCTAAAGATGTGACAGAGGCCGGAACCGCTATGCGAGAACACTTATCGCATTTACACGGTGTTTATATGGCAATGGAACGAACTAACATCAAAGCTATGGATTCGACGCAAACTTCATCTAGTTGATTGCGCAAGTTCCATTCACATTTAATCAGTACGCGTTCAGGATTTTTCCAAGGTAGTTGTTCAACTTCTTTCCATACAAGTTGCACGAGGTCTCCCACAACAACAGGTGCTTTGAAGCGAACATTTTCGTAACCGATTAGTGCAACTGCGTGATCCCATTCTCCGCTGCGCTCTAGTGCGCCAGCCATTAAAGCCATCACGCCCTGTCCGGGCATAGGCCTGTTTCTCATACCTAGTTCTTTCCAACCTGCTTGAAAGAGCGGATGTGGATAGCCTCCGAATTCAACGATTTCTGTGACCATGGCATCGGTAATTTCGATTTGTGAACTGAAACCGGAACGTGGCTTTTTCATCATTTCCATTGAGGTGACCTCTTCTCCACCCAAGCGCGATAGCCCTCACTTGCATCAAGATCATTTGTTACAAAATCTAAGAAAACTTTTAACTCCGCTTTACAGCCCGGTCTGGTGGGGGAGGCTTGAAGTAATGCTGATTTCGTTGCTGCCAGAGCGGTTCGAGAAGTCCGACTCAAATTATCAACGATTTGATCAATGATTACTTCAATTTGGTCAGGTGCGCACACGTGCGAGGCGACTCCAGATTGAAAGGCTTCATCTGCACTCATCCAACGAGCAGAGAAGATAAATTCTCGCGCTCGGATTGGACCAAGTATGCGCTGTAATCGAACCCCTGCGCCAGCTCCCGGTGGAATGCCACTGGCCAAATGATGGTCACCAATCTTTGCTTCGTTAGATATCACCACAAGATCACAAGCCAGCAATAATTCAATTCCACCTGCACGTGCAATTCCATTTACTGCGGCGACTATTGGAATGTTGGCTTCTTCTATCCGATGAAGCAATTCGTGATATCGAGTCACAAAGGCAGAAAATGTGTTCTTTGGATCAGCGAAACAGGCGCCTAAAAAGTCAATGTCCATGCCAATGCAGAAGTACTTACCAGAGCCAGAAATTATGAGAGCTCGCAACGTTGGATCGAGTTCGGCTGCGGAGATGGCCGCATCTAGTTGGTCTAAGACTTCGTGGGTGAGGCTCGGCTGCGGGAGAGTGAGCCAGAGCGATCGGTTTCGCCGACGCAGATTTAGATTCGATTGCATACTCTTCCCGTCACTATATTCTTAAAAATGCCCGCTCAAGCGGTAGCCGAGTGAGCAGCGCTGTGCCAGAATATCGGGTATCGAAAGGTCAGACAATTGCC
>CAYFKL010000143.1:0-2638 GCA_964343565.1 uncultured Actinomycetes bacterium
TAGTTGGTCATTCAATGGGTGGAATGACAATTCAAGCATTTGCAAAAAGATTCCCAGACATTTTTTCAGAGCGTGTTCGTGGGGTAACTTTAGTTTCTTCCACGCCCGGACCACTTCCTGACTCTCCATTAGGTCTGCCAATATTGGATATTCCAGTAATCAATAATTTTGCTCCGCAAATAGTCGATTTTTTAGCGTCAAAATCTGAATTAGTAGATCGTTCATTAAAACTAGGTAAAGATTTTGGCTTTGTTTTGACGAAACGATATTCCTTCTCAAGTCAGGTCGATCCTCGATTGGTGGAATTCGTATCGGAAATGATTCGGCAAACCCCATTTGAAACTTTGGCTTACTACTTTCCGCTCTTTGGTGAGTTCAACGGCCGTCCAGCGATGAAGGCTATGTCAAAGGTCCCTACCACGATTCTGGCTGGGGCCAACGATCGATTAACTCCGGTGGATCATGCCCGATACATGTCGGAGAAAATTAAGGGCTCCTCATATATTGAAGCCGCCAAGACCGGCCATTTGATGATGCTAGAGCGCCCCGATCTAGTTACCGATGCCATTGTGGATTTGGTTCGAGCAGATCGCTGACTTCTATTCTCGAGTCAGGTAACCTCACCACTATGTTGCGGATTTCAGGAGTCGACGTCACCTTTGGGGGATTGAAGGCGCTCTCTGATGTGCACCTAGCTGTTGAACCAGGTGAAGTCGTAGGTTTGATCGGCCCCAATGGCGCTGGTAAAACCACACTCTTTAATGTCATAAGTGGATTTGTTAGGCCCGATCGTGGGTCGATGCATTGGCAGGATAAAGAAATTGATTTTCCAAAACCACATCAATTAACGCGCATGGGGATCTCGCGCACATTACAAGGAGTAGGTCTCTTTCCTGACTTAACGTGCTTAGAAAATGTGGCAGTCTCCCTAACCCACGAATCCAAATCTGGATTCATTAGCGCAATGTTTGGAACTTATGAGCGCGACGAAAAACGCATCAAAGATCGAGCAATGGTTGCGTTAGAGCGATGCGGTGTTGCGGACTTAGCGGGGAAACGACCCAGTGAATTAGCTTTTCCATTATTGAAGCGAGTCAGTATGGCCCGAGCGCTTGTCACTGAACCGAAACTGCTGCTACTTGATGAACCAGCGGGTGGGCTTGGCGCTGAAGATTTGGCATGGCTTTCCAATTTGATCAAGGAAGTCACGTGTTCGGTTTTGCTTGTAGAACATCACATGGACGTTGTGATGAGCGTTAGTCAAAAAATTTACGTATTAGATTTTGGTCAAATCATCGCAAGCGGTACTCCAGACCGAGTGAAGAGTGATCCAGCAGTGATAGCGGCATATCTCGGCGCAGCAGCGGTTGGTGAACACTGATGCTTTCACTGGTAGATGTAGTAACTGATCACGGACATGTGAGGGCAGTAGATCACCTGTCCTTTGAGGTTGCTCCCGGAACTTGCACCGCTGTCATAGGTGCGAATGGTGCTGGAAAGACTTCATTGCTTCGCACAATTTCAGGATTGAAGAAGGCAACGAGTGGATCTGCGAGGTGGGGTGAAGTAGATCTATTTGCGCTCGCCACTTCGGATGTTGTCAGACATGGAGTTGCACATGTTCCAGAAGGGCGAAGCGTTATTGCCGAACTCACTGTAGAAGAGAATCTAAAACTCGGGAGTCTCTGGCGAAAGAATGGAGTTGCTGAAACCAAGAGCGAAGTTCTTGATCTCTTTCCACGATTAGGTGAGCGTTTGAAGCAAGGCGCAGATTCGCTTTCAGGTGGCGAGCGTCAAATGTTGGCGATCGGAAGAGCATTAATGGCGAAACCTTCGCTCTTGCTCTTGGATGAACCATCTCTTGGATTGGCGCCACTCATAATTGAACAGATTTTTCACACAATTGATCAGATGCGACGCGCAACCGGTTTAACAGTTGTTCTTGTAGAGCAGAATGCAGTGAGTGCATTAAAAATTGCCGATCAAGCTGTGGTCTTAGCGCTCGGCAAGAAAGTGGCTAGTGGAAATGCAGCAGAAATTGCAGCAGATACCTCCCTTCGACATCACTACTTGGGGTACTGATGAATCAATTCATTGATGCCTTGATAACGGGTGTGAGCATTGGGGCGATCTACGCTCTGATGGCAGTTGCTCTCATTTTGGTTTGGCGAAGCACGAGAGTGGTGAATTTTGCGCAAGCAGGCCAAGCGGTTTTCTCCACTTACTTAGGTTTAGAAATTCATCGGATTACCAACAATTACTGGTTGGCATTAATCGCAGCGGTGATTGCAGGTGGCGTGTTGGGTGCTTTGGTGGATCTCTTACTCATCCGTCCACTGTTAAAGAAATCAGGCAATGGTCCTGAAGCGGCGGTAGCGCCCGTGATTGCCACTCTAGGTCTGCTCGCAGTGATTCAAGGTGTTGTGGCAATGTGGTGGGGCGGAGAGTTTAGAAAGTATCCCACCGCATTTTCTGCGGAAGGAATGTCTGTCTTCGGAACGAGAATTCCATTTTCGCCTTTTGATCTCTTTATCGTGTTAGTTGTGATTGCGGTCATGATTGGCTTTTCGCAACTCTTTAGTAGAACTGGTCTTGGTTTAGCAATGCGTGCCGGTGCGTTTGGTCCAGAAGTCGCTGC
>CAYFKL010000144.1:0-2637 GCA_964343565.1 uncultured Actinomycetes bacterium
ATTGCAACCGTGCGCCCGGAAATTTATTGGTTGGTTAAAGTTCTCTTCGCACTAACTGCTCTGGTCCTCATCATTGGAACAGTCGTGACAGGAAGTGGCCCCCACGCCGGCGATCCAAAGGCGCCAAGGTACCCATTTGATGCACTCAAAGTAGCTTGGCTTCACGCCGACTTGGTCATTGCGCTGACAGTGGCAACTCTGATGCTCATTGTCATGTTCAAAATTTCAAAGACCGCTATTCCGAAAAGTCTCTGGTGGTTCATAGGCGCCATACTTCTGCAAGGAGTCATTGGCTATGTTCAAGTGTTCAACGGTCTTCCCGAAGTTCTGGTAGCTATCCACTTGCTTGGATCTGGTTTAGTTTGGTGCGCTGCGTGCTACTTGAACACCGGCATTAAGAAAGGTTGAGTAGATCGGTTAACTTCTAAAACACCAGTACGTCGACCGCCATGGCAAGAAATAAAATAGAAAGATAAGAAATCGATCCATGGAAGAGTCGCATCGCATTAACTTCAACGTTCTTCTTTACGCGATCTAGAATCCTGTGAGCTTCAAGAATGAATAAAGCACCAAGAACAACAGAGACGGTGATGTAAATACTTCCTAATTTTGCAATTGGAATTAGTAGCAAACTGCAAAACACCATTCCATAGGAATATCGGATGATTCGGATAGCTACGTGGTCAATTGTTGATACAACTGGGAGCATTGGAACTGATGCCTTCTCATAGTCGTCTCGATATTTGATAGCGAGTGGCCAGTAATGTGGCGGCGTCCAAAAAAAGATGATCAGGAAAAGAATTATTGGAGTCCAGCTAAGGCTACCTTTTATGGCGGCCCAAGCTATGAGTACTGGCATGCAACCAGCCGCACCACCCCAAACGATGTTTTCAGCGGTTCTTCGCTTCAAAATCAATGTGTATCCCAGGACATACATCAGAATTGCCAAGAAGGTCAGTCCTGCAGCCAAAGCATTAGTAAAAATTGCCATAGATGAGACTGAAATGACTCCTACGATCGTGGCAAAGAGGAAAGCCGTACGAGTCTTGATAAGTCCTTGAGCCATCGGGCGATGAGCGGTCCGCTCCATCTGAGCATCTATGTCACGATCGATTATTGAGTTGAAAGCATTCGCACTACCAGCGGCCAACGCGCCACCGAGAACGGTCACTAGGGATACCTTGAGCCCTGGCCAACCTCGTTCCGCCAGCACCAAGGTGGGCAGGGTCGCCACGAGTAATAATTCGATAATGCGCGGTTTCATCAAGGCGATGTAGCGACGCATGAGTCGTGAGTCTAGTCGGGGAAATGGACGCTTGGACGCATAGGGTATGGGTGTGACGTCGCTAAATTTCGATCAACAGGACTTTGATGTAATCCGATACTCCCGAGCGTTAGCAGCAGACGCCGTCCAAACCGCCGGCAACGGGCATCCCGGAACGGCGATGAGTTTGGCACCCATCGCATACTTACTCTTTCAACGTCACCTACGTCACGACCCGAGTGATCCAACATGGCTGGCACGTGATCGGTTCGTACTCTCCTGTGGGCACTCAAGCTTGACTTTGTACACTCAACTTTTTCTCTCGGGATATGGATTGGAGATTGCCGACTTCAAAGAATTTAGAAAGTTGAATTCACTAACTCCAGGTCACCCAGAATTTGGACACACACCTGGAGTTGAAATTACCACCGGACCATTAGGTGCTGGAATCTCAACCGCAGTGGGGATGGCGATGGCAGGGCGCTATGTTCACGGTCTGCTCGAACCAGAAACAACTATGGGAGATGGAGTATTTGATCACCATGTTTATGTGCTCTGTTCAGATGGCGATCTTCAAGAAGGAATAAGCGCAGAAGCCTGCTCACTTGCTGGTACTCAACAATTAGAAAATTTGACCGTTATTTATGATGACAATCGAATCTCCATCGAGGGCGACACTCATCTTGCGTTCACAGAAGATGTCTCTGCCCGATTCAGAGCTTACGACTGGGATGTCATTGAAATAGATCATTTAGCTAATGGAGATGTCGACCTGGAAAAAATTGATGCTGCCTTGACGAAATCAAGACGAAGTTCCAAGCCAACACTCATTAGAGTGAAATCAATTATTGCCTGGCCCGCACCTAATGCGAGAAATACTGCAAAATCACATGGATCTGCTCTTGGTGTCGACGAAGTAGCCGCTACGAAGGTCGAACTGGGCATACCTAGCGATGAATTTTTTCAAATGCCCGACCACTTGCTCGCGCATGCTCGGAAAGTAAAAGCGCGTGCAACCGACGTACGAAAAGATTGGGAAAATTCCTTTCAAGCCTGGAAAGTACGAACTCCGGAGCGGGCAGAACTTTTAGACCGAATCGTAAAGAATGAGCTGCCAAAACTTCGCATACCCGAATTCTCAAAAGATAAAGAGATCGCCACTCGAGCGGCATCTGGCAAAGTTATACAGGCACTTGCTGAGCAACTTCCAGAACTTTGGGGTGGATCTGCTGATTTAGCTGATAGCAATAACACAACAATCGAATCGAGTACATCCTTCTTGCCACTTACAAGCGGATTCGAGAAGGCTAGCCCCTATGGTCGCGTTATTCATTTTGGGATTCGCGAACATGCCATGGGCGCGATATTAAACG
>CAYFKL010000145.1:0-2520 GCA_964343565.1 uncultured Actinomycetes bacterium
GTTAATCGCGGGATCTTGCATGAGATGAATGATCAAGCGCAGCTTTTTGCACCACTAGCCTCACCAGGTTGTGCGATTTCCGCCCAAACTCCTGATGCCGCATTGAAGGCAATCGAGACAGTTATCAATTACATGAAAACTCATGATGAAGTTGCCGGCTACATCGGAATACCATCTAATTTGTTAGCACAAGAAATTGCAGCACCTGCAATGCGAAGTGAAGTCAAACCGGAATCGAATGTCGATTGGAGTAAGGCTCTATCACTCGTCGAGCAAAGTGAACGTCCAGTCGTTTATCTTGGTGGGGGAGCAGCGAATGCAAACGACATTTCGAACTTTGTTAGTAAGTTAAATGCACCAATACTTACTTCTTTTGCCGGGAATGGCGTACACGCATCTGATCTAGTTGTTGGGGCTCCACTCCATGAACCAGAGGGACACCAACTCTTGCTTGATGCTGACCTGCTTGTGATGTTAGGAACTGACTTTGATGGAATGAACTCCAGAAATTGGCAGGCACCACTGCCGAAAAATGTGTTGGCAGTAAATATTCACGAGCAACCAATTTCAACAAATATTCCACAGGCTCATCTCGTTAACGCTCCATTGCAGCAACTACACCAACTCACTGATCTAATTTCTCCAAAAAAGCGATGGATTGAATCACCTTCGGCTATTGGTAATCAGATGAGAGAGCGGCTACGAAACGATGAGCGTGGTTCGCTTGGGATAAAAATGATTGAACAGATAGAGCAAGCATGGCCTACCGATGGCAACATTGTGGTTGATATGACCATCGGCGGTTATTGGATGGCTGGCTACTCAGTTCAACCCCGCAGCCGACGTTTGGCTTACCCCGTTGGTTGGGGCACTTTGGGTTTTGGTTTTCCGGCAGCGATTGGTGCGGCGTCAGTTGCGCCCACGTTATCTCTCTGTGGCGATGGCGGTTTAATGTTTGCCCTTGGCGAATTAGCCACGATTCGGCAAGAGAATCTTCCACTGACTTTGTTGCTTATTGATGATGGTGGATATGGAATGTTGAGATTTGATCAGCAGGTTTTTGGTCATCACGAACGAGGTGTTGATTTATTTACTCCGCAATGGGAGTCGATGTTTGCTGCGTTTGAATTACCAGTCACCACTCTTACAAATATGGATGAATTAGGGGCAGCATTAACAGCGAATTACGGTCGACCCAGCGTGATCATCTACCGAGGCGTCATGCACCCCCCGCGAACGACTTCGCCACGGTGGCGTGAGCCGTTGCCAACTGCGAGCCGTTAGGCTTAGGGGCATGTCCAAAGTACTGGCTTCGCTTCCGGTTGGAGAGCGGGTGGGAATTGCCTTCTCCGGCGGCCTTGATACTTCGGTAGCTGTGGCCTGGATGCGCGAAAAGGGAGCAATTCCATTTACTTACACCGCGGACTTAGGGCAGTACGACGAACCGAATATTGATCAAGTTCCTGGCAGAGCAAGCCTTTATGGTGCGCAAGGCGCTCGTCTGGTGGATTGCAAACTTGCGTTGGTTGAAGAGGGCTTGGCAGCAATTGCATGCGGCGCTTTTCATATTCGTTCGGGTGGAAAACAGTATTTCAACACCACACCACTTGGTCGGGCCGTCACCGGCACTTTGCTCGTTAGAGCGATGCGAGAAGATGGCGTATCGATTTGGGGCGATGGTTCAACATACAAGGGAAATGACATTGAACGCTTCTATCGCTACGGATTATTAGCGAATCCGGCGTTAAGAATTTATAAGCCGTGGCTTGATGCTGACTTTGTTCGCGAATTAGGTGGACGTAAAGAGATGTCTGAGTGGCTTACGTCAAGAAAACTTCCATATCGCGATAGCACCGAAAAGGCATATTCAACGGATGCAAACATTTTAGGCGCCACCCATGAAGCAAAAGATTTAGAACATCTGGAAGTTTCAATCGAAATTGTGGAACCAATCATGGGTGTTCGATTCTGGGATACAGCGGTTGATATCCCTACTGAAGATGTCACCATTGATTTTCTTCAAGGACGTCCGGTGAGCATCAATGGTGAATCTTTTTCTGATCCTGTGGCATTAATGCAGAGAGCAAATGAGATTGGTGGCCGCCATGGTTTGGGAATGGCTGACCAAATTGAAAATCGAATTATCGAAGCCAAGAGTCGTGGGATTTATGAAGCGCCAGGAATGGCTTTGCTCTTTATTGCCTACGAACGTTTGGTGAGTGCAATTCACAATGAAGACACCATCGCGAATTATCATGCAGAAGGTCGTCGTCTAGGCAGATTGCTTTATGAAGGTAGATGGTTTGATCCGCAGGCGCTTATGTTGCGCGAATCCTTACAACGATGGGTTGCGGCAGCGGTGACAGGAAGTGTCACACTTCGCTTAAGACGGGGTGACGATTACAGCATTATCAAGACCAGTGGTCCTGCCTTTAGTTACCATCCAGAGAAACTCTCTATGGAGCGAACCGAGGATGCAGCCTTTGGGCCTACCGATCGAATTGGGCAATTGACCATGCG